>NZ_JBEZMA010000059.1:0-44080 GCF_040652415.1 Streptomyces sp. NPDC048255
GCCGCCGCCCCGCTCGCGGTCCACCACCGGGTCCCCCCACCCCCCCCCCCCCCCGGCGGCGCGGGGCCCGGGGGGGGGCCGGGGGGGGGGGGGCCCGGGGGGGCCCCCCGCGCCGCGTCCCCGTGCGCCGCGTCCCGCTGCGCGTCGTCCCCCGGCGCCTCGTCCCCCGGCGCGCCGTCCCCCTCCCGTACGACCCCTGATCCGAGGACTCCGCATGACCGTCACCGAACAGCCCGCCGCCACCCGGCAGGTGCTCCCCGCCGAGGAGCGGTACGCCGCCGAACTGGCCTTCCTCGCCGCCCAGGACCCCGGCCCCCGGCCGCCGGGCTGGGCCCTGACCCCCCGCGCCGTCGTCACCTTCGTCTGCGGCAGCGACGGCGCCGAGCTCGCCCTGCCCGGACGCCGTACCGCGGGCCTGCCGGCCAAACTGGCCATCGCCCCCAAGTTCGTAGGCGAACGCGCCCTGGTGGAACGCTGCGTGGTCACGCTCGCCGGAGAACGCGGCCTGCTGCTCACCGGCGAACCCGGCACCGCCAAGTCGATGCTGTCCGAGCTGCTGGCCGCCGCCGTCAGCGGCACCAGCGCCCTCACCGTCCAGGGCACGGCCGGCACCACGGAGGACGCCTTCCGCTACGGCTGGAACTACGCCCTGCTGCTCGCCCAGGGCCCCACCCCGCAGGCCTTGGTCGACTCCCCGGTGCTCTCCGCGATGCGGACCGGACGGGTGGTCCGAGTCGAGGAGATCACCCGCTGCCTGCCCGAGGTACAGGACGCGCTGGTGTCGATCCTGTCCGACCGGCGGATCAGCGTGCCCGAACTGACCGCCACCGAGGACGCGCTGGTCTCCGCGGTACCCGGCTTCACCGTCATCGCCACCGCCAACCTGCGCGACCGCGGCGTCTCCGAGATGTCCGCCGCGCTCAAGAGGCGCTTCAACTTCGAGACCGTCGCCCCGATCGCCGACGCGGACGCCGAAGCCACCCTGATCCGCCGCCAGGCGGTCGCCGCCGTCCAGCGCGCGGGCGCCGCCTTCGGCGTGGACGACGCCGTGCTCGACGCGCTCGTCACCGTCTTCCGGGACCTGCGCTCGGGCCGCTCCGCCGAGGGCTGGGACGTGGAACGCCCCGGTACGGTCATGTCCACCGCGGAAGCCGTCCAGGTGGCGGCCTCGCTGGGGGTCTCGGCCGCGTACCTGCCGGGCGGGGACGTCCTGGACCTGCTGCCGGGGCACCTGCTGGGTGTCGTACGCAAGGACGACCCGGCCGACCACGGACGGCTGCTGGGCTACTGGGACGGCCCGGTCCGCCGCCGCGCCGAGGACGGCTCGCCCATGTGGCGCCGCCTCTGGGACCTCCGCGGGAGCCTGCGTTGACCCCGCCGAAGTCACCCCTTGCGGCGCCGGCCGTGCCGGATCCGCTGTCCGCCGCGCCCGTGCACCCCGTCGAGCCCGTGTACGCCGACGCGGCCGGGTCGCCGTCCGGCGTAGCCGTTGTGCCGGTGGCCGGCGCGGGCGGCGTGTCCGGCCAGCCTGGCGCGCCGGATCGGCTGTCTGCCGGGCCGGTGCATCCCGCCGAGCCCGTGTGCGCCGACGTGGCCGTGCACCCTGACGCGGCCGGGTTGCCGTCCGGCGTAGCTGCTGTGTCGGTGTCGGTGTCGATGTCGGGCGCGGGCGGCGTGTCTGGCGGGCCTGGTGCGCCGGATCGGCTGTCTGCCGAGCCCGAGCATCCCGCCGAGCCCGTGTGCGCCGATGTGGCCGCGTACGCCGACGCGGCGGGGCACCTTGACGGGGTCGGGCTGCCGCCCGCCGTAGCCGTTGTGCCGGTGGCCGGGGCGGGCGGCGGCGTGTCCGGGGTCATCGATCCGCGTGACGCGGTCGACGCGCTCGCCGCTTCCCGTGAGCCGTACCTGCTGGGGGTGCGCCACCACAGTCCCGCGCTGGCCGCGATGGTGCCGGACCTGCTGGACGCGTCGGGGGCCGACGTGGTCTGCGTCGAGCTGCCGGCCGACTTCCAGCCGTGGCTCGAACACCTCGCCGACCCGGAGACCTTCGCCCCCGTCGCCCTCGCGGGGACGGGCCAGGGCGGTCGCCTGGCCTTCTACCCGTTCGCGGACTTCTCCCCGGAGCTGGCCGCGATCCGCTGGGCCCGCCGCCGCGGCGCGACCGTCGTCTGCTGCGACCTCCCCCTGGCCTCCCCGGGCTGGACCCCCGCCGGCCGGCCGGCCCCGGACCGGGCAGCCGTCCCCCCGGCCCGCTCCTACGCGGACGCCCTCGCCGCCGCCGGTACCGGGCGCGACGGGGACGACCTGTGGGACCGCGCAGTGGAAGTCCTTGCACCCGGCTGCGCCCCGGAAGCCGTGCGCCGCGCAGCACTCGGCGTCGGCTGGGCGCTGCGCGAGGACGCCGACGTCCCGTCCGTGGACCTCGCCCGCGAGGCCCGCATGCGCGAGGTGATCGCGGCCCAGGCCGGTCAGGGCCGCCGGGTGGCCGCCGTCATCGGAGCCTTCCACGCCCCGGCCCTCCTGACCCGCGCCGAGCCGGCCGCGGCCGAACCCGCGGGGCCGCGGGGAGCCGTCGACGCGGCGGGCCCGGACACCGCTCCCGCGGAGGCGGCCCCCGCGGGCCCGACCCCGAACACCGGGTGTACGGGAGCTGGTGGCGCGGGCCGGCCGGGGGATCAGAGCGCGGACCGGCCCGGGGGCCAGGGCGCGGGCCGGCCTGGGGATCAGGGCGCGGACCGGCCCGGGGGCCGAGGCGCGGACCGGCCCGGAGACGGGCCCGTGACCTCGCTCGTGCCGTACTCCTACGATCTGCTCGACTCCCGCTCCGGCTACCCCGCCGGGATCCGCGACCCCCTCTGGCAGCAGGCCGTCCTGCACGCCGGCGGAAACCCCGAGCGCGTCCGCGAGGCGGCCTCCGTCGCCGTCACCGGGCTCTGTCGCGAGCTGCGCCGCGCCGGGCACACCGCGGGCACCGGCGAGGCCGCCGAGACCCTCCGCCTCGCCTGCGACCTGGCCGTCCTGCGCGGGCTCCCCACACCCGGCCGCGGGGAGCTCCTCGAGGCCGTCACCACCGTCCTCGGCCAGGGCGAACCGCTGGGCCGAGGCCGGGCGCTCGCCCAGGCCCTGGAGGCCGTGTTCGTCGGCACAGCCCGCGGGCGGATCACCCCGCACGCGCCCCGCTCCGGCCTCGGCCCCTCCGTCGAGGCCGAGCTCGCCGAACTGCGGCTGCCGTCCCCCGAGGACCCGGCCCCGCGCGAGATCCGCCTCGACCCGCTCCGCTCCCCGCTCGACGGCCGCCGCGAGGTCCTCCTCCAGCGGCTCCTCGTCTGCGGAGCCTCCTACGGCGAGCCCCTCACCGTCTCCGCCACCGGCGAGGGCGCCGCTCTGGGCACCAAGTGGCGGCTGACCTGGACGCCTTCGGTCCCGGCCCGCCTGGACCTCGCCGGTGTCCGCGGCGTCACCGCCGCCCAGGCCGCCGCCGGAACCCTGCGCGACACCGCGCGCCGCGCCGCCGCGGAGGGCGGGCCGACCCCGGCCGGGATCCTGGCCGGGCTGGCCGCGGCCGCGCGGTGCGATCTGCCCGAGCTGGTCGGCGTACGCCTCCACGAGGCGGCCACCGCCCTGCCGCAGACCGCGACGCTGCCCGAACTCCTCGACGCCCTCGACCTCCTGGAGGCACTGCGCCGCGGGCACCTCCCGGGCACCTCCGCCGCGTCCCGGGCCACCGCCACCGCGCTCACCGCCGACCTGCTCGAAGCGGCCGTACGCTCCCTGCCCGGCCTCTCCGGGAGCGAGGACCCCGCCGACGCTGCGGCCCTCGTGGCGCTCACCGACCGGGCCGCCGTCCACCACCTCGGCGTGCGCCTGGACGAGGCCCTGGCCGAACTGGCCGCCACCGCGTCCCCGTTGATGCAGGGCGCCGCGTCGGCCGTACGGGTCCTCCTCGACCTCGACCCGGCCGCCGCGCTCGGCGACCGGGTCGCCGGCTGGCTCGACGGCGCGGGCGGCCCCGGCGGAAGGCGGGCGCTGACCCGCCGCCTCAGCGGGCTCCTGACCGCCGCCGGACCGCTCCTGCAGTCCTCTCCGGACGCCCTCACCCCGCTCCTCGACCGGGTGGAAAACCTCGCCGACCAGGAGTTCCTGGACCGGCTCCCGGCCCTGCGCGGCGGATTCGACGTCCTCGCCCCGGCCGCCCGCGACCGGCTGCTGGACACGGTCGCCGAGCGTCTCGGCGACCGGCCCGACCTCACCCTCGACGCATCGCCCGCCCTGCTCGCCCTCTGGGCCGCCGCCGACGCCGCAGGACTTGCCGCGCTGAAGTCCCTGCCGCTGCCCGCGACGGAGCCGCCGGCTCCGCGTACGGCACAGCCGGCGTCCACCGCCCCGCCGGGCGCCCCCGCCCCCGCCCCCGCCCCCGCTCCCGTCGCCGAGGACGGCCCCCGGATCGCACCCGCCGACCGCTGGCGGCTGCTCCTCGGCCGCGAGCGCGACCGGCTCCCCGCCGGAGCCCGCCGCTACGCGCACGCGCTGGACGAGCTCTACGGCGCCGGCCGCGGCGAGGGCTCCGGCGACATCGGCGGCGGCAGCGGCAGCGGCCGGGGTGGCCAGGAGGCCTCGTTCCCCACCGCCCGGGAGTGGTCCGAAGAGCTGGAATCGCTGTTCGGCGCGGACGTACGCGAAGAGGTGCTCGCCGGAGCGGCCGAAGCGGGCCGCACCGACGTACTGGCCCAGCTCGACCCGGCGTCCGTACGGCCCTCCGTGGAACTGCTGAGCTCCGTGCTGTCGCTCGCCGGCGGCATGCCCGAAGCGCAGCTGGCCCGCCTGCGCCCGCTGGTCAGGCGTCTGGTCGACGAACTCGCCAAGGAGCTGGCCACGAGGCTGCGCCCGGCCCTGTCCGGCCTCGCCACCCCGCGCCCCACCCGCCGCCCCGGCGGCAAGCTCGACCTGGCCCGGACCCTGCGCGCCAACCTGGCCCACACCCGGCGCGGCGCCGACGGCAGCGTGGTCGTCGTCCCCGAGCGGCCCGTCTTCAGCACCCGGGCGAGCCGCGAGGCCGACTGGCGGCTGATCCTGGTCGTGGACGTCTCCGGCTCGATGGAGGCCTCCGTCATCTGGTCGGCCCTCACCGCGGCCGTACTGGGCGGCGTACCGACCCTGTCCACGCACTTCCTCGCCTTCTCCACCCAGGTCGTGGACCTCACCGACCGGGTCGATGACCCGCTGTCGCTGCTCCTGGAGGTCCGGGTGGGCGGCGGAACGCACATCGCCGCCGGGCTCGCGCACGCCCGCTCCCTGATCACCGTGCCGAGCCGCACGCTCGTCGTCGTGGTCAGCGACTTCGAGGAGGGCGCCCCGCTCGGGGGACTCCTCGGCGAAGTCCGCGCGCTCGCCGCCTCCGGCGCCCAACTGCTGGGCTGCGCCGCACTCGACGACGCGGGCACGCCCCGCTACTCGGTCCCCGTCGCGCGGCAACTCGTCGCGGCGGGCATGCCCGTGGCCGCCCTCAGTCCCCTCGCCCTCGCCCGCTGGGTGGGCGACCGCCTCCGTGGAGAGTCCCGTTGAGCACCGAACTGCCGCCCGTTGCACCCGAGGTGCTCGCCGAAGCCGTCGAGAACCTCACCGCCCGCCTGCGCAAGAAGCTGGACGCCGCCATCGCCGGCTGCGCGGCGGGCGCCACCGCCGAAGCGGACGGCAGCACCACCGTCCGCTTCGGCGAGGACGCCCTGGTCACGCTGCGGCCCGGTCCCACGGGTGCGGTCACCTCGGCCGGACAGGCACTGTGCAGCTGCCTGCTGGCGCCGCGCTGCCTGCACCGGGCCGCCGTCCTGGGGGCGGCCCCGCTCGCCGACCCGGTGCAGCCGCCCGTACCGCCGGAGCCGGCGGCGGCCGGGCCAGCACAGGCATCGGAGCCCGCGGAACCGGTGGCGACGCAGCCCGTCACCGCGGGCCGGCCCCTTACCGAGGCTCAGCCCCTCATCGAGACCCAGGCCCTCACCGGGGGCCGGCCTGTCACCGAGGCCCAGCCCCTCACCGAGACTCAGCCCCTCACCGCGGCCCAGCTCCGCGCCGCTGCCGCGCTCTGGCGGGCCGCCGCCGAGGCCCTCGCCGCGGGCGTCACGGCCGGCGGCGCCGTCGTCCAGGCCGAGTTGCTGCGGGCCGCGCACACCGCCCGCCTCGCGGGGATGCCGCGCGCCGAGGCGGCCGCCCTGCGGGTCGTACGGGGCCTGCGCGGCGCGCGGGAACGCCAGGCGGCCCACCGGCTCGCCGACCTCACCGGGGCCTTCCGCGAACTCCTGCACACCGCCGCACTGCTGGCCTCCGGCTCCACCGAACCGGCACTCACCGGCACCACCCGCCGCGCCTACGCACCGGGCGGCAGCCTGCGCGTGTACGGCCTGTGCCGCGAGCCCGTCCTGTCCGCCACGGGGTACGGGGGAGTGGTCACCCACCTGCTCGCCCAGGACGACACCCGGTACTCGGTCTCCGACGTGCGCCCCGGCGGCCTCGCCCGCGCCCGGGGCGCCGGCACCGCCTCCGTCGCCCTCGGCGGCGCCACCCTCGACCACGCCGGGCTCGCCCGCGGCGGCCTGCGCATCGCCGGGGCCACCGTCTCCGCGGAGGGCCGGCTCGGCGCCGGACGAGGGGTCAAGGCCACCCCCCTGCCCGGCATCCGCTGGACCGAGGAACCGGCGGCGGCCCTCTTCGCCCGCCCGGCGGCCGAGGCCGTCGCCCACCGGCTGGCCGACGAGGAAGGCGCCGAACCCGCGCTGCTCGGCTGTGAGGTCACGGTCGTCGGCGCCTCGGGCGACCACCTCCTGGTCCGCGAGACACGCCAGGACGCGCCCCTGCTCCGGCTGCTGCCCGCGCACCCCCACCCGGAGCTCGCGCACACGGAGAACCTGCGCCGCCTCGCCAAGTACCCGGGCCTGCGGCTGCGGGTCCTGGGCCGCCCCGACCTCGACCGCGCCGCCACGCTGCGCCCGCTCGCGGTCGGCCCGGCCCCCGGCGCGCAGTACACCCTGCGGCTCCCCGAGGAGTGGCTGGGCCGCGCCGACCTCGGCTACGACCGCCTCCAGGGCAGCCACTTCCCGCCCCCGACCGAGGCCCCGGCCTGCGAAGCCGCCCCCGAGGCCGCTCCTGACGCGCTGGCCGACTCCCCGCTGTGGCGGGTACGCCGCCTGCTGGAGACGGGGGTCGCGGGGGGCCGCCGGGCGGTCGCCGAGGCCGCCCGCGACGCCGCGTCCCGGGCCCCGTACGGCCCGCTGCGCCGGGCCGGTCTCACCGCGGCGGCGGAACTGGCGGAGGCCCTCGCCGCCGAGGCCGACCGCCGCCCGCGCGACGCCTTCGGCCGCCTGGCCGACCCCGCTCCCGACGCCTACGCCCGGGCCTGGCTGGCCGCGGCCACCTACCTCAGGGCGGCGGAACGCTCCTTGGTCGCCGCCTCCTGGGAACCGTCCCCGGCCACCCCCTGAGGGGTGGCCGGGCGATCTCCGCGAGGCTCCGCCGGCTGTGGGCCGGTCCGCCGGACCGGAGGCAGCGGGCCGAAGTCCGCCCTCACGTCCGGCGCTTACCCATCCGGGTGATCACGTCCGCGCCGGCGTTCGAGGCCGGCGGCAAGGACCAGCCCGCCCCATTTCTACCGACTGCGTCCCGCTCTACCGACTGCGTCCAGATCTGAGCCCGCAACGAGTGGCCCAGTCGCCGGCCGGCATGAGCCGCTCGCCGCCGGCCCGCACGACGACAAGCCTGTCGCCCTCGCAATCGATGCGATCACCGGCGGCCAGGAAGAGCGGCCTCGACAGCTCGAAGGCATGGCCGTCGTCGGTCTCTAGGTCCTCCACCAGTACCAACCGCGAGGCCGGCGTGGTTCCGTCAGCTACCAGTCGCATGCCGAGATGATCCCACGCAGCCCGATCACATCGGAATGACTCGCCTAGTGCTCTGACCACATAGGTTCGCCGGGTTGATCAGCCGAGACAGGGCCAGCGGTCTTGGGTAGCCTCGCCCCGTGGTGGATCAGGAGCAGTACGTCCGGTATCGGGAAGACTCGAAGGTGCTGGCAGCGATCGGGGAGCATGTTGATACCCAGGTCGGCCGGGTCACCGTGCGGCTGCCCAGGGCCGTGGCCGAGGCCGCGGTGGATGCGTGGGAGCGTGACGAGCCGGGTGGACTCGCTCCCGAGTCCCATGAGCAGTACATGTTGCGGGACCAGGCCGCGGAGCTGGCGTTCATCGGCCTGGCGATCTCGCAGCACGGCCGCTGGGAGGGCGAGGAGGTCGTGATCGACCTCGATGTCGCCTCCGCTGGGGCGGCCTTGAGGGCGTCGCAGTAGTCAGGCCGGCGGTGCAGCGCACGGGTCCGGACCTGCTGCAGCCGTTGCCCCTCCTGACCGGTGAGTCTGCGGACTTTGACCGGCTCTGCCACCACGCCTCCACACACCGAACTGGATGTTTCGTCACATCCAACCGGCACTGGGCCCGCCATCGGGAGCCGCAACCCGGTGAACCTATGCGGTCAGAGCACTAGCGTGCGGCGAGCCGCTCCAGCAGGGCGGCGCTCCGCGCCAGCAACGCCCGCTCCTCATCAGTGAGTTCGGCCTCGATGGCCTGCGCGAGCCAGCCGGCCCTGCGGCCGCGCTCCGCTTCGAGCGCGGCCCGGCCCGCGTCCGACAGCTCGACCAGCGACTTGCGGCCGTCCGTGGGGTGCGCCCGGCGCGTGATCAGGTCCTGTTCCATGAGCAGCCCCACCGCCCGGGCCATCGACTGGGGACGTACGCGCTGATCGGCGGCGAGGTCGCTGGTGGTCATGGCGCCGTTGCGGTCGAGTGCACCGAGCACGGCGGCCTGGCCCAGCGGGATGTGGTCCTCGTGTTTGACGCGTCGGGTGAGCTTGCCCATGGCGGTGCGCAGTTCGGCGGCGATGGCGGCGGCTTCCGGGGTGGGCATAGGGCACTTTACCCCGTTGGTCAGCAAAGCTGTGCACCTGACCTGCACAGCAATGCTGTACAGCAAAACTGCGCAGCATTGCTGTAGGGTTTGGTGTTGTCGGGCTCAGCGCCAGCGTTGTCGCAGCCAGGGCCACGGCATACGACAACGGGAAGGAACTCCCATGTCCGCAAAGGCAGCCGGAACCGTCGACGCCACCATCGAGACCGTCACCGCCCGCCGGATCATCGACAGCCGGGGCAACCCCACGGTCGAGGTCGACGTCGTCCTGGCGGACGGGTCCCTGGGGCGCGCGGCCGTCCCCTCCGGCGCCTCCACCGGTGCCCGGGAGGCCGTGGAACTGCGCGACGGAGACGCCGCGCGCTGGCACGGCAAGGGCGTCGACCGCGCGGTGGCCCACGTCAACGGGGAGATCGCGGCGTCCGTGCGCGGCCGCGACGCGGCGGACCAGACGGGTCTCGACGCCGCGCTGGTCGCCCTCGACGGCACCGCCACGAAGTCTCGGCTCGGCGCCAACGCGATCCTCGGCGTCTCCCTCGCCGCCGCCAAGGCCGCCGCGGCGGCCCACCGCCAGCCCCTCTACCGCTACCTCGGCGGCGCCGACGCCCACCTCCTGCCGCTGCCGATGATGAACATCGTCAACGGCGGCGCCCACGCCGACAATCCGCTGGATTTCCAGGAGTTCATGATCGCGCCGGTGGGCGCGGACACCTTCGCCGAAGCCGTCCGCATGGGCAGCGAGGTCTTCCACACCCTGCGCCGCGATCTGCTGGCCGCCGGGCACTCCACGGGCGTCGGCGACGAGGGCGGCTTCGCGCCGGCGCTGCGTACCGCTGAGGAGGCGCTCGACTTCGTGATGACCGCCATCGAGCGCACCGGCTACCGCCCCGGCACGGACATCGGACTGGTCATGGACCCGGCGTCGTCGGAGTTCTTCCGCGACGGGGTGTACGACTACGCGGGCGAGGGGGTGCGCCGCACCCCCTCCGAGCACACCGACTACCTGGCCAAGCTCATCGACGCCTACCCGGTCGTCTCCATCGAGGACCCGATGGCGGAGAACGACCTGGACGGCTGGCGCGAGCTGACCGCCCGCGTCGGCGACCGCTGTCAGCTCACCGGCGACGACGTGTTCTGCACCAACGAGACGCTGCTGCGCGAGGGCATCCGCACCGGTGTCGGCAACTCGGTCCTGGTCAAGGTCAATCAGATCGGGACCCTGACCGAGGCGCTGGCCGCGGTGGCCACGGCCCACCAGGCTGGCTGGACGGCTGTCATGTCGCACCGCTCGGGCGAGACGGAGGACACCACCATCGCGGATCTGGCGGTGGCGACCGGCTGCGGTCAGATCAAGACCGGCTCGCTCTCCCGCTCCGACCGCACGGCGAAGTACAACCAACTGATCCGGATCGAGGAGGAGTTGGGCGACTCGGCGCGCTTCGCGGGCCGCTCCGCCCTGCGTCGGGCGTGAACAGCGGGCAGAGGTAGAGAACACGCGGGCCCCCGACCACGATCGGGGGCCCGCCGAGGTGCCCGGCGAGGTGGTAGGTGGGAGTGCCGCCCTGATCCTTCATCCCCCTGCGGGCCGAGGGTCCGACGGCGAGCAACAGCTTGGCGTAACCCGCGTAGTTCGCCTCGTTGTCCCCGGCGCGCGGCATCTTCGTCCAGCCGCTTCCCGCCTTGAGGCGGTTGCGGACGTAGTTGGCGTCGGCCGTAGCCACCGTCTCCATCCAGATGGCCTGGGAGACCGGGACGTCGTCCGGCGTAAGGATCTCGGCCCGGCCGGTGAACAGGACGTTGTGGCTGCCCCCGCCGCCGGGAACGCGTCAGCGCAGCGCGGCCGTGACCAGCCCGCGGACCGCATGGGCCGCCACGCTGCCGACATTCGACCGAGGCGGGTGGTGACAGTCGCTGCGTCACTGTTCCCAGTAGTCACGCTGTGGCAGCTCGACCCATACATCCGGCGGCCCCGCGACGGCGCGCCCATCGGTCAGCCGCAGTCCGGCGAACGCACACGAGTAGGCCACTGCGCTGTGCCGGTAGAGGTATGAGGCCAGGACTTCCTCGGGACTGTCGCCCAGGTCCGGCCCGCCGCCCGGGTGGAGGTCCCAGCCTTCGATGCTGCCGTTACGGGCGATCCTGCCCTGATTGCCGCTCTTGGGGTTGGCGTAGAGCCCGTAGCAGACGGTTCCATTGGACAGGCGGGTCAAAACACCCGGCATCGACGGCGCGTAGCCCCACGGCTGGGTGACGACGCAACCACCCCGCACGGTGGTCACGCCCACGATCTGCAGGCTCCCGTCGAAGTTGTACGCCCAGGGCTCTTCGAGTAGTTGCTCCAGCGCTTCGCCGCCCGCTGGGGTTGCCTCCAGGCGACGTATCGCTTCCTCCGCATCGATCCCGGCCACGCACGCAAGCCCCGTGCCCTCGTAGTGGAGGTCTGCCAGCGCGGCGACGAGTCGTCTGCCAGCCCGTGCGGCCGTTCGTTCCACCAGGCTCAATCCGGTCTTTCCTTCAGGTACCTCGAACAGGTCGGGTGTCGGTCCGGCCAAGCTGAGCCGCCCCGGTGACCAGCCCCCGATGAGGGGTCTCCAGGGATCCGCTCCGGCAGCGGCGAGGGCCCGCGCGTTGTCCGGCCGGTCGGACCAGACGGCTTCCCACAAGGCGGTCGTCCCGTTCTCCAGCGCGTCCACGTCCAGGACCCGCCGAGCCAGCTCGGTGACCACGTGCGGTGACCCCCAGACAGCCGCCCGGTGCAAGGGCCGCCCTCCGCTCCACGCCTCCGGATCGGCACCCCCGTCGAGGCGCCGCGTCATGCCGTCGTGGTCTGCCCAGCTCTCCCAGCCCATGCCTGCCCAGCCATCATTGCGACCCGTCACTGGTCCCCCCGAGGTGAATCCGGCCGGCTCCTGTCACCGCCCCGTACGCGCAGCATCACAGACGGGTCTGACACGCGGCCCTGCGTCAGCCAGCGGTTGTCCTGGGCCGCAACTTCGCCGACGACGCGGGGACGGAGTACTTCATCTCCCACCCCGAGTGGGACCGGCACGGGCCCCTGGCCACCTTTGACGGGCACCACGCCGGCCCCGGGCTGTCCTGGCGCGAACTCACCCACATCGCCGGTACGGCTGACCTGGATGCTCCCGGAGTCCACGCACCGTACGCACGCCTGCTGCTCCTCCTGCCCACGCTCGGCGACGCCGACCTCCCCGACGAGGCGGCCGAACTCCTCGCCGGCGTGCTCACCCAAGCCGGCGTACCAGCTGCTGAAGCCCCGCGACCACCCCCTGTGGGAGCCGGCTTCATGGGCGATGCCCGGCGTCTCCCCGCTCTCCGGCAGCCGGGCCCACTACCCCGGCATCCTGCACTGCGACGACCCCAGCAGCCCTCGGTGCGGCAGCCATCTCGCCCAAGGCATCACCCGACACCAGAGCGACCGCCTTGCCCGAGCACTGGGCACCTTGCCCGCCACATGAACCCACACGCCCATGGCGGCCGGTCAGGTTCTCACAGCCCTTGCGCGACCTGAAGTCGCTTGATCTGCCGCAGAACGGGCTCCTCGGAGAGACGGGGGTACGGCTCCGGCCCCAGTCCCACCATGTCGGTTTGACTCGGCGACCCCATCGCAGAGGACGGACGGCAGCGGAGCCGACTCAGGGCCTTCGCCGGTCAGTGGCACCGAATGCTCAGCCCTACGCTTGTGCTGCTGACCGTTGGCTCATGAACTGCTTCGCTGCCTCGACCGCTTCCCGGTTCAGTTCCTCGAAGGTGACACCCCAGCTCGCCTCCCAGCCCTCCAGGTTGTGCGAGCAGTGGACAAGTGGTTCCAGCTCTTCCGGATAGCCGAGCTCCTCGGCGATTTCTGCCCAGATGAGGTGAGTGCCCGTGGCGGGATCCAGGGATCCGTCGGCGATCTGACCGGCGACCCAGTAGGCCATTGCCCACATTGCGGCCCGCCGGTCAGCGGGCGGGTGGAAGAGCAGGCCCAGCTCCTCCAGCACCTGGTCGAAGAGGGCGGCAGCTTCGGGCTCTTCGCTCCGGAGGAGGCCGGCCAGCATCGCGAGCGAGGGGCTCTCAACCCCGGCAATCAACGCGTCCAGCCCTGCCTGGATGAGCCGGTCCGACCCGACGTGCCTATCGAACGCCCTCGCGCGCGCGATGTGGCTGAGCTGCTTGAGGGCGTCGTCGCGGGTCATCGGAGTCTTCTCGGTCGGCGTCTGGGAGAAGAAGGCTCGCACACCCGCCGAGGCTGCTGCATCGTGATTCTCTTCGAGCGACCGCGCTGACAGGGGGTCCCGCCTGCCCTGCCTGCTGGAGGGCGGGCCGCGCAGGTTCCGCCCGCGTACGGGCTCGTCGGAACCTGCGGACCACCACGGCCGCGCCGGCGGCGACGAGCGCGGCACCGAGGCTGCCGAGGAATTCCGGCAGCGCGGCATAAATGATCTCAGTCATCGCACCACCCGGGCGGCGATGGCACGTTCACTGTGCCGGCGGCCGAGCCGCCTGAGCTTGCGCCGCACACGATCGCCAAGGGCAGCTGGCTCCGGTGCACATACGGATGCCGCAGCCTCTGCCCATGTGATGCCGTCGGTCTGCATCCAGGCGAGTGCGACCGCGGTCTCATCCGGTCGTAAGTCCCGCAGCACCGTCACGATCCGCTGGTCGGTCAGCTCGGTTGCCAGAAAATCTGGCTCTGAGAGTCGTTTGTCGCTGATCAGGTCCCCCAGCGTGAGTCCACTTGCCACGCGAGTGTCGAGCAGTTGCAGGCGCCGCCCGCGGACCTTGCGCTCCCAGAGGGGTTGTTGCTGCTGATGGAAGGTGGCAGCCTCCCGCTTCAGCGTTCGGAGCAGGTCGACCACGGTCGTCCTTCCGTCCAGGTAGTCGTGGAAGCAGTCCTGCATCAGAGCCATCGAGACGGCTTCACGCCACTCCGGGTCGGTCTTGGTGATCCCCAGGCACCAGTGCGCGAAGGCATCGACCTCCGGGGTGTCGCCACGGATCGCCCCGATGCGCGCGTGGAGTGTCCACAACAGCGCGCGAGCTTCGTCGCGGTCGGCAGGCGCCATGACAATGGGGAAGCACGCGACAAGGTGGCCGTCGCCGCTCCACGTCACCGTCGCGGGTGTGATGCGTGCCCGGGGATGCGCGGCGGACAGCACGCCAGTGGGACATGCCACGCGCCGATCGCTATGGGGCCTGGTCGACCAGGATGCGGCAAACTCCGTCAGCCAAGGAAGCGCGGCTACTGCGTGGGCGCGTGTCCAGGCTGGGGCATCAATCACCCGGTAGCTACCCAGACCGAGGCGGACCAAGGCCAGCAACTCATTCGGTCGGACGTAGAACATCCTCCACTCCAACACGGGCTCTTCGAGCAAGGCGTAGCCCATCTCGTGATCGGCAACGTGACGGATGCGTTGAGACGGGCGGAGGTCCCTGTCACGGCGGAAGGGCTGGGCGAGGTGAAACGGGAGGTGGCGGACAGTCATAGCGGGGGCGGTCATGAACGAGTTCTCCTCACGGGTGTTGTTTGCCTCTACCCCTAGGCCCGGCAGCGCTTGCGAACGGCAACAAATCCCGGAACGCGTTCTGTGATGCCCGTCACATCGGATGGCTCTCCTTGTCCGGCGCGGCAAAAGGGGACATGGCAGAGGGTCAGGCACCGTGTTCCGACCGTGAGGAGAGACGCCCCGTCACGACGCTCGATCCCTCCGCCGTCCCCGTCGTCCCCGAAGCCCCGGCGTTCACCGTCGACCAGCTCACCCCGCAGGACTGCGCCGCCGTCTCCGCGTTCCTGGCCGCCCGCCTGCGCGAGCTGACCGACAGCGGCCAGGCCGCCGCTTCCGCAGCCTGGCGGCAACTGCACCGGGGGCGCTCACCATCAGCTACGACTTGTCCGGTCGGTCATGAGCGGAGCCAGATGACCGACGCGGCTGCTGTGGCCACTCCGGCCTCAGCCCTGGTTCGCGGCTGCCGGCCTCTGGCCGACGGCGTAGGCCGTCTGTACGAATCCTGCGCCAAGGGCGCGGGTCTCGCGGTGGGCGAGGTCGATGTCGTGGTCCAGGTGGCCGAACAGGGGAATGCCCGCTCCCAGAAGGACCGGGGCGGTGGTGATGATGAGTTCGTCGAGCATGCCTTCGCGCAGGAACGTCTGGACCATCTGTCCCCCGTCCACATACACGTTCTTCGCGCCCTCGGCGGTCAGGCTTTCCAGGAGTGCGTCCAGGCTGCGGTGGACGGTGACGTTCGCGTCCTCCGTCGTCAGTTGGGTGCTCAACACAGCCACGCGCTTGCCTGCGTAGGGCCAGAAGCCGAAGGTGAGGATCTTCTCGTAGGTGTTGCGGCCCATCACCAGTGTGTCGATGCCGGCCATGAACGCCTCGTACCCCATGTCACCGGCCTGCGCGCCGCGCTCGTTGAGCCAGTCGATGTCACCATCCGGGCGGGCGATGAACCCGTCCAGGCTCGTACCCATGTAGACCAGGGTGCGAAAGGCGCGCTCAGGGGTTTCGGGAGCGATGGAAGTAGTCATGACGGTCTGGCTCCTTGCTGAAGAACGGGAAACGGAGGTCACGGGGCGAGGCGATGGGGGGCGAGAACGGCTTCCAGGGAGGCGCGCTGTCGTTCACCGAGAGTGCCCTGTCGGTCGACCGCTCACAGCACGGCGGCGCCCGTCGTCGCGGCCTGCACCGTCGCGGCCAGGGCGGTGGTGTCGGTGTCCTGGAGATCCTGCGGGAGCCGAACGCGGCCGGTGCCCGCTACGTCCCTGACAAGGTGCCGACGCTGTTTCGTGCCGACCCGGCGCCAGGGCTACGTCGACGAGGCCGCGGCCAAGGGCGATGTTATCGCGAGGGGATGCTGCGTGAGGCGGACATCTGCCTGGTCAGCTACCACCACCAACTGTCGGCGACGGCCAGGTTCGGCTCCGGCATCCTGTCCTTCTCCGACGGGCAGCCGGTTCCCGGTGAGGGGCAAGCCGATCACCCGGCGGCGCCTCTCCACCCGTAGTAGCCACTTTTTTGTGGGTACTTGGCGGTGTTCGGCAACGGGGTGATCCTGATGAAGGGCGGCCGGAGAGCCACCGGATCCGGGTGAGAGGTGGGGTGATGGTGCGCTGCGTCAGGAGGCCGACTGGGCGTCGGTGAACTTCTGCAGCTTCTGCAAGCGGCGGTGGCCCCAGTCGGAGACGGGAGCCAGTGCCTCGGAGAGTTCCCGGCCGAACGCGGTCAGGGAGTAGAAGGTCTTCAGTGGAAGTGTGTCGTGCACCTCCCGGTGTACCAGTCCGTCGGTTTCCATTTCGCGCAGCGCCTGGGTCAGCACCTTCTCGCTGAGGCCCGGCAGCCGCCGGCGCAGTTCGCCGGGGCGGTGCGGGCCGGATTCCAACAGCCAGAGCAGAGTGGTCTTCCACTTCCCGTCGATCACAGCGATCGCGGCGGTTACCCCGCAGACATCTGGGTCCTGAGCACGACTGCGCGTCATTTTCCGCCCCATTCATTTCAATTTGCCGATATACCTACGGAGTTGAGCCATGTCCGTACACACTGAACAGTCTGCCGTCACCGTCCTCGGTCTGGGGCCGATGGGTCGAGCCCTGGCGGGTGCGTTCCTGGATGCCGGTCTGCGCACCACGGTCTGGAACCGGACACCGGGCCGGGACCGGGAGTTGGTCGCGCGGGGCGCGGTCAGCGCCCGGTCGGCAGAGGAAGCGGCTGCCGCGAGCAGGCTGGTGGTGGTCTGCGTGGTGAACTACGACGCGGTGGACAGCCTTCTGCGGCGCGAGGCGGTCACCGATGCGCTCAAGGGGCGCACGGTGGTCAACCTGACCGCAGACACGCCGGACCGGGCCCGGGACGCCGCGGCATGGGCCGCCGAGCACGGCGTCCGCTATCTGGACGGTGCGATCATGACGCCGACCGTGACCATCGGCACTCCGGCCGCAGTGTTCATCCACAGCGGCCCGAAGGATCTCTACCACGAGCATCAGCCGGTCCTGGAGGCGTTGGGCGGCACCCATACCCACCTCGGTGAGGAGATCGGCCGGGCGGCGGCATACGACATCGCGCTGCTCGACATCTTCTGGACCGCCATGGCGGGCTACGCCCACGCCGTGGCGGTGGCGCGAGCGGAAGGGATCACCGCGCGCGAGCTGGCTCCGTTCGCCAAGGGGATCGGCGACCTGCTCCCGCCCGTCTTCGAAGGCCTCGCGACGGAGGTGGACAACGGAACGGCCTCCGCCGAGGGCAGCCCGCTCACCTCAGTTGCGTCGTCCATGGCTCATATCGTCCACACCTCCGAGGCCCATGGCATCGACGCAGGCGTGATGCGCGCGGCAGAAGGCCTGGCCCGCCGAGCCATCGGGCAGGGCCACGGCACTGACGGGTTCATACGGGTCGCCGAACTGCTGGGTCGTCGCTGAGGAAAGCCCCGCGGGCGGGCAACGCCGACACCGCCGCGCACTCGGGCAATCCGTCAGACGGCCCGAGACCATCCCTCAAGCGCGGCGAAGTCCGCCTCGGTGATCCCCACCGCGGCATCGACGGCCTGGAGCAGCGCCCGCCCCGTGTGGTGCGCGGCCACCCAGGCGCGGTCGGCCTCGGTGATCTCGTCGTCGACCCAGATGAACGGCCGCCCGGCCGCGTACGCGACGAGGGCCGGGGTCTTCCAGTGGACCCCGCTCCGCCCGTCCTGCGCGGAGGGCTCGGGCCAGTGGACGAGGGGCAGCTCCGGCAGGCCGAGCCGCGGCGCGATGCACTCGTTCGCGTCCTCCATCCAGGTCGTGGCCCACACCAGTTCGCAGTCCAGCGCCCTCAGCCGGGGCCCCAGCGCGGGATCGATCCGGGCCAGCAGCGGATTCGGGCCGTACCCGGGTGCGTAGGGACCCGCCCCGAACGGGATCAGCGGTCCGTCGACGTCGAGGAAGAGCAGCGGACGCTGCGCGGTGTCCGTCATGCCGGCACGGTACCGCGGCCGGAGGCGATCGAGTTCGACGTGGATCCGTGGGAGTTGCAGGGCCAGGAGCGGATCCACGTGCTGTGCGGGGAGAGTACGGGCGTCCCGTGCTCGGGTTCGACGTCGGGGCCGACCGGGTCGTCCTCCTGCGGCAGCCACCCGTCAGCTGACCACCTGCGCATAGTGATGAGGCTGTGATCTGGGAGTCTTCAGATCGGTGGCGTTGATCACTAGGGTTCGGGCGTGCCGAACAACGATGACATACCCGCGGGCCGGAACAGGGCGGACGAAGAGCAGCGGAACGTGGTGCTCGACGACGGTTTCGTCCGCGCCGCCACGGTGCAGGAGACCGTCGTTCCGGCGCGGAAGCGAGTGTGGCCCCGGAACGCCGCGCTGGGGCTGCTGGCGGTTTCGGCGGTCCTGCTCGGGGTGAAGCTCACGGGGGCGTCGGCCGAGGACGAGGCCGCCGCGCCCGCGCCCGCTCCGACGGCCGCCACCCCGGCTGCTCCGGCCTCGCCGACGGCCGCCCCGGCCAGTGCCGGTGCCAGCGCCACAGCCGGTCACAGTGCCGGCGCCGCCGCCGACGCGGGCGCCGGACGGATGATCTCCCTGGCCGACGCCTTCCCGGCCGAGGTGCAGGACGGCTCGGGCGGCACCTTCACCAAGGTCGGCGCCACCGTGCTGAAGTCCTGTACGGAGCCCGGCTCGATCGGTCCCGTCCTGGCCGACGCCATAGCCCGCAGCGAGGGCTGCGTCGGCGAGCAGATCGCGCTCTACAAGGACGCGCAGAACAACCAGTTCAACCTGGCCGTCTTCACGATGAAGGAACCGACGGACACCGTGCGGCTGGTGGGCAGACTGGCGATGGCGATCGACGACTTCCAGGTGGCCGCGCAGGCCCCGCCGCCCGGTTCCGGACTGCCGACCCTCCCCGCCGACAGCGGCATGGTGCAGTCCTTCACGGGGCAGGGCCGGGCCATGGTCGTGGGCATGGGCCAGTGGTCCGACGGCCGGGTCGGCGACTTCCAGAAGCTGGTCGACGACCGGCTCTCGCCCCTGCTGGAGAAGGTCTCGGCGAACGTCGCCCGCTACGAGAGCGCGCTCTGACCCGAGGGATGCCTCATCTAGGTCCTGTCCGGGCTGATCCACGAAGCTCGCCCGGAGGCCTAAGGGGTGTCCCGCCGATCCGGTGCGCCGGGCACCAGCGCGCGCAGCGCCCTGTCGAGGCGGGCCCGGCGGGTCTTCGGGGTCAGGGCCTGGAGCAGCGGCAGGATCAGCTGGTAGCGGCCGGTCCTGTCCAGGGCCTCGAAGGCCTTCGCGGCCTCCGGGTCCGCATCCAGCGCGGCCGCCAGGTCGGGGGGCACCGTCGCCGTCTTCTGCGAGGCGTACGCCGCCTCCCAGCGCCCGTCCGCCTCGGCCTTGCGGACTTCCGCGAGCCCGGGTTCGCGCATCCGCCCCGCGGCGGTCAGCGCCGCCACCTTGTCCACGTTCACCCGGGACCACAGGCTCCGGGGCCGGCGCGGCACGTACTTCTGCAGGTAGTACCGCTCGTCGAGGGAGCGGCGTTGCCCCGAGATCCAGCCGTAGCACAGCCCGATGTCGACGAGCTCGTCGTCGGTGACCGTCGGGATGCCGGACTTCTTCTTGGCCAGCCTGATCCACACGCCCTCCTGACGCGTGTGGTGTTCGGCCAGCCAGCCCTCGAACGCCTCGGCGTCCGCGAAGGCGATGATCTCCACTCCGTCGATCTCGTCCATGCCCGCAGGCTACCGCCGCCGGGTGGCCATCGGGGCAGCTGGGCCCGGCGGTGACGGACAGTTATCCTGTAGCCGCGTCGGCCGCCGGCCGGCCCCCCAGAATTCCGAACGGACGCCTGTCCGGCAAGAGATGGAGCCCCGATGGACGTGCAGCACTTCGAGCGGATCACCGCGTTCATCGAAGCACGCCTCACCCCGCTGTTCGACGCCGGGACGGGCAGCGAGTACGGCTTCGGGATGGACGACACCTCCCGCGCCCTGCGCGCGCTGCGCAACGCCGTCCTGGAGGCCTCGGCGGTCAAGGGCCTCATCGAGAAGCGGGCGACCGCCGAGCCTGCGATGCGCCGGGTCATCGACCAGTCGGTGGAGCACAACTGGGACGTGCTGCGCGGCATCGCCCGCCAGTGGGAGGACCACGCCGACTTCGAGCGGGAGTTCAAGCGCCACGCCTGGGAGCTCGACGAGGCCCCGGCCGCCGCTCAGAGCTGAGCCGGCGGGTCGTCACCGGGCCCCGGCGGGCGCCTGCGACCACGCGTCCCACAGGGCGCAGTGGTGTTCGGCCCCCGCGTCCACCGTACGGATCCCGCCCGCCCCCGGAGCCAGGGACAGGACCGAAGCGGGCGGCGCGGCGCCCAGGCGCGGCCAGTCGGGGGCTCCCGCCGCCCGCGGGACGCCGGTGCGGGCGAACGACGTCCAGTAGCCGGTCATCCGGTCCGCCAGCTCCTGCTGCGGGGCCGCCAGCGGCACCATCGTGAACAAGTAGGGCAGTTCGAAACCGTGCGCCGCGCCGAACGGCAGGTCCGGCGGCGCGGACAGCCCGGTGAAGTTGGGCGCGTCCGCATCGCTGAACCGGTAGCCGTACGCCGGCACGTGCCGGGCCAGCGCGCGTCCGTCCCGCAGCGTCGGGCAGATGAACGAGGCGTCGGACAGCACGGTGGCCCAGGCGAGCGCCGGCGTCGGATGGGCCGACACCGGGTAGCGCGCCGCCACGTCCCGGGCGGTCGCGGCGTCGAAGGACAGCTCCAGCCGGGACCGGTACGCGGCTTCGTCGCCGATCGGATACGCCGCCAGGGTCTGCGACAGGAAGAGGCGCATCTCGTCCTCGGTCGTGCCCTGCACCACGGGCACCCGGTGGAACCTGCCCTCCTCCAGGGCCCGCCGGGGCTCCAGCGGCAGCCGGCCGTTGCCGTACGGGAGCAGGGAGAAGGCCTGCATCAGCTCCGGGGTGGCGAGGGTACGGGCGTCCAGCGCGCGCAGGCAGTCCAGCGCCCCGGCCGGACGGCCGCAGCCGAGCCGCTCCGCCGCGGCCAAGCCGTCGGCGACCGTGCGCTGCTGGGGCACGAAGGGCTCGTACGTGCCGAGCGTCGGCAGCAGGGCCCGGGGAGGCGTGGTGGTCGAGCAGGATCCGCTCTGCACGACGGCCCGGTGGAACAGGCCCGCGGAGGCGGGCGAGGTGAGGTGTGCGCAGACGCTGAGGCCGCCCGCCGACTCGCCGAAAACGGTGACGTTGTGCGGGTCCGCGCCGAAGCGCGCCGCATTGGCCCGCACCCAGCGCAGGGCCGCCTGCTGATCAGCGAGGGCGAACCCGGGGGCCCCGCCCAGCTCGGGATGGCCGAACAGCCCGAAGATCCCGAGCCGGTAGTTGACCGTGACGACCACGGAGTCGCCCTGGACGGCCAGCCGGTCGGGCCGGTACACGTCGGCGGAGCCCGAGTGGAAGCCGCCGCCGTGGAACCAGACCATGACCGGCCGCGGCCGCCCCCGGACGGCGCGCTCCGCCGGGGCGGTGACGTTGAGGTGGAGGCAGTCCTCGGAGCCGGTCGGCCCGCCCGGGACCAGCACGGGAAGCTGCACGCAGCGCGCACCGGGCGCCCCGGCATCGCGCACGCCCTCCCACCGCGCGGCCCGCTCCGGGAGCCGCCAGCGCAGTGCGCCGGTCGGGGGAGCGGCGTAGGGGATCCCCTCGAACGTGTGGTACGCGCCGTGGGCCCGCCCCCGTACCTGCCCCCGGTCCGTGGTCACGACGGGCCGCTCGGGATCTCGCGCCCCGGCGGCCGCCGGCGCCGTCCCCACGGCGAGGAGCAGCGACAGGACCGACCGCAACAGGACCGACCGCAACAGGGTCGACAGCGACAGGGGCAGGTGGAGCCGGACGGTACGCAAGTCGCGCACGGCTGACGCCCTTTCCTGTGGAGAGCGCCCCTGGGCCCGGGGGTCGCAACGGCACCCCGTTTGCCCGCCCCGAATGGCGCAGTGAGCGAAAGTGGCACTCAATGTAACAAAGCGTGCGCTTCCCATGACGCACGATGACCGGCGCGCAATGCGTAGACCCGCGCGTCGGCGAACGGAGCTTTTCATGAATGACCCCATCTCCCTCGCGGCCACCGAAGACGAAGACCGCCAGGGAACCCCCGACACCACCGCACCGGAATCGGCGGGCACCGAGCCCGTCCATACACTGCTGCGGACGGCCGCCACCTGCCGTCCGCTCGAGGAGGTCACCGAACTGGTGAGCCTTCTCAGAGAGACCGGCCAGCTCCCCAACCCCGGTCACGAGGCGCTGCGCACGGCAGCCGTGACCCGCCCCGTGCACGAGGTCCGGCGCATGGTCGCCCTGCTGGGCGAGCCCCCGCACGAGGTGGACGAGGCGGACATCACCCTGCGCGCCGCAGCGGTCGGACGGCCCATCGAGGACGTCGCCCTGCTGGTGAGCATCCTCAGCGGCGCCGACGGGCCCGCGGAGCAGGACGGGCGGCACCCCGCCGAGGTGGCCCCGCCGACGGCACGGGCGGGCGGCGAACTGCCCGGAAAGCCGCACCAGAAGCAGTACGAGGAGCAGGACGAGGAGCCGTACGTGGAGCCGTACGACGAGATGTACGAGGAGCCGTACGAGCCGCCCTACAAGGAGCTGTACGACGCCCCGTACGCGCAGCGGCCCCGGCTCGCGGCCCGGGTCGGCGAAGCCCCCGCCCCCGCCCCGGCCGGCAGCTCCGGCTCCGGCTCCGCGGCCCTGCGGCACGTACTGCGCTGGCCCGTGGCACTGGCCCTGCTCGTCAGCGGCGCCCTGCACCTGCCCCAGGACCTGACGGTCCCGCCGTCGGCCGCGCCCGCCGAGCTCCTGCCCCTGCTCGCAACCGTGCTGTGCCTGGGCTTCGGCGCACTGCTGGCCCTGTGGGACACCACGACGGTGTGGCGGGCGGCCGCGGCCACGGCCGTCGGGGTCGTCGCGCTGCACGTGCTCGGCGGCACGGTGGACTTCGACCCCCTGGGCGGCGCCATGGGCGCCTCCGTGGCCTGGGCCGGCGTGGTCGCCGTGCTGTGCGCGGCGGCCGCGGCGGTCCTCGCGGGCATGGCGCTGCGCACCCGCGCCGAGGCCCGCACCCGTCCGGGGGAGGCGGCCTGACGGGCGGCCGGCTCCGCCTGAGCTGACACGGAAGGGAACGGCACCCCGCGCCCGGCGAGGGGTGCCGTTCCCTTCGCGTGCACGGGTGTTCACGCGTGCACCGGTGTTCAGGCGAGCAGGTTCACCGCCCCCGTGAACACCCGGGGAAGCCGTGTCGCCAGCGGGACGATCCGCTGGGCCAGCGCGGGCCGGTGGCGGGCCCACAGCAAGGACGCGGTGAGCGTGCGGTAGCTGCGCGACAGTTCCCGCCAGGCCCGCTCGTACGCCTGCGGCCGCCCTTCCCGTACGCAGCGCACGAGTTCACCCGCCGCCGTCACCGCCAGGGTGAGGCCTTCACCGGTCAGCGCGTCCACGTACCCGGCGGCGTCCCCCACGAACAGCACCCGCCCCGCCACCCGTACGCGGGCCTGCTGGCGCAGCGGCCCGGCGCCGCGCACCGGCGTGCCGGCTTGCGGCGGCAGCCGGGCGGCGAGCAGCGGGAAGTCCGCCAGCTGCACGTCGAAGGGGGCCTGCCGCGTCGTCAGGACGGCCACCCCGATCCGGTCCGGCGCCAGCGGGGTCACATAGGCCTCGCACCCGGCCGACCAGTGCACCTCGACCAGGTCGCTCCACGCCTCCACCGCGTAGTGGCGGCGCAGCCCGTAGCGCGCGGGCCGGCCCGGTACGGGCGGCACCGCCAGACCGAGCCCGCGCCGGACGGGGGAGTGCAGGCCGTCCGCCGCCACCAGGTAGCGGGCGCTGAGCCCGGCCGCCCGGACCCGGTGCTCGTCCTGGCTGACCTCCCCGACCCGGCGCGCCAGCACGCGTACGCCGAGCCGTGAGGCGCGGTCGGCCAGCGCGGCCTGGAGCGCGGTACGCCGGGTGCCGAGGCCCGGGCCCTGGCGGAACAGCCCGTCCGCGTGCCGCCCGCTGACGGCGTCCACGTACCGGATGCCCGCGAAGGGCTGCCCGTCCACCGGCACGCCCAGCTCCCGCAGCCGGCGGACGGCTCCGGGCATCAGCCCCTCCCCGCAGGCCTTGTCGATGGGGGTGGGCCGGGGCTCCACGACCACGGCCTCCAGTCCGGCGCGTGCCGCGTGGATGGCGGTGGCCAGCCCGGCCGGCCCGCCGCCCGCGATCAGCAGGTCGATCACGGGGCGGCGCCCGCCCCGGGCACGGAGGCCGGTGCGCGCAGCCGGCCGGTCTCCGTCAGGGCGGTCTCCTCGCAGCCGATCCGCACGCGCAGCAGGAGCAGGTTGAGGACGGTGAAGCCGAGGGCCGTCAGCCAGGCCCCGTGCACCAGCGGCAGCGCGGCTCCTTCCACGACGACCGCCACGTAGTTGGGGTGGCGCAGCAGCCGGTACGGGCCCCGCTCCACCAGCGGCAGCCCAGGGACGACGAGCACCCGGGTGTTCCAGCGCGGCCCGAGGGTGGCGATGCACCACCAGCGAAGGCCCTGGGCGGCCAGGGCCAGGGCCAGGGCGGGCCAGCCCAGCGCGGGGAGGAACGGGCGGTCCAGGGCCCACGGTTCCACCGCGCAGCCCACCAGCAGGGCGGTGTGCAGGGCGACCATGGCGGGATAGTGGCCGCGGCCGTGCTCGCGCCCGCCGCGGGCCAGGCTCCAGGCGGTGTGGCGGCGCGCCGTGACGAGTTCGGCGAGGCGCTCGGCCGCGACGAGGCCGACGAGCAGCAGGTACCAGGTCATCGAGGGGGGAAGGGCAGGGGGCAGAGGGGTCATCGGCATGTGATCACCAGTCACCGGTCACCAGCGGAGCAGGACGAGTTCGGAGGCGAAGCCCGGACCGAAGCCGAGCATCAGCCCGACCGAACCGGGCGGCGGCCCCGCCGCCCGCACACCGCTCAGGATGTGCAGGACCGAGGCCGAGGAGAGGTTGCCGGCGGTCGCCAGCGAACGGCGGCTCTCGGCGAGGGCCGCTTCGGGCAGCGACAGCGCTTCCTCCAGCACGTCGAGGACCTTCGGACCGCCGGGATGGCAGATCCAGGCGTCGACGTCCGAAGGCTTGAGGTCGTGCGCGGCGAGGAAGGACTCGACCTCCTCGGCCACGTGCAGCCGCACCAGGTCCGGGAGTTCACGGCCGAGCACCATGCGGAAGCCCCAGTGGCCGATGTCCCAGCCGAGCAGGTGCTCGGTGCCCGGATAGAGGCGGCTGCGCGAGGCCACCACCCAGGGCCCGCTGCCCGACGCGTACAGCGGGTGCTCGCGGCCGACCGCCAGCAGGGCGCCCGCCCCGTCGCCGAACAGGGCCCCGGCGACCAGGTTCGCCATCGAGGTGTCCGTGGGCTGCAGGGTGAGCGAGCACAGTTCGGTGGACAGCAGCAGGGCCGCGTGGTCCGGCCGGCCCGTCAGCTGGTCGTGGAGGATGCCGAGCCCGGCGGCGCCCGCCGCGCAGCCGAGGCCGAACAGCGGCACCCGCCGCACGTCGGGCCGTAGACCGGCGCGGGTGGCGAGACGGGCCTCCAGGGAGGGAGTCGCGAGACCCGTCACCGTGGTCGACAGGACCAGGTCGACGTCCCCCGCGTCCAGACCGGCGTCGGCGAGGGCGAGTCGCAGGGCCCGCTCGCCCAGTTCCAGAGCCGCCGCGACGAACAGGGCGTTCGTCGTGCCGAAGTCGTTCGACGGCCCGTACCGCGCCAGGGGGAGCGCGAGATGACGGGCCTCCACCCGCACCGACGCGTGGACCCGGCGCAGGAGGGCCGTGTCCGAGCCCGGCGGCAGGAAACGGGAGAGCGCTTCCGTGATCTCGGACTGCGGATGGCGATGGGGCGGGAACACGCTGCTCACTGCCAGGACACGTGTCATTGATTCAACATAGGGAAAAAGTGACACATCGTAAGGAATCACGTGAACCGGGCGCGGCGCCGCATAGCGTGGCCGGGTGCCCGCGAGAAGCGCAGAGCTCCAGCCCCAGCCGCAGCAGCCAGAGCCGCGACCCCGGCCCCGGTCCGAGCCGCAGTCGAAGGCCCGGCCGGCCTCCGTCGGGCGCCGCCGCGCGCTCGTGGGCCTGCTGGCGGCGTGCCACCCGCTGCCCGCCGCGGCGGTCACCGCCCTCGCCGCAGCGCTCGCGGTCGCCGCGGGCCGCGGCCCGGCCGGGGCCGCCGTCACCGCGGCGGCGGTGGCCTCCGGACAGCTCTCCGTCGGCTGGTGCAACGACCGGGCCGATCTCCGGCGCGACCTGACCACGGGCCGCCGGGACAAACCCCTGGTGGCCGGTACGGTCACCCCCGCGGCCGTCACCCGGGCGGCAGCGCTGGCCCTGCTGCTCTGCGTACCGCTGTCACTGGCCGCGGGGCCGCTCGCGGGCGCCGTGCACCTCGTCGGCGTGGCCGCGGCCTGGGCCTACAACCTCCGGTTCAAGGGCACGGCCCTCTCCTGGCTCCCGTACGCCGTGGCCTTCGGGCTGCTGCCCGCCTTCGTCACCCTGGGCCTGCCGGGCGCGCCCTGGCCCCCGCCGTGGCTCACGGCCGCCGCGGCGCTGGTCGGCGCGGGCGCGCACTTCGCCAATGTCCTGCCCGACATCGAGGACGACCTGGCCACGGGGGTCGTGGGCCTGCCGCAGCGGCTCGGCGCACGCTGGTCGGCCGCCCTCGCCGGGCTCCTCGTCCTCGGCTCGACCGCGGCCCTGGTCTTCGGGCCGCCGGGGCGGGTGACGGCGTACGGCTGGGGACTGCTGGCGGCGACGGCGCTGACGGTGCTCCTCACGGCCGGGCGGCCGGGACGGGTCCCGTTCCTCGCCACGCTGGCGGTCGCCGGAGCGGACGTGACGCTCCTGCTGGTGCAGCTGCGGCCGGCCTAGCATTTCCTGCCGCCGGACGCGGGTCGCGGCGTGACGGTTCGCGCCGGCGGGACGATCAGGGGCGGCGGGTGCGGGTCCAGGTCAGGAGGTGGTCCGCCGTCCAGGTGTTGACGACGCGTTCGGCCGGTACCCCGCATTCCGCGGCCCGCTCGCAGCCGAGGATCTGCCAGTCCAGCTGGCCCGGCGCGTGCGCGTCCGTGTCGATCGCGAACAGCGTTCCGGCCGCCACCGCGAGGCGGAGCAGCCGGCGCGGAGGGTCCAGCCGCTCGGGCCTGCTGTTGATCTCCACGGCGGTACCCGCCTGCGCGCACGCCGCGAAGACCTCCTCCGCGACGAACTGCGACTCGGGCCGGGTCCGCCCGGTCACCAGCCGCCCCGTGCAGTGGCCCAGTACGTCCATCAGGGGATTGCGTACGGCCGCCAGCAGCCGCCGGGTCATCGCGGGCGACTCCATCCGCAGCTTGGAGTGCACGGAGGCGACGACGAGGTCGAGCCGGTCCAGCAACTCCGGTTCCTGGTCCAGCGAACCGTCGTCCAGGATGTCGCACTCGATGCCGGTGAACAGCCTGAAGGGCGCCCACGCCGCGTTGAGCTCCGCGACCACCTCCAGCTGCTCGCGCAGCCGCTCCGGGGAGAGCCCCCGGGCGACCGTCAGCCGGGGCGAATGGTCGGTGAGTACGCTCCACTCGTGTCCCAGCGCGGCCGCCGCCCGCCCCATGGCCTCGATCGGGCTGCCGCCGTCGGACCAGTCCGAGTGCACGTGGCAGTCCCCGCGCAGCGCCGCCCGGAGCGCGGCCGCGGCAGGCGGGGGCGGCGGGCCCGCGGGCATCGCGGCGGCCTCGTCCTCGAGCTTCTGCAGGTACTCCGGGACCGCCCCGGTCAGAGCTTCCCGGACGACCCGGGCAGTGGTGGGGCCGATGCCCTTCACGGACTCGAGCGAACCGGCCGCCGCGGCCCGCTCGGCCACCTCGTCCTCGCCCAGGTGCTTGACCGCGGCCGCCGCCGTACGGAAGGCCCGTACCCGGTACGTCGGCGCCTGCGCGCGCTCCAGCAGGAAGGCGATCCGGTCCAGCGCCGCAACCGGGTCCATCGCGTACCTCCAAGACGCCCCCCGCCCAGTGTGGCGTGGCCGGGGACGCCTCGCACGGGCACGCCGACGGTCCGGGCGCCCCGGGGCGGCCCCGGGGGTCGATGCGCGCGGACCGGGTAGACGGTCGACGCGACTACCGGACTACGGGACTACGGAAGGCGGCCGGTCATGGGCGAAGGCGCTCAGGCTGACGGAGCAGACCGAGCTGACGGAGGAGACGGGGCCGACGCGGTCGATCCGGCCGACGCGACGACCGAGGCGCACGAGCCCTCCGCCGCGGAACGGGCGGCCCGGGACCGGGTACGCCGCCAGGCCGCCGGGATGACGCACCACGAGGCCGCGGCCGCGCTGGAGGCCGCCGAGGAAGCCGAGGGCGACCCGGCGGGCGCCGGCGAGGGCCCCCGCGCCACGGTCTCGGAATGGCGGCGGATCACCGACCTGCTCTTCGACCACGGCGGCCCGTACTCGCCGGACACCGACGCCTTCGTCCAGGGTCAGCTCACCGCTCGCCGGAACCGGCTCAGGCCTCCTGCGGAGCAGCCGCGTCCAGGGCGGCGGTGAGGCGGTTCAGGCGGGCCTGGAGGTCCTGGATCTCGGCGAGCTCGAAGCCGGTCGCGGTCGCGATCCGCCGGGGTACCTCCACCGCCCGGTCACGCAGCGCAGCGCCCTCCGCGGTGAGCTGTGCGTGTACGGAGCGCTCGTCCTCGGTGCTGCGCTCGCGGCGGACCAGACCGGCGGCTTCGAGCCGCTTGAGCAGCGGGGACAGCGTCCCGGAGTCCAGCCGGAGGTGGTGACCGAGCTGCTTGACCGGCATCTCGCCGTGCTCCCACAGCACGAGCATCACCAGGTACTGCGGGTAGGTCAGCCCCAGGTCCTTCAGTACGACCCGGTAGAGGCCGCCGAAGGCACGGCTCGCCGCGTTCAGAGCGAAGCAGATCTGGCCGTCCAGGCGCAGGAACTCCTGGTCGGGGTGGGTCGCGCTCGGCTTCTCGGTCATGACGGCCAGTGTACCCGGGGTCGACTTGCGAGGCATTTAATTGTGCACAACTGAATTGTGTGCTCTACTGATGGAGCGCGGCCGGGCACCGGCCGCCACCACTGCCACGTTCCACCCCTGCGAGAGGACCCCCCGATGGACGCGCTGTACACCGCTGTCGCCACCGCCAACGGCCGCGAAGGCCGTGCCGTCAGCTCCGACGGCCAGATCGACCTCGCGCTGTCCATGCCGCCGGCGCTCGGCGGCAACGGGCAGGGCACCAACCCCGAGCAGCTCTTCGCCGCCGGCTACGCGGCCTGCTTCGCCAGCGCCCTCGGCCTGGTCGGCCGCCAGGCCCGGGTCGACACCAGCGAGGTGTCCGTCACGGCCGAGGTCTCCATCGGCAAGGACGGCGCGGCCTTCGGCCTGGCCGCGGTCCTGCGCGTCGAGCTCCCCGAGTCCCTGGCGGGCGAGACGGGCGCCCTGCTCGTCAAGCAGGCGCACGAGGTCTGCCCCTACTCCCGCGCCACCCGCGGCAACATCGACGTGGAGCTCGTCATCGAGTAAAGATGCCGGACACCGGGCGGTCCCCGACCATGGAGGTGCATGGAACCGTACGGGGACCGCCTGCCCGGGAGGCGTCAGTGACGCACACCTACGCAACGGACGTACTGGTCACAGGCGCCGGCCCGGTCGGGCTGACCGCGGCCGTGGAACTCCGCAGACACGGCGTCTCCTGCCGGATCGTCGACCGCCTGCCCGCCCGGCTGCCGTTCGCGAAGGCGGTGGGGATCCAGCCGCGCACCCTGGAGGTCTGGGACCGGATGGGACTGGTCCGCACCGTCCTGGACGCGGCCGTCTCCATGCGTGGCCAGCTGATGTACGTCAACGGCGCCGAACAGGCCCGTCTCGAACTCGAGCTGCCGCCGGAAGTGCCCTACGGGTTCGCCGCGTTGCCGCAGTACGAGACCGAGCGGATCCTCGACGAGTTCCTGGCCCGGTTCGGCACCCGGGTCGAACGCGGCACCGAGCTGGTGTCGTTCACCCAGGACGCCGAGGGCGTGACCAGCCGTCTGCGTACCCCCTCCGGCGCGGAGGAAGAGGTGCGCACCCGGTACCTGGTGGGCTGCGACGGCGCGCACAGCATCGTCCGCAAGGGGCTCGGGCTCACCTACGAGGGCGGGGCGTTCGCCGAGGAGTACATGCTCGCCGACGTGGAGGTCGACTGGGACATGCCTCCGGGGTACGGCGTGCGCTCCACGCACCGGGACGGCGACGGCACGGTCGACGACGTGCTGGTGTGCATCCCGCTGCCCGGCCTGAACCGTTACCGCATGTCCATGCTGGTGCCGCCCGAACTCTCGGAGCGGGCCGGCCCGGACGCCGCCACGCCCGACGGCATCACCCACGGACTGCAGAGCGGCCGGGCGCCCGGACTCCCCGACATCCAGGCCGTCCTGGACCGGCTGTCACCGCGCCCGACCACGGCCTCCCAGATCCGCTGGGCCTCGGTGTTCCGCATCAGCCACCGCATCGTGAACCGCTACGCCGTCGACCGGGTCTTCGTCGCCGGGGACGCGGCGCACATCCACCCCCCGACGGGCGCCCAGGGCATGAACACCGGCATCCAGGACGCCTGGAACCTGGCCTGGAAGCTCGCCCTCGCCGTCGACGGGCGAGCCCGCCCCGGCCTGCTCGCGAGCTACGACGCCGAACGCCGGCCCGTCGGCGAGGAGGTCGTGGGCCGCACCGTGCGGCACGCCACGCAGGGGATGCAGACCGACCCGGACGACCCGGCCACCCTGGTGCTGCGCGAGGCCCAACTGCTCGTCGGCTACCGGGGCAGCCCCCTCGTGGACCCGCCCGGCGAGGGCCCCGGACCCCGGCCCGGCGACCGGGCACCGGACTGCACCGGCCTCACCCACCCGATCGCGGTCCACCCGCTGCGTCTGTACGACCTCCTGCGCGACCGCGACCAGCACGTACTCCTGCTGTACGGGGCCGGCGGCGGGGACTTCCGCTGGATCGACGAACTCGCGCAGACGGCCCGGGACTCCTCCGGCGGACGGATGGAGACCTGTGTGGTCCTCGCCCCCGACGCCCCGGCCGCCCCGGGCATCCCGGCCGTCTACCGCGACACCGGCGGGGAGTTCGCCCGCCTCTACGAGGTGGACGGGCCGACGGCCTTCGTCGTCCGCCCCGACGGCTACCTCGGTGCCCGGCTGTCCCCGCCCGCCCCCGGCCCGCTCGCCGCCCACCTCACGGCCGTCTTCGCCGCGAGCCCTCAGCGCCGGGAGCCGCCGGAGCCCCCGGCCGCGGCGGCCCGGGCCGCCTCCTGACGCTGCCGCTTGCCCAGCGGAGCCTGGGAGAGGTCCTGGGCCTGGGACTTGAGCTGCTTGAATCCGTACCCGCGCTCGGTCAGCCAGCTCTCCGCCGCGAGTTCGGCGCGGGCCGTGGCATCGAGGATGTCCTCCTCGGCCTCACCCGAGTCCAGGAAGCGGAAGGTGAAGAAGGGCCGGGCGGCCAGGTCGTACGTGAGGTGCCCCTCGGCGGTGAAGGCCGCGTGCAGCATGTCGTGCTCGGAGGCGGCGGCGAGCAGTTCGGCCCGCTGGCCGGCACTGAGGCCGTCGAAGGAGCCACGGACGGTGATCCGGAAGATGCGCGTACTCATCCCCGAACCCTAGATCGCCCCTTCTGTCCCCCGCACCGGGATTTCCCGGCTCCGGCGGGCAGGGGACCGGAGAGAGCGGCGCCGGGCGGCCCGAGGGACCTGAAGGCCGTTACCGGAACCCCGTTTTGGATTGCCGGAAGATCCTCAATACGATCCGGCGATGATCACTAGAAAACGGCTTGCGGCCGGGGCGTGCGGCCTGCTCGCCGCCCTGGTCGTCGGGCTCTTCCCGGCGAGCGCCACCGCCGCCGACGGACCGAAGGCGAAGGAACCCCCCAAGGTCGACCTCGTCCTGGACGTCAGCGGCTCCATGCGCGCCACCGACATCGACGGCCAGTCCCGGATGGTCGCGGCGAAGCAGGCCTTCAACGAGGTCATCGACGCCGTCCCCGACGAAGTACGCCTCGGCATACGGACCCTGGGGGCCACCTACCCCGGGGACGACCGGGAACTCGGCTGCAAGGACACCAAGCAGCTGTATCCCGTAGGGCCGCTGAACCGGACCGAGGCGAAGACCGCCGTGGCCACCCTCGCCCCCACCGGCTGGACGCCCATCGGACCGGCCCTGCTCGGTGCGGCCCAGGACCTCGAGGGCGGTGAAGCCACCAAGCGGATCGTGCTCATCACCGACGGCGAGGACACCTGCGCCCCGCTCGACCCGTGCGAAGTGGCGCGCGACATCGCCGCCAAGGGCATCCACCTCGTCATCGACACCCTCGGCCTGGTCCCCGACGCCAAGACGCGCGCCCAGCTGACCTGCATCGCCGAGGCCACCGGAGGCACGTACACCTCCGTGCAGCACACGGCGGAACTCTCCAGCAGGGTCAGACAACTGGTGGACCGGGCAGCCGATCCGGTCGTCAACCCCGTGGCCACCGAGGGCGCCAAGCAGTGCGCGAACGCCCCGCAGCTGAAGCCCGGCCTCTACAGCGACCGCGAGACCTTCGGCGAGCACCGCTGGTACCGGGTGGACGTCCGCCCCGGGCAGGAACTTCGCGCCTCGGTGAGCCTCGCCGCCGACCGCGCCGTCAACAACGACTACGGGCTCCTGCTGCGCGCCACCACCGTCAGCGGCCGCGAGATCGTCCGCGGCTCGGAGGCGGGGGACGGGCGTACCGACGTCATCTCGACCGGCCTGCGCTACCCGAAGGCCGAGACCGACGGATCCGACGCGGACACGGCCAAGGGCAAGGGCAAGGACGCCGAGGAGCCCGCCGAGACCGTCTGCATCCAGGTCAGCAACTCCTTCTCCGCGCCCGCGTCCGTCAAGACCACCCCGGGCATGCCGCTGGAGCTGACCATCGAGCTGGTGGACGGACCCGACGGGGCGTCCGACGCGGCCGCCTTCGGCCTCGGGCGCGGCTGGTGGCTGCTGGCCGCCCTCGTGCTCACCGGGCTGGCGGCCGGCCTGGTGTGGGGCTGGATCTCGCGCTGGCGCATCTCCGTCTGGAGGACCAACTGATGCGTACCGTACGCGTACTGACCGCCGCCCTGCTGGCCGGAGCCGCCGCCCTCACGGTCGCGGGAACGGCCGCCGCGGACACCCCCTCGGCGAGCCCCGGCCCCACCTCCTCCGGCAAGGCCGACTCCGCACCGACCGAGGCGGGCACCAGCTTCCGTACCGCCACGCCGCTGCGCCCGGGCCAGCGGGCCACCGCCGGGGCGTCCACCGGCGACTACCTCTACTGGGTGCTGCCCGTCGACGCGCAGCAGCGCGTCACCGTGAAGGCGACGGTCACGCTGCCCGAGACGGCTTCCCGGCACGGCGCCGCCACCTGGCAGCTCGACGTGTACGACGGGCTGCGCCGCCGCCAGGCGTGCACCTACGGCACACAGGCCCGGGCAGCGGCCAAGGAAGCCCCGTCGGTCGAACTGTCCTGCACCCTGCGCACCGTCCGCGCCGGCGCGGAGCCCTGGGCCAACGACCCGCTCCCGGGCAGCTACTACGTCCGCCTGACCGTCCTCGACCTGCCGGAAGAGGACCTGGGCCTGCCGGTGCGCGCGGCCGTGGAGGCCACCGTGGCGGAGACCGGCGGCGCCCACGCGGTGGACGGCGCCCTCGCGGCGCCCCTGGTCCCCGCCACGGTGACCGGATCCCTGCGCGAGCCGGAGGACGGCTGGTCCGGCGGCTGGTGGTCCGACCGCTGGCTGTGGACCGCGGCCGGCGGAGTGCTCGGAGCCCTCGCGGGCATCTTCGGGTACTCCCTCACGCGCGGCGCGGGCCGACCGTCACGGGTGCCGCCCGGCGCGTGACGGCCCATGCGAGCGGCCGCGGTCCCGGGGAACTCCCGGGGCCGCGGCCGCTCGTGTACTGCGGACCGGCTACCGCAGGCGGGTGATCCGGGTACCGAAGGAGGGCTCGGACAGGGCGCCCCGGACCGCCACGGGCACGCTCTTCGCGCCTTCGCCCTCCCCGACCGTCAGCACACCGAGCTCGGAACCGGCCTTCGCGGTGTGCGGGACCGGCGAGGCTCCGGCCCGCAGGGTGAGCTTCAGCTGCTGGCCCGGTACGCCGATCACGTTCAGGTCCCTGGTGGCCACGAGCGGGGTGCGGCCCCCGAGGCCGTCGTCCACGTAGCCCACCGTCTGGCCCTTGCGGACGACCGGGGCCGAGGCGAGTGCCCCCCGTACCGCCTCGATGATCTTCCTGCTGTTCGCCTTCACCAGGATCAGGCTGTTCTCCGCGTTGTGGTCCGGGCCGTCCGCGCGCTGCTCCATCAGCGTTCCCAGGATCAGCGGGGTCTCGTCGCCGACGGACTTGTACGCCGCCCACATCAGGGCCCCGCCCGCCGGGGTGCTCGAACCCGTCTTGATGCCCCGCACGCTCAGGCCGTTGACCGTGAGCAGGTCGTTGTTGTTGGAGATCGGCTTCGGCAGCCCCTTGATCTCGGCGCTGGGCAGGGCGACTATCGCGCGGAACGCCTCGTCCTTCATGACCGCCTCGGCGAGCTTCAGCTGGTCGGTGGCCGTGCTGACGGTTCCCGCGTCCAGACCGCTGGGGTCCGTGTACGTGGTGTCCGTCATCCCGAGTTCCCTCGCGGCGGCGTTCATCTTCTCGACGAAGGCGGCCTCGGAGTCGGTCCCGGTGTCCCAGCGCGCCAGCAGCCGGGCGACGTTGTTGCCCGACGGGATCATGAGCATCTTGAGCATGTCCTGCTGGCTGAACTTCGTCCCGGCGCTGAGCCCTTCGATACGGGACTCGTTCTCGGAGGTGCCGTCCGCCACGGTCTTCGCGTCGACCGTGATCTGCGGGCCGGCCTCGCCCTTGCGCAGCGGGTGGCCCTTGAGGACCACGTAGGCCGTCATCACCTTGGCGACGCTGGCCGTCGGCACGGGCTTCTGCTCACCGAAGGTGCCGATGTCGCCGGAGCCGGCGACGCGGACGGCCCCCTGGCCCTTGGCGGGCCACGGTACGGAGAACTGCCCGTCGAGGGTGTGCGCCTGCTCGGCCGCGACCAGCTGCGCGGCGGGCAGCGGACGCAGCAGTTGCGCGCCGGTGACGGCGCCGGCGAGGAGCAGCAGGATCGGGGTCCATATCTTGACGCGCCGCAGCGCGGTCCGGCGCGGGGTCTCCGGCGGGGGAGCGGTGTTGGTGAGCTCGGCCAGCAGCTCCAGCGGGGGCAGCGGTGCGGCGCGCTTCGGCTCGACGACGTGGGGCCGGGGCTGCTGGGAGTGCTGCGGCTGTTGGAGCGCGGGCCACTTGGCCGGTGGCACGGCCGGTGCCTTGGCCCGTGCCTGGGCGGGGGGCGTCGCGGGCTCGTCGGCCGGGGCGGGTGCAGGGGCGCCGAGTTCCTTGAGCGCCACGAACGTGCTGGTCCGCTCGGCATCGGAATCGCCGCCCCGGGCCCAGGACGGCACCTTCCGCGCCCCCGGCCCGGCTTCGTCCGCCACGGCCTCCTGACCGTCCTCGGGCTCCGCCTCGTCGCCGGTCGCGGCCTCCGCGGCCGCCTCGTCGTCGCTCTCGGCCGTCTGACCCGTCTCGGCCTCGGGCTGTGCGTCCGGGTCGGCCTCTGCGGAATTCTCGGCCGTCTGGCCGGCCTCGGCTTCGGTCTCGCCGTCGCCGTCGCCGTCGCCGTCGCCGTCGCCGTCGCCGTCGCCGGTCTCCGGATCGGTCCCAGACTGTGCCTCGGGGGCGGCGGCGTCGCCGCTTTCCGCCTCGTCCTCGGCCTCGTTGTCGGCCGCGTTCTCCTGATCGGGCTCGGGCTGTGCGTCCGGGTCGGCCTCGTCGGCGGTTTCGGTCGGCTGGCCGGCCTCCTCCTCGGGCTTCTCTTGGGCCGTGGCCTGCTGTTCGGGCTCGGGCTCGGGCTGGGCGTCGGCGGCGGCCTCGTCGCCGGTCCCGGGCTCGTCGTCGGAGACGGCTTCGGCGTCGGGGGCGTTGGGGGCGACGGCGGATTCGGGCGCGCCGGGGAGCGGCTGCTCGGCGGGGTCGTCGCCGGGTTCGCCTGCGGTCGTGGTGCCTTCCGGGTCCGCGACCGGGTCCGCATCGGCTTCGCCCGGGTCCACGTCCGCGTCCGTTTCGGCCGCGGCCTCGGAGGCCGGGCTTTCGGGCGCGGCTTCGGTCTCCCGTTCGCCGGCCGGTTCGGCGGCAACCGCCTCCGAGGCAGCCGCCTCCGCCGCGTCGTCGGCCGTCGACGCCTCGGCCTCGTCCGGGCCACCGGAACCGGCTGTCGTGTCCCCCGTACCAAGTCCGGTCGTCGGAAGCTCGGTTCCCTCCGACTCCGGAGTGTCCGGGGAACCGCCCGCCACCGTTACCGCCTTCATCCCTGCCCCGCCTTGCCGCTCACCCCAGGCGGCCGCCGCCCCACCGCTCGCGCGGTGACCGTCGGCCCGCCGGTTCTTGCCGATACCGTCCGGCGAGGCCCCCGTAGGAGCCCCGCCGACTGCCTAGATGTGCGGTGCGCCGGGTCCGTTCCCCGAGCCGAATCTTGTAACCGTTCGGTCATACTGCGGGCCCGACCGGAACCCGGGGGCGGTGACCCGGTCCGGGCGGGCGGGCGGTCAGGGCTGGTCGTGCCAGGCGAACGCGGTGATCCGCCAGCCCTGCGCTGTGCGGACGAACTGGATGGTCTTGGTCCCGCCGCCCTCGAAGGGCTCTCCGTCCAGGATCCCGGACTTGCGGTACTCGCCGAAGCGCGAGGCGATGTCGCCCGCGATCTCGGTGCGTTCGGAGGTCTCCCATTCGCAGAAGTCGACGAGTCGGCCGTCGGCCAGCAGCCGCTCGCGGGGCTCGATGAACTCGTCCACGGTGTAGGCAGTGAACTTCGGGCTGGTACTGACGATCACGCCGCCGGGAATGAGGAGGCGGCGGATCCGGGCCACATCGGCGCCCTGGCCGCCCCTGTTGTCGAATGCGCCGTAGAACTCGGCGGTCACCATGTCTATTTCGGTCTTGGACATGAGCCGACCGTAACAGCGAGGGTTTCAGCGGGTGTTGTGCGGCAGCGACACACGGCCCGCGACCTGTCGGTCGGCGTCCGTGTCGATGAACGAGACCACCACCGGGCTGCTGCCCGTCGGCCCGCCCGCGGTCGCGCGCAGCCGGTAGCGCTCGACGCGGAGGGCGTCGTGGGCCAGCGGAGTCCCGCCGGTGAACAGGGAGTCCGGTTTCGTGTCGTTGGCGATCCGGAACGCTGCCGGGCGCCAGGTGCGCGAGGCCTGGTCGAAACGTTCCAGCAGGAAACCGGGCCCCGTCCCCGGCACATCGTCCGGTCCACCGGGGAGGGACTCCATCTGGAAGGCGATCAGCAGGTGCCGGTACGCGGCGGAGTTCCCGTTCCGCAGGGTGACGGTGAACTCCTGCGCCGCCCCGCCGCGTACGAGGGCCAGCTTCCCGCTCCTGGTCTCGACCGCCACCGTCAGCCGCGTCGGGGCCGGGGGAGGAGCCGGGGCCGCTGCCGGGTTCGTGGCCGGCGCCACCGGCGAGGAGGTCGCGGCGGCGGGCGTCGCGGACGGGGCGGCGGACACGGACGCGGACACGGACGCGGACACGGATGCGGACGCGCTCGCGGACACCGACGCGCTCGCCGAGGCCGAGGAGGAAGCGGCCGCCGCGCCCGACGGGTCCGGGGCGGCGGGCCCGTCCGCGCAGCCCGCCAGACCCGTCAGCAGGAACGCGGCCGAGGCCGCGGCAGTCAGGGCCCGGCGGCGTCTGGCATGTGTGGGCATGGGTCGGTCTCCCCGTGGTCGGCTGAGCCGGAACCTAGCAAGCACTGGGTTCCGGCCACGACGTCGAGCAGGCTTCGGGGTGGCGACGGTTCGGTCACGGCCCGCCCCGCGCCCACGGGCGCCGCCGGGGAGAGCTCAGCCGAGGGGCTTCTCGAAGCTGAAGGCGGTCACGGACATCCGCTCGCGGAAGTAGAAGCGGTGCGCCTCCGTCCGCTGGGTTCCGGAGTCGAGGGCGAGCGCCGTGCAGGAAGCGACCCTGGCGTGGTCCTCCAGGTGCGCGAGGAGCGCGCGGCCCACCCCGGAGGAACGGGCGGTGGCACTGGTGACCAGGTCGTCGACGTAGAGCTTGCGGACCAGGTAGGTGTTGGCGACGATCCGCCAGCCGGCCGCGCCCACGCAGACGCCGTCCGCGTCGTACGCCGCGGTGAAGCGCAGCCCTTGGGGGTGGCCTTCGGAGAGGACGGAGCGGAAGAGGTCCTCGGTGAGGTGCGGGCGCAGTTCGCGCAGCACGGGCAGCAGGTCGCCGGTCATCCGGGGGTCGCCCGGCTCAAGGTCGATGATCTTCATGAGGTCAGCCTAAGGGGCCCGTTCCGGCGGGCCGCAGGGTCCCCGGTGCCACTCAGCGGGCCGGGAACCGGGCCCGTGCGCTCAGACCGCCCTCCGGCCGGGCCACCGCCGTGACCGAGCCCTGGTGCGCCACCACGATGGAGCGGACGATCGCCAGCCCCAGGCCGTGCCCCGCGCCCACCCGGGGCCGCGCCCGGTAGAAGGGCTCGAAGAGCCGACGAGATTCTCCGGCTCAAGCGGGGAAGGCTCACCCTGCCCTGGGGAGAGCCGTCTCGTTCCGGCTCCGGCGACGTGTCGAAACGGGGGGAGCGGCTCCGACGTCTCGGGTGAAAGGCCCGGTCCACCCGGCTGAGGGCCGGTGAACAGAAGGAGTGGTACCCCATGAAGTACATGCTGATGATCCTCGGGAAGCAGGACGACTACGACGCCATGTCCGGCAAGGGCACCGGCGACAGCCCGGCCTGGTCCGAAGCGGAGCTCCAGGCCATGTACGCCCACATGGGCGCGATCAACGACGACCTCGCCGAGTCGGGGGAGCTGGTCGACGCGCAAGGGCTCACCGAACCCCGGCAGGCCCGCTTGGTGACGGCCGGCGCCGACGGCGCCCCGGTGGTGTCCGACGGCCCGTACGGAGAGGCCAAGGAGGTGCTCGCCGGGTACTGGGTCGTCGACGTTCCCGACTTCGCGCGGGCCGCCGAGATCGCCGCCCGCGCGTACGCCTGCCCCGTACCCGAGGGCTCACCGAACTACCCCGTCGTCGTCCAGCCCGTCGACAGCGGCTCGGGGACCGAGATGTGACGGCCGACCCCACCCCGACGGTCGAGGACCTGCTGCGCCTGCTGGCACCGCAGGTCCTCGGCGCGCTCGTGCGCCGCTACGGCCACTTCGACACCGCCGAGGACGCCGTACAGGAGGCCCTGCTCGCCGCCGCACGCCAGTGGCCCGAGGAGGGCCGCCCGGCCAACCCGCGCGGCTGGCTGATCCGGGTCGCCTCCCGCCGGCTCGTGGACCAGCTGCGCAGCGAGGACGCCCGGCGGCGCCGCGAGGAGACCGCCGCCGGGCTGACCCCGCGCGACGAGTTCCTCGTACCGCCGCCGGGGGAGAGCCGCGCCCCCGCCGAGGACGACACCCTCGCGCTGCTCTTCCTGTGCTGCCACGCCGAGCTGGCCCCGGCCGCCCGGATCGCCCTGACGCTGCGGGCCGTGGGCGGCCTGACCACCGCCGAGATCGCCCGCGCCCACCTCGTGCCCGAGGCCACCATGGCCCAGCGGATCAGCCGCGCCAAACGACGGATCAAGGCCTCGGGGACGCCCTTCGGCATGCCGCGGCCGGACGAGCACACCGAACGGCTCGGGGACGTGCTCCAAGTGCTGTACCTGATCTTCAACGAGGGGTACACCGCCACCTCCGGAACGGACCTGCAACGCCCCGACCTCGCCGCCGAGGCCATCCGCCTCACCCGCGCCGTGCACGCGCTGCTGCCGGAGGACGGCGAGGTGGCCGGCCTGCTGGCCCTCATGCTGCTCACCGACGCCCGCCGCCCCGCCCGTACGGGGCCGGGCGGCAGCCTGGTCCCCCTCGCCGAACAGGACCGCACCCGCTGGAACGGCGCCGCCATCGCCGAGGGGGTCGCGCTGGTCAGCGCGGCGCTCACGCGCACCCGGCTCGGCCCCTACCAGCTGCGCGCCGCCATCGCCGCCGTCCACGACGAGGCCGCGAGCGACGAGGACACCGACTGGGCCGAGATCCTCGCCCTGTACGAGCTCCTGATCCGCCTCGTCCCCGGCCCCGTGGAGCGGCTCGGCCACGCGGTCGCCGTGGCCATGGTGCACGGGCCGCGCCCAGCTCTGGAACTGCTGGCCGCCCTGGACGAGGACGACCGCATCGCCGGTCACCACCGGCTCGAAGCCGTACGGGCCCACCTGCTGGAACGGGCCGGCGACCTGCCGGCGGCGCGCGCCGCCTACGCGAAGGCCGCCGGGCTCACCCTCAGCATCCCCGAGCGCCGCTACCTCCAGTCACGGGCCGCCCGCATCGGCGGTGACCCGGGGCGGGACACCGGTGGCGATGACCCGGGGCCCGGCACCGGCGGACCGCCGTCCGCATGACGGGCCGTCCGCATGACGGGCCGTCCGCATGACGGACGTGGTCCACCGCTGTCAGACCGCGCGCCTATCCTTGATCATGTGAGCCCGACCCCTGCCCCCGCCCCCGAGCGACCCCTCGCCGAGATCAACTCCGACATCCGCGGCCTCTTCGCCCGCGCCGAGGGCCGCCTGTCCGACGCCGAGCGCGTCCGGCACGCCGTGCTGCTGGAGGAATGGGCCGCGGCGATAAAGGCCTCGGTCGTCCCGGCTGCCTAGTGCTGTGACCGGCAAGGTTTGCCGGGTCGCGCCGCCCGGTACGGCACTTCGCCGCGTTGTCGGACCGTGCCGGTACGTCCAGTACGAGCCGCGGCCCTCCGCCTTGCGATGCACCGCACCGGACGACGCGACCCGGCAAACCTTTCCGGCCACAGCACTAGGTCCCGTCCGGTCACAGCACTAGCCGCGCGGTTGCCGCCACATCCCCCACAGGACCGGGCCGCCCCCCGGCAGCCGCAGCTCCTCGCGCACGGTGAAGCCGAAGTGCTCGTAGAGGGGCACGTTCGACGGCTTCGAGGACTCCAGATAGACGGGCAGACCCGCCGCGTCGGCCTTCGCCAGCCCCGAGCGCAGCAGGGCGGCGCCCTGGCCCTGGCCCTGGGCGGCCGGGTCGGCGCCGATCAGCGCCAGGTACCAGTGCGGTTCCTGCGGGGTGTGCCCGGCGGCGGCCTCCACGGCCGCCCCGAACAGCGGAGCCCGGTCACCGAGGATGTTCTGGAGTTCCTGGATGGTGTCCGCGTCGGGAACGGCCTTGGCCTGCGCCTGCGGCGGTACCCAGAACGCTGCTGCCGCCGCGGTGCGCTCGCACACGCCGTGGCGGACGTACTGCCGGGTAAAGATCGTGCCGAAGTAGCGTTCCAGCGCGGCCTCGCGCGAGGCGTCGTCGGGGAAGAACCAGCGCATCATCGGGTCGTCGTCGAAGGCGCGGGCCAGCGAGCGGCCGATCAGCGGAGCGTCGTCGAGCGTTGCCGTATTCGGCGTGTTCGTCATGGTCATACAGGTCATTCTGCACCCGATGATCTTGGACGGTGGGGCGGGGTCCCGGTTCGTCCGCGGGGGCAAGGAGACGGCCTGGCGCGGAAGTTCCGGGAAGGGCAGCAGCGAGACGTGTCAGCGGCGGCCGCGGCGGCGCCGGGCTGAGGACCGCCCGGTGGGCAGCGTGGCCGTGGCCGTGTCGGACCGGTGAAACCGGGCGGCGGCGGCAGTCTTCTCCTACGAGGGGGTGTCGTGTCGGACAGGCCGGACCAACGCCGGACGGCCCGGGCCCGGCATGATCGGCAAGACACCCCCTGGACCCGCGCCGGGCTCCTCCCGGCGCGTCCGCACGCACGAGAAGGTGGACCATGAGCGAGCTGCGCAGTCTCCTTGAGGCCCATGTCATCGACGGAGCGCTGCCCGGCGCGGTGGCACTGATTGCCCGCGGCGAGGACGTCGAGGTCGCCGCCGTCGGTGCGGTGGACATGGCCGGCTCCGCGCCCATGGCCCGCGACTCCCTCTTCCGGGTGGCCTCGCTCACCAAACCGGTGGTCGCCGCGGCCACGATGGTGCTGATCGAGGACGGGCTCCTCGCCCTCGGCTCGCCGGTGGCGCGCTGGCTGCCGGAACTCGCCGATCCGGTTGTCGTCCGTACGCCGTCCTCACTCGTCGACGACGTGGTCCCCGCCGAACGCCCGATCACCGTCGCCGATCTGCTGACCTCCCGGGCCGGGTACGGCTTCCCCTCCGACTTCTCGCTGCCCGCGCTCCAACCCCTGATCAGCGTGCTGAAGCAAGGGCCGCCGCAGCCCCAGCACATCGCGGACCCGGACACCTGGATGGCGAGGCTGGCGCGCATCCCGCTCCTGTACCAGCCGGGCCGGGAATGGCTCTACAACACCTGCTCCGACATCCTCGGGGTGCTCCTCGCGCGCGCCGCGGGACAGAGCCTGCCGGACCTGCTGGCCGAGCGGATCTTCGAGCCGCTCGGCATGCGGGACACCGCGTTCGCCGTACCGCCGGAGCAGCTCCACCGCTTCACCAGCTACTACCGGACGGCCCCCGCCGGCGGAGCCCTGGAGCTCGCCGACGCGCCCGGCGGCCAGTGGAGCACCGTGCCCCCGTTCCCCTCCGGGGCGGACGGGCTGGTCTCCACTGCCGACGACCTGTACGCCTTCGGCCGCATGCTCCTCGCGGAGGGCGCGTACGCGGGCGGGCGGCTGCTCGCGCCGGACTCCGTACGGCAGATGACCTCCGACCACCTCACCGCACCCCAGCGCGAGGCGGCCGCGCTCTTCCTGGACGGCCAGGGCTGGGGCTACGGCGGCTCGGTCGACGTCGCCCGCCTCGACCCCTGGAACGTCCCCGGCCGCTACGGCTGGATCGGCGGCACCGGCACCGCCGCCCACGTCGTGCCCGCTACCGGTGCGGTCACCGTCCTGCTCACCCAGCGGGAGACGGACAGCCCGGCCGTGCCCGCCCAGATGCGGGAGTTCTGGGCCTACGCCGCCCGGCGCTGAAGGGCGTCCCGGGGGCCCGCAGGCCCACTCCTGCGGAACGCGGCGTCCCGGCATCATGGCGGCATGACGACCGAATCCCGTGCTCGTTCCTTCAGTTCCGCGGCCGCCCGCTACGCCGCCTACCGGCCCTCGTACCCGCCCGCGCTCTTCGATGCCGTGGCCGAGCTCGCCGGCTTCCCCCTGGCCGGCGCCCGCGTGGCCGACGTCGGGGCCGGGACGGGGATCGCCACCGCCCTCCTGGAGGAGCGCGGGGCCCGGGTGGTCGCGGTGGAGCCGGGCGACGGCATGGCCGAGGAGTTCCGGCACCGCAATCCGCGGACCCCGCTCGTGCGCGGGGACGGCAACCGCCTTCCCCTCGCGACCGGTTGCCTGGACCTGCTGACCTACGCGCAGTCCTGGCACTGGACGGACCCCGCCCGCGCCGTACCCGAGGCGCTCCGGGTGCTGCGCCCGGGCGGGGCGCTGGCGGTCTGGTCGAACGACCCGGACGTCCGCGTCGGCTGGACGGCCGACCAACAGGCCCGCATCGAGGCGCGGTTCGGCCCCGGCTACTACATCAACGAGCACCCCCGCCCGCAGGAGGGCCTGCGCTTCACCGTCCGCCGCCTGTCGTGGTCGCGCCGCCTCACGGTCGACACGCACCTGGCCAAGCTGGCCACACACTCGCTCTTCCTCGTCGGGGAGCCCGGCACCGATGCCTTCCTCGCCGACGAACGCGCACGCCTCATGGCCCGGTTCCCGGACGGCCGGCTGGAGGAGCACTACGTGGTCGACCTGCGCGTGGCCGTCCGCGCGCACGACACGGAGGGGCTGTTCGGGTGAACTCGCGCAACCCGTCGTGGTTTCCGCCGTTGATCAAGGCGCTCACCACCATGCACTCGTGCAACCGAAGGACCAATAATGATCAAGAAGATTATGGCCACCGCAGCTGCCACCGCTTCCCTCGTCGGCGCGGGCGCCGCCATGGCCGCCCCGGCCATGGCGATCGGCAACGACCACGGGATCAACACCGTCAACGGCAACGGTGCCCACCAGATCTACGGCAACCAGAAGACCCACGGTGACCTGAGCCCGCAGCTCGGTCTCGTCCAGGGCACCCTGAACAAGCCCTGCATCGGTCTGCCGGC
>NZ_JBEZMA010000060.1:0-42689 GCF_040652415.1 Streptomyces sp. NPDC048255
GCCGACGCTCCGCGTCGACTCCCTCCTCCGCCTTGCAATCCACGGCACCAGCCGACCCGGGCTCTCCGACCCTGATCCACCGGACACCCCCTAGTGCTGTGGCCGGTACATGGACACGCCCTAGCCCTGGGCGGCGCGTTCGTACAGGGTGCGGATCGGGTCGCCGAAGTGGACGCTGTACGAGGTCTCGTCGTCGCCTCCCCCGTCGCGGCCGCCGATCACCCCGATCAGGATGTGGCCGTCGGTCAGCACCGGGCCGCCGCTGGTGCCGTTGGGTACGTCCGCGCAGTCCAGGCGCAGCTGCGTCGGTCCGGCCGCGCGGGCGGTGGTCCGGCACTCCAGCGGCAGCTCGTCGGAGTTGGGGTAGCCCACGAGGCGGGCGGGCGCCGGGAGTTCGGTCCGGAAGCGGATCGTCAGGGAGCCGGTGACGTCCTCCAGCCGCTGACCGGGATGGCCGGGCCGGCGCAACCGGAGGAAGGCCACGTCGTGGTCGGGGTCCTGGTTTTCGGCCCAGCGGGGGTCCACGTCGATGCGGGTGGGCACCCAGACCCCGTACGGTGCGACTCCGTCGCGGTAGCCGGGGGCGAAGGCGAGGTTGGTGCGGAAGCCGCCCTGGTACACGCAGTGGGCGGCGGTGACGATGAGATCGCCGGCGGGGGAGTGGACCACGCCGGCCGAGCAGTGGTGGTCGCCGTCGCCGTCGGTGCCGGGGGAGAACAGGGCGCCGATCGAGGGCTCGGCGGTCGCGGTCCGGGCCTCCAGCGGTTCGGAGGGCTGCCATCCGGCGGTCCGCCAGTCCACCGGGGCGTCGCCGCCGAAGGCCTGGTCGTCGGTGGGCGGTTCCGGGTCCTCCCGGACCAGCCCGTCGAGCACGGCCGACGCCGTCCGGTCGGCGCGCTCCGGGTCCTGCTGGTAGGTGCCCTGCGCGGGATCCCCGTCGGCGAGGTGGGCGGTGATGCCGTGCAGCTCCCAGGCGAAGCGGATGCCCGCGAAGAGCAGCGCGCCGAGGACGCCGACGAGCAGGGTGACCCGTACGGTCCTCCCGCGAACCTTGCTGAACATGTGGTACTCCCACCCCGCTGACGCATCCGACTCCTCGTTCGATGGGCGAGCGGCGGCATGGGTTGCGCTGGGGGAACGTGTCTGTTCTCACAGCCGTCCGCCTGTCATCCGCCGGCCTTCCCCGCGTCACTCAACCCCCTTACTCTCCAGGCGACTTGAGCTGCGCTGGATCGACGGGAGCCGGACGAATGACACTGCGGAACCGGATGCGGAACCGGATGGCGGGCGCGGTGGCCGCGGGGCTGACCGCCCTCGCCCTCGCCCTCGCGCTGGGCACGGCACCGGCGGGCGCCGCCACGGGGGCTCCGGCCGGTCTCCCGTTCGCCGGATCGACCGGAGTCGGCGTGCACAACGCCTACGAGAAGGCCAAGTACCCGTACTTCGCGGACGCGCTCGACTCCGGCGCGGCCATGCTCGAACTCGACGTGTGGACCAATTTCTTCGGCAGCTCGTGGCGGGTCTCCCACAACAACCCCTTCGGCAACGACAACAACTGCGAGAACGCCGCCGGCGCCGCCCAACTGCGCACCAAGTCCCGCAACCAGAACCTCGCGGGCTGCCTCTCCGACATCCGCAGCTGGCACGACGCCCACCCCGGCCACCGGCCCGTCGTCCTCAAGCTGGAACTCAAGGACGGCTTCGCCGCCAACCTCGGGCGCGGGCCCGCCGAACTCGACGCGCTGCTGACCGCGAAGCTCGGTGACGCCGTCTACCGGCCCGGCCAGCTGGCCGCCGGCCACCCCGACCTCGACACCGCCGCGCGGGCCGGCGCCTGGCCCAGCCGGGCGGACATGGCCGGGAAGTTCCTCGTGGAGCTGATCCCCGGCACCCTGGAGGAGGGCAATTCCTCCGACACCCTGTGGACCGACCGCGAGTACGCCACCCACCTGCGCTCCCTCGCCGCCCAGGGCAGGCTCGGCCAGGCCGCCGCCTTCCCCGCCGTGCACCGGGCGGAAGCCGGCGACCCGCGCGGGCGGTACGCCGACGCCTCGCTCCGCCCCTGGTTCGTGGTCTTCGACGGGGATGCGAGCGCCTACGCCTCAGGCTCCGTCGACACGGGCTGGTACGACCGCAACCACTACCTGCTGATCGCCACCGACGCCCACAACGTCGCCCCCGCCATCGACTCCACCCGGCCGACCGAGGTCCAGGCCCGCGACCGCCTCGCGCTGCTCGCCGGACGCCACGCCTCCATCGTCTCGGCCGACTGGTACCCGCTCCCCCAGGTCCTCGCCACCGTGGTGCCGCGCGGCTAGTGCCGTCGACAGGCCGTCAGGACGCGCCGTACGACCCCGGTACCCTTATTGCGAAAAGGTCGCAATAAGGGTTGAGGGTGCTGTGGTGGGGTCTCCGGTGGTTCTCGGGATCGAGTCTTCCTGCGACGAGACCGGCGCGGGCATCGTCCGCGACGGAAAACTCCTCGCGCACGTCGTCGCGTCGAGCATGGACGAGCACGCCCGCTTCGGCGGAGTGGTCCCGGAGATCGCGGCCCGCGCCCACCTCCAGGCCTTCAACCCGGTCGTCCGCCAGGCCCTCGACCAGGCCGGGCTGCGCCCCTCCCAGCTCGACGCGGTCGCCGTCACCACCGGCCCCGGCCTCGCCGGCGCCCTCCAGGTCGGCCTGGCCGGAGCCAAGACCCTCGCCTACTCCCTCGGCCTGCCCCTGTACGGGGTCCACCACCTGGCCGGCCACGTCGCCGCCGACACCCTGGAGCACGGGCCGCTGCCCGAACCCTGCATGGTGCTGATCGTCTCCGGCGGCCACACCTCGCTGCTGCTCGTACGGGACCTCGTACGCGAGCCGATCCTGCACCTCGGGGACACCCTGGACGACGCGGCGGGGGAGTGCTTCGACAAGGTCGCCCGGGTGCTCGGCCTGCCGTACCCCGGAGGGCCCGCCATCGACCGGGCCGCCCGGGACGGCGACCCGAAGGCCGTCTCCTTCCCCCGCCCGCTGGCCGGCGGGCGGGGCGCCGACGACCCGCACGCCTACTCCTTCTCCTTCTCGGGGCTGAAGACGGCCGCCGCCCGCTGGGCCGAGGGGTACCGGCTGCGCGGGCAGGAGCCGCCGGTCGCCGACGGCGCGGCCGCGCTCCAGGAGGCGGTGGCCGACGTACTGACCCGCAAGGCGGTCGCGGCGTGCACCGCCCACGGCGTGCGGACGCTGGTGGTGGTCGGCGGCGTGGCGGCCAACTCCAGGGTGCGGACCCTGGCCGAGCGGCGGTGCGCCTCGGCCGGGATCGCACTGCGGGTGCCGCCGATGACCCTGTGCACCGACAACGGCGCCATGATCGCGGCCATCGGCGACCTGCTGGTCCACGCGGGCGCCGAGCCGGCGCCCCTGGACGTGACGATCGACCCGTCCGCACCGCTGGAGTACGCAGCGCTCACCCCCAGGGCGGCCGGCGTCGCACTGTCGGGCTGACGCGCAGATCAGGCTGCCGCGCCCATCGGGGTGTCGAGCGGATCAGGGTGCCGCGCCGGTCAGGGTGACGGGCTGACCTGGACCGTGGCCAGCGCGCCGCCCGAGGCCTCCTTCACCACCTGGATCCGGGTCCCGGTGTCCGGGACCTTCACCCCGAGCTGGGGCAGCTCCGCGTTCCAGTAGGAGTGCTTCCGGTCGTCGAAGACCGCAACGCCCGGCCGCGCCGGGACCACCACCGGGGCCCCCGCCTTGTGCAGGACGATCCGCTCGCTCGCCCTCAGGGAGAAGGGCGCGTCGAAGGTCTGGACGCGGGCGCCGAGCAGCGTCCCGTCCGCGTGTCGCAGCGGATCCGGACGGGCGTCGACGGGCAGCAGCAGGCCGCCGCCCGGGTGCGCCTTGGTGGTGTTGTCGCTGTACGCGGTGTCCCACAGCCAGATCAGCACGCCCTGCTGGTAGGGGAAGAACTCCACCTTGTCGCCCGTGAAACCGAAGTGGTACGGCCCCGTCCGCAGCAGGCTGCCGTAACCGGTGTGGCGCCGGTTCTCGACGAAGTAGGCCCGCGGGTGCTCCGCGGTGCCCGTACGGCCCTCCGTACGGGACCACTTGACGGCCGTCCAGCCGTTGGCGCCCTGTTCGGCCCCGTCGCGTAGCAACTGGCTGCCGTCGCCTGCCGTGATCCGCAGGTCGTCGAAGGCGGCGCCGCGGCCGTGGGTGTTGCTGTCCGAGGTGACGCGCAGCCGCAGCTGGACGCTCCGGCCCGCGAACCGGTCCAGCCCGACGGCCAGTTCGCTCCACCCGGCCGAGGCACCGGAGATCCCCTTGGCCGGGACGGGCGCGCCGTCCACGGTGCCGGGCAGCGCCTCCCAGGCGGTCCCGCCGTCGGTGGAGGCCTCCACCGTCAGGAAGTCGAAGTCCTGCTCGGTGTCGTACCAGACGCGGGCGTCCAGCCGGGCGCTCCCGGGCGGCAGCTCCACCGTCCGGGTCAGGGTGTTGTCCATGAAGTCGCCGGTGCCGCTCCACCACTGGCTGGCGCCCTCGTACGGGTCGGTCAGCTCGGTGCGCGTCACCGAGGGCGGCAGGTGCACCAGCAGGGCTTGCGGATCCTCGGTGTTGTAGCCGGACACGCCGAGCACCGCGCGCGTCCTGCGCCCCGCGTCGGCCTCCGTGTACTCCAGCCAGCCCAGCTGGAGCTTGCTCCAGGGGTCGAGGTCCCCGGGGAACTCGCCCGTGCTGTTCGCCCCCTTGCCGAGGTAGGAGGCCGAGGACATCAGGGACCAGAAGTTGACGCTGTTGTCCCCGTCCGAGCTGTACAGGTCCGGCAGTCCCAGGTCGTGGCCGAACTCGTGGGCGAACAGTCCCGCGCCGCTGTTCTCGCCGCCGGTCAGGTAGTCACCGGCCCAGATGCCGCTGTCGCCGACCGGGGTGCCGCCCGCCTTGTTCCCCTCGGGGCCCGCGCTGCCGGCCTGGTTCCAGTAGGCGAACCAGCGGTGGGCCCAGACGGCGTCCTTGCCCTGCGCGCCGCCGCCCCAGGTCTGGTCCTTGCCCGCGTGGACGACGACGAGGTGGTCGAGGTAGCCGTCCGGCTCGTCGAAGTTCCCGTCGTGGTCGGCGTCGTAGCGGTCCCACACGTCGTACTCGGCGAGCTGCGCCTTGATCTGCTCCGGGGTACGGCCCTTCGCGCGCTCGGCCCGGTACCAGGCGTCGGTGGCGTCCCGGATCATGTCCCAGTTGGTGCGGCACTGGCCGGGCTCGGAGCAGTTGTCGGTGCCGTAACGCGCCTCGTTCCAGGGCAGCTTGACCCAGTCGGAGACGGTGCCGTCCATGTCGTAGCGGCCCGAGGACTGGAGCCGGTAGTAGGCGCGCAGGGAGGCCGATTCGGGTGCGGTGGAGAAGAACTGCCGCTCGTAGTAGGCCCGGTCGAAGTCCTTGCGCCACAGGGTGTGGTTGTCGTCGCGGGCGGGCTTGCCGATCGTGTTGTGGCGGGGGCCGGGGGCGCCGCCGAAGCGCGGCTTGCCCTCGAACTCGGTGGTGGTGTCCACCTGGTCGCCGAACTCGGCGAGGATCACGAAGACCTTGTCCTTGCGCTCCTGGGCGAGTTCGACGTACCGCTTGCCGACCTTGGCCTGCCGGGGGAGGGTGCCGTCCGCCTCGGCCCGCAGGCCTTCCCGGCCGCCCGCCGCGACGCTTTCGAGCGCCTGTCGGCGCAGGGCCTGGCGCTGGAGCTCCAGAGGGGCGGGCGGCGGGGCGGCGGCGTGCTCGGCGTACTGACCGGCCGCGGGGGAGGACGGCGGCGGGGCAGGGGGCGGGGCGGTGGAGGCGAACGCGGGGGCGGTGAGGAGGGCGAGGGATATCGCCGCTCCCACCGCAGCGAGTCTGCGCAACGTGGGCGACCTTCCGGTGAGTTGGGTCGAAGCGCAGGTAATATTTCACATGTGACAGGTGATGGATAGAGGTCGCGTCTCCTGGAGCGCGACCGCCCCGCAATGACCGTCCGGAACCCGTACGTCCGTCAGGGTCCACCCCGGCAGCCGGGCCGGCGCCGGGCCCGAACCCACGTAATCCGCCGCCGGATCCTCCGAGAGCCCGACCCCGAGCCCCTTCAGGTACGCCTCCTTGCGCGTCCACACCCGGGTGAAGGCGACGGGCCGCTCACCGGCCGGCAGCAGCGCCAGCTCGGCCGCCTCACGCGGATGCAGCACATCGGCCGTCTCCGCGATGGTCTGCGGCAGCACGATCTCCTCCACGTCCACCCCGACCGGGGCCGTCGCGAACGCCAGCAGGCTGATCCCGGTGCAGTGCGACAGGGAGAAGTGCAGCGCGCCGCCCGGCAGGACGGGCCGCCCGTGCGGCTCCTCGCAGTGCGCGCAAGGAGCCCGCTCCACGATCACCTCGCGCGGTGACGTACCCAGGTACGCGCCCAGCAGCCGGCGCAGCGCCACGTGCGCGCAGACGTACGCGTCACGGTCGGCCGCCCGGACGAACTCGGCGGCCCGGGCCAGCTCTTGGGCGTCCAGGGTGCCCGGGGCGTGCCGCGCCGCGTGCGCCCGGTAGTCGGTGGTGTCCACGAGCCACAGCTGCGGGCTCGCGGCCACCAGTACGGCACCGGCCGGCCCCCGCTCCGACAGCCGTTCCGGGAGAAGGAGCGGTCGGGCGGCCGTGGCTGGTGTGGTGGTGAGCGTCATCGGGGCCTCCTCACACGCTTGCCGGTACGGGCAGCTCCGCCGGCGACGCCTGCTCCTGCGCCTTCGCGGGATGGCGCAGCGCCATGACGGCCGCCAGCGGGGAGACGAAGGCGATGGCGCCGCACAGCAGCCAGGTGGTCTGAATGCCGAGGGCCAGGGACAGCGAACTGAAGACGGCGATGGAGACCGGCGCGGTGCCGATGCCCGCGAGGGCGAGCGTGGACATGGCCGCGCCCATCCGGTCCTCGGGCGCCGACTGCTGGTACAGGGTGACGATGGCCGGCCCGTTGAGCCCGGACAGCAGGCCGACCCCGGCGGCGACGGCGGTGAGGGAGACCACGGAGGGCATCAGGGCCATCACCAGGATGCCGGCGGCCAGGCCCGCCCCGGTCACCACGAGCCGTACGAACATGGGGATCCGGTGGGCCATCGCCGCGCCCACCGCGCTGGAGCCGAGCGCGCCCACGCTGAACGCGGCCAGCACCACGCCCACCGCGCTGACCCCCCAGCCGCGTTCGGAGACCAGCAGCGGCAGCGCGACCTCGGCGGGCCAGCTGAAGGCCATGTCCAGGCACAGGGCGGCCACGAACATCCAGCGCAGCCGGGGGTGCCCGGCCAGCAGGCGGAAGCCGTCACCGGACCGCTTGACCAGCGAGACCCCCGGCTCGGGCTTCGGCCGGACGAAGCCGTGCGTGACGTGGAGCAGGCAGCCGAGCCAGATCGCACCGGTGACCGCCCCGACCAGCATGGCCAGCCACAGCTCCCCGACGGTGATCAGGAAGGCTCCGGCGGGGGCGCCGAGGATGGGCGCGACGCGGAGCACCATCGCGTACAGGGAGTTGGCGCGGGCCAGCTGGTCGCCGCGGGCGAACATCGGGAGCAGGACCCCGGAGGCCGGGCCGGCCAGACCGAGCAGGATCCCCTCGACCAGCGCGATCACCACCAGCGGCCAGAGCTGCTGGGTGGTGGCCGTGACCACGGCCCCGCCGGCGAGCAGGACGACCCGGGCGGCGGTGGTGCGCAACAGGACGAAGCGCGGCCCGAGGGTGTCGGCCACCGCCCCGCCGAAGATCAGCATCAGGGCGCGGGGCACCGTGGCGGCGAGCATCAGGAGGGTCACCGCGCCGGTGCCGCCGAGCTGGACGGCGGTCCAGTTCATGGCGATGAGCAGCGCGAAGCTGCCGAGCTGGACGGCGGCCTGGCCTCCGACGAGGGAACTGACGCGGCCCCACTGGACCTGTTCCGGTGCCGGTGCGAGGGGTTCGGTGGCGGCGGATGGCTGGGGGGTGTCCATGAGGCACCTGGTCTCTGTGAGTCGGGGAGGGGAGGGAAGCGCGGCAAGGGGAGTCAGCGAAGAGGAGGGAGCGAAGGGGAAGGAAGGGAGCGCAGAGGAGGAAGCGAAGGGAGGGCAGGGAGCGCAGGGGAGGGAGCGAAGGGGGGCGGGTCAGGAGGAGGGGGCGGGCGGGGTGCCCGTGCCTCAGCCCCCGTACGCGTCGCCCGGGCGGGGCCGGGCCGCCAGCGCGGCGGCCACCGCCCGCCGGGCGGCGCGTACGAGGTCCCGGCTCCGGGGCGCCGGGCCGTACGCGTCCAGGCGGAGGTGCCCGCCGAGGTGGCCGAGCCCGGCCTGTACGAGGGTCCGGTGCGCGGCGGCCGAGGCGGGGCCGGTACCGCGCGCCGGGGTCACGGTGACGCCCGGGGCCTCGGCGAGCCGGAACCGCGCCCGCACCGGGCGGGAACCGGGGCCCGGGCGGCGGCCGGGGCCACGGTCCCGCCCGCCCTGCCCGGGCGGCGGTCCCGGTCGCGGCGCGGGCCTGAGCCGCAGCCCCGGCCCCGGCCCATGCCCCGGCCCCGGCCCACGCCCCGGCCCATGCCCCGGCCCTTGCCCCGGCCTCGGTCCTTGCCTCGGCCCCGGCCCCGGCCCCGGCCCCGGCCCCGGCCCCGGCCCCGGCCCTGGCCCCGGCCCTGGCCCTGGCCCTGGCCCCGGCCCCGGCCCTGGCCCCGGCCCTGGCCTTTGCCCATGCCCCGGCCTTTGCCCCGGCTCCGGGCCTGGCCCCGGGCCTTGCCCCGGGCCTTGCCCCGGCCTCGGTCCTTGCCTCGGCCCCGGTCCTGGTCCTTGCCCTAGCCCCGGCCCCGGCCCATGCCCCGGCCCATGCCCCGGCCCCGGCCCTGGCCCTGGCCTTTGCCCATGCTCCGGCCTTTGCCCCGGCTCCGGGCCTGGCCCCGGGCCTTGCCCCGGCTTCGGCCCCGGCCTCGGTCCTTGCCTCGGCCCCGGTCCGGGCCGCACCCTCCGGCCCGGCTCCGGGGAACCGGGCAGGCCGGGCCCGTCGGGGCGGGGCTCGCGGGGTGTCACGAGTGCCCGCCGACCGGGAGGGCGGGTGAGCCCGCCGGAGTGTCCGGGGACCACACGTCCTCGGGATCCAGGTCCGCCGTGCGGTACTTGCCCAGCGCGCTGACCAGCAGCCTGGTCTCCAGCGCCAGGGCCTCCACCAGCCGGACCAGCCCGGCCCGCGGATCCTCGTCCACGGCGAGCAGCGCGGCCCGCCCCAGGCCCACCGCCGTGGCGCCGAGGGCCAGGGCCCGTACGGCCCGCCCGCCCTCCCAGATCCGGCCCGCGGCGAGGAGGTCCCCGCCCGGGCGGCCGATCCGGCGCAGGCACTCCCCGAGCGGGAGTCCCACCTGGTCCAGGAAGACCCGCGGGGCCCAGCCGGTGCCGCCCTCCGCGCCGTCCACGGTGACGGCGTCGGCGCCCGCCGCCCAGGCCGTCGCGGCGGCGTGCGCGATGTCCCGCCCGGGGTGGAACTTCACCCAGGTCCGGGCCAGCGGGAAGTTGTTCCGCATGAACCGCAGCTGCTGCCGCACGATCTCCTCGGTGAAGGTGCCGGGCGTCGCGCACCGCAGCCGCCGGCCGGGGTCGCCCAGTAGGTCCCGTACGGTGAACTGCCCGGCGAGCCGCTCGGCTTCGGCCGCGCCCACCACCGTCATCCCGCCGAGTCCGGGCTTGGCGCCCTGTCCCACCTTCAGCTCGAAGCCGAGCCGCCCGGAGTCCCGCAGGGGGCGGGTGCCGGGGTCGCTGTAGAGCAGGTTCCACACCTCCGAGTCGGCGTCCTCGGTGGACTGCTGCACCACGACGCCGCCGACCCCGTCCGCGACGGTCTCCGCGTACGCCGCCACCCGCGCCAGGAGCGCCGAACGGGTGCCGTCGTGGTCGCCGTCGCCGCGCCGGTAGCCGTGCACCGGCACCATGTTCTCGCCGATCACCATCGGGATGCCGAGCCGCGCCGCCTGCCGCCCGGCGGCCACGCCGAGGTCGCCGCTGCCCGCCCGGGTGGATCCGAACGCCGAGAGGTAGAGCGGGAGTTCGGCCGGGAATCCGCCCACCGTGGTGCGCAGGTCCACGTCCTCGTACGAGGGCTCGCGGCCCAGCTCGATCAGCTTCTCCAGGCGGCGCGGCATGAACACGGGCGGGGCGACCCGCAGCCCGTCCAGCCCGTCCGGCCCGTCCGGCCCGTTCAGCCCGTCCAGCCCGTCCAGCCTGCCGAGGCCGGCCGGGCCGTCAGGCCCCTCCCGCCCCGCCCCGGGCGCCCCCGCGCCGTACAGCTCGGTCCCGTAGGTGTCGGCCGCCGGGAACACCTCGGCCGTCCCCGCCCGCGCCCGGGCCCGTACGGCCCGTTCCGGGAATCCCGCCGCCCGCAGCCCGCTCACGGCGCGATCACCCCCGGCAGCTTCGGGTACGCGCTGACCTGCCACAGCGCGTCCAGCCCGGTCAGGAACCGGACGAGGCGCTGCAGGCCCATGCCGAAGCCGGCGCTGGGCTCGATGCCCTCGCGGGCGAGGTCCAGGTACCAGGCGTACTTGGCGGGGTTCTCCCCGCTCTCCCGCATCCGGGTGACGATCGTCGCGTAGTCGGACTCGCGCTCGCTGCCGCTGACCAGTTCCCCGTAGCCGCCGTGCGCGATCAGGTCGAAGTTGCGCAGCACGCCCGGGCGTTCGGGATCCTCGCGGTCGTAGAACCCGCGCGAGCCCTTGGGGTAGTCGTTGATGAAGAACGGCCGGCCGGACTCCAGGGAGAGCGCCTCCTCGCCCGCCCAGTCGATCTCGGCGTCCGGGCTCTGCGGGTGGCCCCGCCCCAGCAGGCGGGCCACCGCCTCCTCGTGGGTGCAGGCGTCGAACTTCCCGGACCGCAGCTCCGCGAAGTCCAGCTCGTCCCGGCCCAGTTCGCGCAGGACCTCCGGCACCGCCGTCCACACGTGTTCCACCACGTGCGTCAGCAGTCCGGCGGCGATCTCCTGGACGTCCTGCCGGGTCCCGCCCGCCAGCTCCACGTCGATCTGGTGGAACTCCACCAGGTGCCGGCCCGTGGCAGCCGTCTCCGGCGGTTCGACGCGGACGTTCGGCGCGATGTAGAAGAGCCGCGGAAAGCCCTTCAGCGAGGCCTGCTTGTAGAGGATGGCGCTCGTCATCAGCTTGTACGGCTGCCCGTAGTAGTCGACGTCCAGCGCCTTCGCGCCGCGCCCACCCGGGTCCGTGACCGGCCCGACCAGCGGCGGCAGCAGTTCCACGAAGCCCTTGCCGCGCAGGAACTCCCGTGCGCCGTACAGGACTTCCTGCTGCACCAGCATCGCGGACCGCAGCTGCGGCGAGCGCAGGTGGGTGCCCAGTGGGGGAGGGGTCTGTATCTCCATGTCGGCTCCTGTCGGTGTCGTCGTGTGGTCAAAGCTCTGTGCAGGGCCGGGGCCGGGGCCGTACCCGCTCACGCGTCGGCCCCCGGGCCGTCGTAGCGCCGGGCCACCCCGTGCACGGCCGCGAGCAGCCCGTCGGAGGTCATCGGCCGCCGCACGCCCGCGGCGAGGTGCGCGGTCACCGGCATCGCGCCGACCTCCGACCAGCGCAGCCGTCCGCCCGGGTCCACGAAGCTGCGGGAGCGGCCGGCGTTGTCCGGGTGCAGGCAGTACGGGACGTCCAGCACCCCCCGCGCGAAGGCGGTGCGCAGGGCCCGCCCGAGGTCGTCCCCGAGGTCCAGTACGGCCTCCACGAAGGCCCGGGCCTCCCGGTACACCTCGCTGTCGGCCGGGTCCGGCGGTTCGGGGAGCCGCTCGGCCAGCGCGGCGGTGGCCGCGGCCGTCTCCAGGGCCCGTACGTTCTCCAGTACGGTCGGGATCCGGTGCGCCTCCGCGGCCGTCTTCACGATCAGCCGCTGCGCCCCGGCGCCCACCGCCAGCCGCGCCGAGGCCTCCAGCAGCCGGGTCGCCCCGCGCGCGGTGTACGGGAAGACCCCCATGTACGTGTAGAGGACGACGTGCCGGTCCACCGCGGCCGGCAGGAACTCCCCGGCCAGCCGCCGCAGCGCCCGTACCGCCTCGGTGTCCTGCGCCGGGTCGGTCTGCTGGGCGTAGCTGAGGGAGACGCTGCGGATGCCGTGCTGCGCGAAGAACATCCCCTCCAGCAGACTGAGCGCGACCAGCAGCCCGGGCGGGCAGAGCTGGCCGAGCATGCAGCCCCCGAAGCTCTCCAGGTGCGGCACCCGGGGCGGCGGGGCCAGCGCTGCCAGCAGCTCGCAGCAGCGGGCCCAGTTGTCGACGGACTCGGCGAGCGGGGTGCGGCCGTAGGGCAGGCAGTACGAGACCGGTCCCCCTTCGGTGGCGTCCAGCCCGGCGGTGGTGAGCGCCCGGACGATCGCCTCCGGCCGGGAGGAGCCGTGCCGGACCTGTACGGGGAAACCGGCGTCCAGGACCCCGTCGAGCAGGCGCCGGGTGCGGGCGGCGGGGTGGGTGGCGATCGGGTAGCCGTTGAGCGGGGTGCCCTCGTCGAGGGCGGCGCGGGCGGCGGCGAGGGCGCCGACCCGCGTGTAGCTGTCGATGGTGAGGGTGCCGACGGTGGTGGCGACGGCGGACTTGGTGCGCTCCAGCCCCGCCCGCATCCGGCGCGGGTCGCTGAAGCCCATGCGGGGCTGGACGACGAGCTGCCCGGCCGCCGCCGCCCGGGCGACGAAACCGCCGAACGAGGGGGCGGTGGGGACGGCGCCGTCCCGCGCCGCGTCGGCGGCCCGCGCGCGGAGCGCGGTGGTGGTCATGCGACGGCCCGCGCGTCGGCCGCGGGGAGCGAACCCAGGTAGGTGCGGAAGGAGTTCACGTCCCCGTCGTCGAAGACGGCGTCGCAGCCGGCGTCGAGGAGGCGGCCGCGCTGCTCCGGGTCGGCCGCGCCCGCGACGCCCAGCTTGCCGCCGATGACGACGGGGCCGGTGAAGCCCGCCCGGCGCAGGGCGCGGACCGCGTTCAGCCCGTCCCGGTAGCCGTGCCCGTTGACACTGCTGATGAGCACGAGACCGGGCTCGTCCGCCGCACAGGCGGCGGTCAGCAGCTCGTCCGTCACACAGGGGCCCAGGTTGTGGACCCGGTGCCCGAGCTCCTCCAGCAGGAGCTGGAGGTAGACGAGATTCCAGGTGTGGGAATCCGATTCCGTGCCGGTGAGCAGGATGTTCACATTCCGTCGTCGCATACGGTGAATATAGAAAACGCCGAAGCCGCCGAGGGGAAGTTCGGGCGGCAGTATGGAGGAATTCGGCGGGCCCGGACCGCGAAATGGAGAAGCCGTGCCCCGCGGTTGCGGGGCACGGCTCCAAGGTGGTGCAGCGGGAATTCAGGCGTACTGGGCGATGAGGCTCTTGGGGCGGATGTCCGTCCAGTTCTGCTCCACGTAGGCCAGCGCGTCCGCCCGGCTGCCGGCCCCCCACACCACGTCCCAGCCTGCGGGAACAGCGGCGAACACGGGCCACAGGGCGTGCTGTCCCTCCTCGTTCACCACGACGTGGAAGGTGCCCTCGGTGTCGTCGAAAGGATTGGTCATGACAGACTCCTCAATTTCTCGGAAAGGATGCGGCCGATCAGTGCGAGGGGTTCCGGCTCACCCATTCTGGTGTGCGGGACCCCGATGACATGGTTCTCCACGCGGCCCTCGACATAGGGAATCCAGTGCTGCGCGAGTGTGTTCTCCGTCTCCCCGTCCTCGATGGCCGCCAGGAACACCATGTCGGTGGCGACGGGGCGCGGGGCGTACAGGTTCATGATTTCGGCGTGGTTGATGGAGGCGCCGATGACGGACCGGATCTCCTCGTCCGAGAAGGCCCCGAGGACGGGGTCCTTCAGCCGGACCAGCCCGATGAGCGCGTCCACGTCGAAGGGCGCGTCCTCCGGTGCCTCGGAGGCGTCCCCGACCAGCATGTCCCGCTTCTGCGCGGGGGTCATCCGGCGCCGCTCAGGCTCCGTCGGCAGCAGGTGGACGTCCATCATCGCCAGCAGGTCGGTGCGTTCGCCGAGTTCGGCCAGCCGGACGGCCAGGGCGTGCGCGACCGTGCCGCCGAAGGACCAGCCGAGGAAGCGGTACGGGCCGTGCGGCTGGACCTCGCGGATCAGCGGCAGGTAGTCCGCCACCATCTCCTCGACCGTCTCCGGGGAGTGGCCGAGCTCGCTCAGGGCCCGCGCCTGGATCGCGTACAGCGGCTGGTCCGGCCCGAGGTGCTGGGCGAGCCCGGCGTACGGCCAGCCCACGCCGGTGCCGGGGTGGATGCAGAACAACGGCTGCCGCGCGCCCCGGGTGTTGAGGGGGAGCAGCACCCCCATCGGGTCGAAGCCGCTGGGCTCGTCGCCCAGCAGCCCCGCCACCGTCGGGGTGCGGAACAGGTCCCGTACGCCGCGCTCCAGCCCCAGGACGGTCCGCATCCGGCTCACCAGGCGCACCCCGAGCAGCGAATGCCCGCCCAGCGCGAAGAAGTTGTCGTCGATGCCGACCCCCTCCACCCCCAGGACCTCGGCGAACAGGCCGCACAGGACCTCCTCGCGCGGGGTGCGCGCCGGGCGCCCCGCCGCCCGTACGGCCGGGGCGGGCGCGGGCAGCGCCGCCCGGTCGGGTTTGCCGTTGACGGTCAGGGGGATGCCGTCGAGCAGGACGAGGGCCGAGGGCACCATGTGCTCGGGGAGTTCGTCCGCCGCCCACCGCAGCAGCGCGGCCTCGTCGAGGGTGTGGCCGGCGCGCGGGACGGCGTACGCCACGAGCCGCTTGCCGCCCGGGCGGTCCTCGAAGACCACCACGGCGGCCTGGCCCACGCCCGGATGGCGGGCGAGGGTCTCCTCGATCTCGCCGGGCTCGATGCGGAAGCCGCGGAGCTTGATCTGCCCGTCGGCCCGCCCCAGGAACCGCAGGTCACCCGCCGGGGTCCAGTGCACCAGGTCGCCGGTGCGGTACATCCGGCCGCCGTCCGCGCCGAACGGGTCGGCGACGAACCGCTCCGCCGTCAGCCCGGGCCGGCCGAGGTAGCCGCGGGCCACCTGCGTACCGGCGATGTACATCTCGCCGGCGACCCCGGCCGGGACCGGGCGCAGCCGCTCGTCCAGGACGTGGACGCGCGTGTTGTCGAGGGCCGCGCCCAGGTAGACGCCCTGGACGACCCGCCGGTCGAGCGGGAAGCGCTGCTGGTGCGAGGCGAAGGTGGTCTCGGTGGGGCCGTACGAGTGCACGAGCACCGTGTCGGGGCAGTGGTCCAGGACCCGCTGGAGGGCGCTCGGCGAGGCCACGTCGCCGCCGGTCCACACCTCGTCGAGGAGTTTGAGGGTGTCCAGGCCCTCGTCAGCCATGATGTGGAACAGGCCCATGGTGAAGTAGGCGGCGGTGACGTCGTAGGTGCGGATGGTGTGGTCGAGTTCGGCGACGTCCGTGCCGTCGCCCGGGGCGATGACCAGCTGTCCGCCGTTCAGCAGCGGCACCCACAGCTCGTAGGTGGAGGCGTCGAAGCCGATCGCCGAATGGACCAGCATCCGGCGGTGGTTGGTCAGGTCCCAGCAGCGGTCGGTGACGAGCTCCACCACGTTGCGGTGGGTGACCCCGACGCCCTTGGGACGGCCGGTCGAGCCGGAGGTGAACATGACGTACATCAGCTCGTCCTCGCCGACGGCCACGCCGGGATCGGTCCCCGGGTAGCCCGCCACGGGCGTGTCCACGGACAGCACCCGGGCGCCTGCGTCGAGCTGGCGGCGCACGGGCGCCGAGCCGGCGTGCGCCTCCTGCGTGAGCAGGACCCGGGCGCCCACGTCCGCCATGACCACGGCCACCCGGGCGTCCGGCAGCCGCGGGTCCAGCGGTACGTACGCGGCCCCGCACTTGAGCACCGCCAGCGCGGCCACCAGCAGGTGCGGGCTGCGGTCCAGCAGCAGCCCCACCGCACCGCCCCGGCCCACCCCGGCCTCGATCAGCCGGTGCGCGAGGGCGTTGGCCCGGGCGTCCAGCGCGGCGTAGCTGAGGGTCTCCTCCCCGTACGACAGCGCGGTCCGGTGCGGGGTGCGGCGGGCCTGCGCCGTGAACCGCTCGTGCACCAGCCCGCAGGCGGCCTGCGGCACCGCCGTGTCGTTGTACCGCGTGACCAGCCGGTCCTCGTCCTCGGGCGAGAGCAGCGGCAGGTCACCGATCCGCCGGTGCGGGTCCTCGGCCACCGCCCGCAGGATGCGCGCCAGATGCCCGGCGAGCACCGCCGCCGTCGCCCCGTCGTACAGGTCCGTCGCGTATTCGAGTACGCCGGCCAGCCCGCCCGGGGTCCCGTCCGCACCGCGCGCCTCGCGCAGGGACACGGTCAGGTCGAACTTGGTGAACCCGGAGGCCGCACCGAGCGGGGTGCCGGCCAGGGCCCCGTCCGCCGGGGCCGGCGGCTCGGCCGGCTCGACCTGGACGACCGCCTGGACCAGGGGATGGTGGGCGGTGGAGCGCACCGGGTTCAGCTGTTCGACGACCAGGTCGAAGGGGAGGTCCTGGTGGGCGTAGGCGGCGAGGTCGGTGTCCCGGACCCGGCCGAGCAGCTCGGTGAAGAGCGGGTCGCCGGAGGTGTCGCAGCGCAGCACGAGGGTGTTGACGAAGAAGCCGACCAGGTCGTCGAGGGCCTCGTCGTCGCGGCCCGCGACCACCGTGCCGAGCGGCAGGTCGGTGCCCGCGCCGTGCCGGGTGAGGGCGGCGGCGAACGCGGCCTGGACCACCATGAACAGGGTGGCCCCGTGCTCCAGCGCCAGCGCCTCCAGGCGGGCGTGCGTGGCGGCGTCCAGCTCCAGCGGGGTCGTGTCGCCGCGGTGCGAGGCCTCGGCGGGCCGGGTACGGGCGCCGGTCAGCTCCAGCGCGGGCGGCGCGTCCGCCAGGGAGTCCTTCCAGTAGGCGATGTGCGCGGCGGCCGCCTCCCCCTCCAGGACCTCGCGCTCCCACAGGGTGTAGTCGGTGTACTGCACCGGCAGCGGTTGCCGGGCGGGCGCCGATCCCGCCAGCCGGGCCTCGTAGGCGGCCGCCAGATCGCGGATCAGCGGTCCGGTGGACCAGCCGTCGGCGGCGATGTGGTGCACGAGCAGCACCAATACCTGTACCTCGCCGCCGCCCCCGTCGGTGGTGTCGATCAGCGAGGCCCGCAGCGGCAGTTCGTCCGCGAGGTCGAAGACGTGCCCGGCGGCCGCGTCGATCGCCGCCTCCAGCCCGTCCGGGGCCGCGGTGACCCGCTCCAGTACCGGCCGCGCCGCCTCCACGACGCGCTGGTACGGCTGCCCGTCCACCGCCGGGTACACCGTCCGCAGCACCTCGTGCCGGCCGGCCACGTCCGCCAGGGCCTCGGCCAGCACGGCCGGGTCCAGCGGCCGCTTCAGCCGCAGCGCGAAGGGGATGGTGTAGGAACGGCTCGGCCCCTCCAGCTGGTCCACGAACCACAGCCTGCGCTGCGCGTACGACAGCGGGATCCGCTCCGGCCGCGCCTCCTGCGGTACGCGGACCAGCGCGGGCCGCCCGGCCGGGGCGCTGTCCCGGACCAGCCGCAGCGCCAGTTCGGCGGGGGTCGGGGCCAGGAACAGGTCCCGGATCCGCGCCTCGACGCCGAGCACGGCCCGGATCCGGTTGACGAGCCGCACCCCCGTCATCGAGTGCCCGCCGACCGAGAAGAAGTTCTCGTGCGGCTCCACCCGGTCGAGCCCGATCACCTCCGCGAACAGCCGGCACAGCTCCTCCTGGGCCGGGGAGTGCCCGGCGGGCGCGGCAGCCGCGGCGGCCTGCCGGGCCTGGCGCTGCTCTTCCCGGGCCGTCGCGAGCCCGGCCCGCAGCCGCGCCACCTCGTGGCCCTCCTCCTCGGTGAGCAGCGGCAGTTCACCGCAGGGCGCGTACGGATCGGCCGCCGCGCGGTCCAGCGCCCGGACGAACAGGTCCAGCAGCAGCCGCGCGGTGTCCGCGTCGAACAGGTCCACCGCGTACTGCCACCACACCTCCAGCCCGCCGCCGGGGAGCTCCACGCAGGAGACGCTGAGGTCGAACTTGGCGGCCTCCAGGCCCGGTTCCGTGAACCGGCCGGTCAGTGCGCCGCCGCCCAGCGAGAAGGAGGACTCTCCCTGCTCCTGCGCGGTCAGCATCACCTGGAAGAACGGGTTGACGGCGAGGGCGCGTTCGGGGGCCAGGTGCTCCACCAGCAGGTCGAAGGGGAGTTCCTGGTGGGCGTAGGCGGCGAGGTCCGTGTCGCGGGCCCGGTCCACCAGCTCCGCGTAGGGCGCGTCGCCGGAGACATCGGTGCGCAGGACCAGGGTGTTGACGAAGATGCCGACCAGGGCGTCCAGGGCCTCGTCCCCGCGCCCCGCGACCGGGGTGCCGATCGCCACGTCTGAGCCGGTGCCGACGGCGGCCAGCGCCAGGGCCAGCGCGGGCTGGAGCACCATCAGCAGGCTCGCGCCGCGCTCCGCGCCGAGGGCGCCGAGCCTGCGGTGGACGTCCTCGCCGAGTCGGGCGACGAGCGTCGCGCCCTCGCCGGTCGGCTCCGCGGGCCGCGGCCGGTCGGCCGGCAGGTCGAGCACGGCCGGCATCCCGTCGAGGGCTGTCCGCCAGTGGGCGAGCAGACCCGACGGATCGGCGAGGAGCTCCTGCTGCCACAGCGTGTAGTCGGCGTACTGCACCGGCAGCGGCTCCCACCCGGGTGCGCCGCCAGCCAGCCGGGCCGCGTACGCCTCCCCGAGGTCGCGGAGCAGGGGGGTGACGGACCAGCCGTCGGTGGCGATGTGGTGGGTCAGCAGGGCGAGGGTGGCGGAGCCGTCCCCGGGCAGGAAGAGCCGGGCGCGGACGGGCAGTTGGGTGGCGAGGTCGAAGGCGGCTCCGGTGAAGGCGGCCACCAGGGCCGCCACCTCCCGCGACGCGCACTCCTGTACCTCCAGCGGTACGGGCGGCGCTTCGAGGACGTGCTGGTACGGCTCGGAGTCCACGGCCGGGTACACGGTCCGCAGCACCTCGTGCCGCTCCACCACGTCGGCGAGCGCGGCCTCCAGGGCGGCCGTGTCGGGCACCTCGTCCAGCCGCACCACCACCGGCAGGTTGTAGGTGGCCGACGGCCCCTCCAGCCCGGCCAGGAACCACAGCCGCCGCTGAGCGAAGGACAGCGGAACCCGGTCCTCGGCGGGCAGCACCGGCCCGGCGAAGACGGCGTAGGCGGCGTGGGCGTCCTGCGCGCTCTGACCGGAGGCGTCCCGCAGGGACTTCCGGTCGATCTTCCCCGAGGAGGTCCGGGGCAGCGGGCCCGCCATCAGCGTCAGCGTGCCGGGTACGGCCGCCGCGGGCAGCTCCGCCCGCAGCAGCTCCCGGAGTTCCCCGGTGGACACCCCCTCGTCGGCGAACACGAAGGCGACCAGCCGCTTGCCGCCGTCCGGGCTCTCCCTGGGCACGACGGCCGCCTCGCGCACCCAGGGGTGCGAGGTCAGCACCGACTCCACGGAGGCGGGGTCCACCCGGTGCCCGTTGATCTTCACCTCGTCGTCGGCCCGCCCCTGGAAGCCGAGCTGCCCGTCCGGCCGTACGGTCACCAGGTCGCCGGTGCGGTACGCGCGCTCCCCGCCCAGGGCGGCGAAGCGGCGCCCGGTCAGCTCGGGCCGGCCCAGGTAGCCGTGCGCCAACGCCCCGCCCAGCAGCCACAGTTCCCCGTCGACCACAGCGGCCCGGACGCCCGGCAGGGGCTCCCCGATGGGCACCGGCCCGCCCTCGTACCCGGAGAGGTCGGCCACCGTGGCCACGACGGTCGCCTCGGTGGGACCGTACGTGTTGAGCAGGCGCACCCGCTCGCCGTCCACGGCCCGGCACCACTGCGCCACCCGCTCGGGCAGCGCGGCCTCCCCGCCGATGACCACCGTGCGGAGGGTGGGCGGGAGGGTGGCGATCCCGGCGGCGAGGGCGTGCGCCAGCTCGTGCCAGTAGGCGGTGGGCAGGTCCAGCACGGTGATGCCGTGCTCCTCGCACCCGGCCAGCAGCCCCGGCACGTCCAGCATCTCCTCGTCGCGCAGCACGAGCCGGGCGCCGGAGCCGAGGCTCAGGAAGATCTCCTCGACGCTGGCGTCGAAGTGCAGCGGCGCGAACTGGAGCACCCGGTCCTCGGCGGTGATCCCGTACCGCTCGCCCGCACCGGTGACGAACTGGGCCAGGGCCCCGTGTCCGACGACGACCCCGTTCGGCGTGCCGGTGGAACCGGAGGTGTAGATGACGTAGGCGGCGTCCTCGGGAACCCCGCCCCCGGGGAGCACGGACTCCCCCTCGGCGGGGGCGACTTCCGACCCGGTGCAGTCGGCGAGGATCGAGGCGTTCCGGGCGGGCGGCGCCGCGGGGTCCAGCGGCAGGTAGGCGGCGCCGGTCCGCAGGGCGGCGAGCAGGCCCACGACGGCGTCGGTCCCGCGCGGCCTGCTGACCGCGACCAGCCGCCCGGGCCCGGCCCCCTCCCGCGCCAGCTCGTCGGCGCGCAGGGCCACCGCGAGGGCCAGCTGCCCGTAGGTCATCCGGCGCTCTCCGTGCACCAGCGCGATCCGCTCGGCGCCCGCGGCGACCTGGGCGTCGAACCGGTCGAGCACGCGCGGCGCCGGGCTGATCGCCGGGCCGCCGTCCAGGACGGCGGCGGCGGTGGGGGCGGTCGAGGGCATCGCGGGGCCTCCAGGCGAGGGGACGGGGGTGCGGAGCGGACTCCGTGGCCCCCACGCTAAGTACGCTCCGCGCCCCCGGCGGGCAGTCGCCCCGGCAGCTCCCGGCCGCCGTCCTGCCGCCGCCGACTGCCGCCCCGTCGCGTCTCCTACGGGCGTACGCGCGTGCCCGCGTGGGTGCGGCGCCGGAGGGCGGGGGCGGGGGCCGGGGCCGGGGCGGTGGGGGCGGACATGAGCAGGGCCGCCAGTTTGGCCGGGGTCGGGTGACGGAAGACCTCGCGGAGGGTGAGCTCGCGGCCCAGTTCCGCCCGGACCCGGTTGACCAGGCGCACCGCCAGCAGTGAATGGCCCCCGGACTTGAAGAAGTTGTCGTCCGGGCCGAGCCCGCCGCTGTCCAGGACCTCCGCGAACAGCCGCAGCACGGTTGCCGCCAGACCGTCCTCCCGGTTCTCCCGGTCCTCCCCGGCCGTCGTGGCCGCGGGGGCCGCCGGGGCCGCCTGGGGGAGGCGTACCGCCGAGGGGACGGCGTACTCCGGCAGGCGTTCGGCGGCCCAGGCCTGCAGCTCCGCCTCCGTGACCGAGCCCTCCGCGTGCGCGGTCAGCCGGCCCTCGGAGACCTGCGCCCGCGCCCGGACCACCGCCGGATGCGAGGCCAGCACCGCCGAGACGTGCGCCAGGTCGATCCGGTAGCCGCCGACCAGCGGCCGCCCGGGCCTGGTGTCGGCCGGCGCGGGCAGCTCCGAGAGGCGGCGCGCCGGGTCGGCCGAGAACAGCTCCAGGGCCGCCACCAGCAGCGCGGCCAGCCGCTCGGCGCCCGCGGGCCCGTACAGGTCCGTGGCGTACTCCAGCACCCCGGTCAGTCCGCCGCCCGGCACCTCGCTCAGGGCGAAGGTCAGGTCCGACTTGGCGGTCCGCGACCCGTACGGGAGCTCCGTACCGGCCAGCGGCCAGTCCCGGTCGGCGGCCGGCGGCTCCGGGTTGACCTGGAGCATCACCTGGACCAGCGGGTGGTGGGCGGAGGAGCGGTGCGGGTTGAGGTGTTCCACGAGCCGGTCGAAGGGGAGGTCCTGGTGCGCGTACGCGGCCAGGTCCGCCTCCCGTACCCGGTCGAGCAACTCCCCGAAGGCCGGGTCGCCGGCCGTGTCCGTACGCAGCACCAGGGTGTTGACGAAGAAGCCGACCAGTGGGGACAGTGCGTCGTCGGAGCGGCCCGCGACCGTGGTGCCCAGCGCCAGGTCGGTGCCCGCGCCCAGCCGGGTCAGGGCGGCGGCCAGGGCCGCCTGGACCACCATGAAGAGGGTGGCCCCGTGCGCGTGCGCGACACGGGTCAGCCGACGGCGGGTGGCGGCGTCCACCGCGAAGCCGGTGACCGCGCCCCGCCCCGAGGGCTCCGCGGGCCGGTGCAGGTCCGTCGGAAGGTCGGTCAGCGGCGCCAGTCCCGCCAACGCCTGCTGCCAGTGGTCGAGTTCGGCGTCCGAGTCGGCGAGCAGCTCCCGTTGCCACAGGGTGTGGTCGGCGTACTGCACGGACAGCGGCGACCACCCCGGCTCCCGCCCCGCGAGCCGCGCCCCGTACGCCGCCGCCAGGTCCGCGAGCAGCGGGCCCGTGGACCAGCCGTCCGCCGCGATGTGGTGGACGAGGACCACCAAGGTCTGCGGGCCCTCGCCGTCCGGCAGGAACAGCCAGGCCCGGAAGGGCAGGTCCCGGGCCAGGTCGAAGACGTGCCCCGCGGCCTCGTCCACGGCCGCAGCCACGTCCGCGGGCCGGGCGAGTTCCAGCTGCGGCCGGGCCCCGGAGAGCACCCGCTGGTACGGCTCCCCGCCCTCGGCCCCGTACACCGTCCGCAGCACCTCGTGCCGCTCGGCCACGTCCGCGAGCGCCGCGGCCAGCGCGGCCGGGTCCAGCGGCCGCTCCAGCCGCCGCACCAGCGCGATGTTGTACGCGGGGGACGGCCCCTCCAACTGGTCCACGAACCACAGCGCCCGCTGCGCGGCGGACAGCGGGATCCGCTCCGGCCGCGCCCGCGGCGGTACGGCCACCAGTGCGGGCCGGGCCGTGGCCGCGCCGCCGAGTTCGGTCAGACGCCGGTGCAGGGCGGCCGGGGTGGGTGCCAGGAACAGGTCGCGGATGCCCGCCTCGACGCCCAGTACGGCCCGGATCCGGTTGACGAGCTTGCTGGCGAGCAGCGAATGGCCGCCGCTGCGGAAGAAGTTGGCGTCGGCGGGCACGCTCTCGCGGCCCAGCAGCTCGGCGAACAGCCCGCAGAGGATCTCCTCCCGCGGGGAGAGGGACACCGGGGCCGCGGTCCCCGCCGCCCGGCCCCCGCCGGCGGCGCGTTCCCGCTCCGCCGCCCGCTCCCGCTCCTGCTCCGCCGCCTCGTCGAGAGCGGCCCGCTTGAGCGCCAGGAGGCCCTCCTCCTCGGCGCGGACCAGTGCCAGCCCGCCGAGCCGGGCGTCCGGGGAGGCCGCGAACGCCTCCAGCGCCCGCACGTACACCTCCAGCAGCAGCCGGGCCGTGTCCGCGTCGAACAGGTCCGCCGCGTACTGCACGTGCACGTCCAGCCCGGCCGGGGCGCCGTCCTCGGCCCGGCGTTCCACGCAGTGGAAAGCGAGGTCGAACTTGGCGGCGCCCAGGTCCGTGCTCCCGGCCCGGCCCGCGATGCCGCCGAGGCGGAACCGTTCCTGGCCGGCCTCCTGCCAGGTCTCCTGTGCGGCTTCCTGCACGGTCAGCATCACCTGGAAGAAGGGGTGCTCGCCCAGGGCCCGCCCGGGCTCCGCGAGCCGCTCCACCAGCAGGCCGAAGGGGAGGTCCTGGTGGTCGAAGGCGGCCAGGTCCGCGTCCCGGACCCGGTCGACCAGCTCCCCGACGGCCGGATCGCCCGACAGATCGGTGCGCAGCACCAGGGAGTTGACGAAGCAGCCGACGAGCTCGTGCAGGTCCTGGTCCGGGCGGCCCGCCACGGGCGTCCCGATCGCCAGGTCCGTCCCCGCGCCGGTCGCCGACAGGGCCGCCGCCAGCGCGGACCGGGCCACCATGAAGAAACTGGCCCGCCGGGTGCGGGCCAGCGCCACCAGCGCCCGGTGCGCCCCCGCGCCGAGCCGCGCGCGGTGCGCGCCGGCCCGGCCCGAGGGCTCGGCGGGACGCGGCCGGTCGAAGGGCAGCGCCGTCCTGGCCGGCATCCCCTCCAGCGCCGACTTCCAGTGGTCGAGCAGCCCGGCCGGGTCGGCCAGCAGCTCGCGCTGCCACAGGGCGTAGTCGGCGTACTGCACCGGCAGCGCCCGCCGGCGCGGAGCCCGGCCCGCGCACCGGGCCGCGTACGCCTCGCCGAGGTCGCGCAGCAGCGGCGCCAGCGACCAGCCGTCCGTGGCGATGTGGTGGATCAGCAGGACCAGCACCGAGGTGCCGTCGCCCGGCAGCAGCAGCCGGGCCCGGAACGGTGGCTGCGCGGCCAGGTCGAAGGTCTCCCGCCCCAGGCCCGCGATCCGGGCCTCCAGCGCGGCCGGGGCGCACCCGGCCACCTCCAGCAGTTCCCCGGGCACCGGTACGACCCGCTGGTACGGCTCCCCGCCCTCGGCCCCGTACACCGTCCGCAGCACCTCGTGCCGCTCCAGGAGGTCGGCCAGCGCCGCCGCCAGCGCCGCCCGGTCGGGGACCTCGTCCAGGCGCAGCACCAGCGGCGCGTTGTACGCGGCCGACGGCCCGTCGATGCGGCCCACCAGCCACAGCGCCCGCTGCGCGGCGGACAGCGGGATCCGCTCCGGCCGGGCGGCGGGAGGTACGGCCACCAGTGCGGGCCGGGCCGTGGCCGCGCCGCCGAGTTCGCTCAGGCGCCGGTGCAGGGCGGCCGGGGTGGGCGCCAGGAACAGGTCCCGGATGCCCAGCTCCAGGCCGAGGGACCCCCGGATCCGGTTGACGAGTTTGCTGGCGAGCAGCGAATGGCCGCCGCTGCGGAAGAAGTTGGCGTCGGCGCCCACGGCCTCGCGGCCCAGCACCTCCGCGAACAGCCCGCACAGGATCTCCTCCCGCGGCGACAGGACGTCCCGCCGCACGGGCCCGGCAGCCGCCGGTTGCCGCGCGGTGGCGGCTTCGAGCCGCTGCCGACGCCCGGCCAGCGCCTTCTCCTCCTCGGCGGTCAGCAGGGCCAGTTCCCCGATCCGCCGCGCGGGGTCCTGCGCGAAGGCCGCGAGAGCGCGTACGTACACCTCCAGCAGCAGTCGGGCCGTCTCCTCGTCGAAGAGGTCCACCGCGTACTGGAGCGCGATCTCCATGCCGTCCGGCCGCCCGTCCGCCGCGTGCCGCTGCGCGCAGTACCAGGTCAGGTCGAACTTCGCGGAGTCCAGGTCGACTTCGCCGAGCCGCCCGCCGACGCCGCCGCCCAGCGACACCGGTCCGGTCGCATCGCTCCCCGCGTCCACGGTCAGCATCACCTGGAAGAACGGGTGGTGGCCGAGCGCCCGTTCCGGGCTGAGGTGCTCCACGAGCAGGTCGAAGGGGAGCTCCGCGTGCTCGTAGGCCGCCAGGTCCGCCTCCCGGACCCGCCGCAGCAGCTCCCCGACGGCCGGATCTCCCGACAGGTCGGTACGCAGGGCAAGGGAGTTGACGAAGAAGCCGACGAGCTCGTACAGGTCCTCGTCGGGGCGTCCGGCGACCGGCGCGCCGAGCACCACGTCCTCGCCCGCCCCGACGGCGGACAGGGCCGCCGCCAGCGCCGCTCGGGCCACCATCGTCAGGCTCGCCCGGTGGGTGCGGGCCAGCGCGAGCAGGCCGCCGTGCGCCGCCGCGTCCAGCCGGGCGCTCACCGTGGCCCCGCGCCCCGAGGGCTCCGCCGGGCGCGGCCGGTCGGCCGGCAGCGGGATCACCGCCGGAGCCCCGGCCAGGGCGGCCCGCCAGTGCTCCAGCTGCTCCCGGGCCAGGCTGTCGGGATCGGCGGGATCGCCGAGCAGCTCGTGCTGCCACAGGCTGTAGTCCGTGTACTGCACGGGCAGCGGGGCCCACCCCGGTGCCCCGCCCGCCAGCCGGGCCTCGTAGGCCCGTGCCAGGTCGCGCAGCAGGGGACCGACGGACCAGCCGTCGGTGGCCACGTGGTGGATCAGCAGGACCAGGACGGAGGTCCCGTCGCCGGGCCGCAGCAGCCGGGCGCGCAGCGGCGGTTCGACGGTGATGTCGATCGCCCGGCGGACGAACGCGCCGATGGCCGCGTCGACTTCGCCCGGCGTGCACGGGGCGGTGCCGAGCCGCGGAGCGGCGGACACGTCCAGGACGTGCTGGTACGGCTCCCCGTCGGCGCCGGCCTTCAGCACGGTGCGCAGCACCTCGTGCCGCTCCACCACGTCCGCCAGCGCCGCACCGAGCGCGGCGGCGTCGGGCTCCGCGTCGAGGTGCAGGACGACGGGGGCGTTGTAGGCGGCGGACGGGCCCTGCAGACGGCTCAGGAACCACAGCCGGCGCTGGGCGAACGACAACGGGATCACGGTGATGTCCTTAGCGGTCGTGGCTCGCGGCGGCGGCGACGAGCGTGTCGAGGTGGGCGGCGAGGTCGCGCAGGCGGGGGTTGGCGTAGACGGCCTTCACCGGGAGGGCGACGCCCAGTTCGGCGCGGACCCGGGACACGAGCTTGATCGCGAGGAGCGAATGGCCGCCCAGCTTGAAGAAGTTGTCGTCCGGGCCGACCCGCGCGGCCCCGAGGACGGCGGCCCAGACGCCCGCGATCAGCTGCTGGTAGGGGGTCATGACGTCGGAGGCGGTGCCGGTGCCGGTGCCGGTGCCGGAGTCGGAGTCGGAGTCGGTGCGGGCCCTCGCGAGGGCCGGCTCCACCGGCTCGGCGGCGGCCGGGGCCGGCAGGGCCGAGCGGTCCAGCTTGCCGTTGGTCGTGGTCGGGAAGCGGTCCAGGGCGACGAAGGCCGCCGGGACCATGTACGCGGGCAGCACGGCGGCGAGCCCGTCCCGCAGGGCGGCCGCGGAGACTGCGGGGTCTTCCGTGGCGCACGGCTGCGCCGTGCGGTAGTAGGCCACCAGCCCCGGCGCCCCGTGCACCTCGTCGCGCAGCACCACGGCCGCCTCCGCGATACCCGGGAGGCGGGTCAACGCCGCCTCGATCTCGGGGAGTTCTATGCGGAACCCGCGCAGCTTGACCTGCCCGTCGGCCCGGCCCAGGTACTCCAGCCGGCCGCCCGGCAGCAGCCGCACCAGGTCGCCCGTACGGTACATCCGGCCACCGCGCGGCCGCGCATCCTCGCCGACGTCCGCGACGAAACGTTCCGCCGTCAGGCCCGGCCGGCGCCGGTAGCCGCGGCCCACCCGCGGGCCCGCCAGGTACAGCTCGCCGCTCCCGCCGGCCTCCACCGGGTTCAGCTTCTCGTCCAGCACCCGCATCCGCAGCCCGGGCAGCACGGCCCCGATGTGCGGGTCCTCGCCCGGGACGACCCAGCCGGCCGTGGAGTCCACGGTGCACTCGGTCGGCCCGTACAGGTTCACCGTACGCAGGACGCCCTGCGCACCGCGCTCCCCGAGCCGCCGCCACAGCGCGGGGCCGATGGCCTCGCCGCCGATCAGCAGGGTCAGCGGGCGCGGGCCGCCGTCCGCCGTGAGCAGGTCCAGCAGCGGCTCGGCGTGCGAGGGGGTGATGTCCAGATCCGTCAGGGCCTGCTCGTCGACCAGCCGGGCCAGCAGTGCCGGGTCCGCGCGGGTCTCGTCGTCGATCATCACCAGGGTGTCGCCGCGGCAGAGCCGCACCCACTGCTGCACCGAGGCGTCGAAGGACGGCGAGGCGTTCCAGCCGACCCGGCCGCCCTCGGTGAGCGCGATGCCCGCGCCCTCCAGCTCGGCCAGCAGCGCGGAGGCGGCCGCGCGGCCGATCTCGACGCCCTTGGGGCGGCCGGTGGAGCCGGAGGTGTAGATGACGTACGCCAGGGTGTCGCCCGCCACGGGCACCGGGACGTACGCACGCTCCGCGGAGCCGGAGCCGGAGCCGGAGCCGGAGCCGGAGCCGGAGCCGGAGCCGGAGCCGGAGCCGGAGGCGGAGCCTGTTCCGGTTCCGGTTCCGGCGCCCGACTCGGGCTCCGGCGCCGTCAGTTCGGCCACCGCCAGGTGCTCCACCCCCGGAGCGAGCGGTCCGCCCGACGCGTCGGCGGTGACCACCAGATCGGCCCCCGCGTCCTCGACGAGGTAGCGGCGCCGCTCCGCGGGCAGCTTCGGGTCCACGGGCAGGTAGGCGGCCCCGGCGGTCAGGGTCCCGATCAGCGCGGCCACGAGGTCCGCACCGCGCGGCAGGCACAGCGCGACCACGCTCTCGGGCCCGATGCCGCGCGCGGCGAGCCGGTCCGCGATCCGCATGGCCTCGGCGCGCAGCGCGCCGAAGCTCAGCTCGCGGTCCCCCGCGACGACGGCGGTGCGGGTGGCGGGGGCGAGGGCGAGCCTCGCGAGCAGGTCGGTGGCGGCGCCCGGCGCCGCGTCGGTGCGGGGGCGCTCGGGAAGGACTGCGGTCACGGTGCTCACTCCCCGGCGAAGACGGTGGTGGACGGCTGGGTCTCGGGCGCGCAGTCGGCCAGCGCGACCGGCTCGCCCATGGCGACGAGGATCTTCCGGTCGCCCTTGTAGGCCTCGCGGCCGTGCGCGCACAGGATGTTGTCGACGATCATCAGATCGCCCTGCTGCCAGGTCTCCCGTACGGTGACCCGGTCGTACACCGCGTTGATCGCGTCGACCTCGGCGTCGGTGAGCCGGGTGCCGTCGCCCAGGTAGGTGTTGAAGGGCAGCCCGTCCTCCCCGTACGTCTCCACGAGCACCTCGCGGACGTCCGGGTCCAGGGTGCGGCTGTTCCAGAAGGCGAAGTGGTTGAACCAGGTCTTCTCCCCGGTCACCGGGTGCGTGACGATCGCCGACCGGCGCTGCCGGGTGATCATCGAGTCGTCCTCCTCGACCCACTCGTAGCCGACGGTGTTCTCCTCGCAGTACGCCTCCGCCACCGTCTTGTCCTCGGTCGCGAAGGTCTTGTACCAGGGCAAGCCGGCCAGTTCCGAGTAGTTCCGGACGAGCAGCCAGCCGGCCCGCGCGAACCGTTCGACCAGCTCCGGCGGCAGCAGCCGCAGTGCTTCGCGCATGTCACCGACGGTGGTGGCGCCGCCCTCGGCGGGGGCGGTCACGCAGCCGAAGAGCAGCACGCCGGGGAAGTCCAGGGTGTAGCTGTTCTCGTTGTGCAGCCGGATCGGCTGGACGGCCGGCAGGTCGGTCGAGGAGAACACGCCCTCGCCGAAGTCGGTACGCGGGGTGGCCTTCTCCTTGTACCCGGCGCGCTGCCGGATCAGGGCGTCGCGGGCGGCGGCGAAGGAGGCGGCGTCCTCGACGGGCAGCCCGCGCAGCAGGACGGCGCCGCTGCGGAGCAACTCGGCCTGGATGTCGGCGCGGTGGGCGGTCAGCCAGGCGACGGCCGTCTCCAGGTCGGCCCCGACCGGGGTGTGGACGACGACGGGCTTGCCGGGCTCGCGGACCGGGCTGATCCCGGTCGCGGCGGGGACGTCTGCGTACGTGGTCATGGACAGTCCTCAAGGAAGGGGAGGGAAGGGGAGAAGGGCGGGAAGGAGCAGGGAACGGCAAAGGCTGGAGGCGCGGGGCGCGTTCAGACGGTCGCGGCGGTGTGCCCGCCGACCACGGAAGCCACCACGGCGAAGAACTCCGGCAGTTGCCGCTGGAAGTAGAAGTGCCCGCCCGGCAGGACGTACGAGGAGAACCGCGCGTCGGTGATCTGCGCCCAGCGGTCCAGCGAGGCGGCCGGGGCGACCGGGTCGGCGTCCCCGCCGATCACCGTCACCGGGCACGACACCCGGGCCGCGGACTCCTCGCAGCGGTACACGTCGTCGATGGCGAAGTCCGCGCGGATGGACGGGAGGATGATCTCCCGCAGCTCCGGCTCGTCAAGGATGCCGTCGTCGGTGCCGCCCCGCTCCTTGATGGCGGCGACCAGTTCGTCGTCGCTCAGCCGCTCCGGGTGCACGGCGCACGGGTTGGCCAGGAACGGCGCGCGGCAGGCCGAGGCGACGAGGGCCCGCGGTGCCCGGCCGGCCGCCTCCAGGGCCCGTACCACCTCGAAGGCGACGAGCGAGCCCATGCTGTGGCCGAGCACCACCAGGTTCTCGGTGCTCCCGGCGGGCAGCGCGGCCACCACAGGTCCGGCCAGGTCGGCGATGTCCCGGGGCAGGTCCTCGGCGAAGCGCGCGCCGCGGCCCGGGTACTGGCCGATGAGGAGGCGTACGTCGGCCGGGAGGTGGGCGCGCCACTCGGAGTACGCGTGGGCATTGCCGCCGGCGTGCGGCAGGACCAGCAGCGAGGTGCGCTGCGGGCCCTCGCCCGGCAGGTCCCAGACGACGTCGTCGGGGGCGGGGGTGAAGGCCGGGTACTGGTCGTGGCTCATGAGGAACTCCGTTCCTGGTCGGTGCGGCGGCGCAGGGCGGGCCTGGCCCGCCGGGGCGCGGGCCGGCCGGACCGCAGCTGGGTCTCGATGTGCTGGGCGAGGGTGGCGGGGGTGGGGTGCTGGAAGACGTCGCGGAGGGTGAGGGTGACGTCGAGGCTGGTGGTGATGCGGTGGGTGAGGCGGGCGGCGAGGAGGGAGTGGCCGCCGTGGTCGAAGAAGCTGTCGTCGATGGACAGCGGCACGGGAGCGTTCAGCGCCTCGGTGAAGAAGGTGCACACGGAAGCTTCGAGCGGGGTGCGCGGCGTCCGGCCGCCGACCGTGGTCACCGCCTGGGGGGCGGGCAGGGCCCGCTTGTCGATCTTCCCGTTCGGGGTCAGCGGCAGTCGGTCCAGCATCACCACGAAGGCCGGGACCATGTGGTCCGGGAGGAGCGTGCGCAGCCAGAGGCGGACGTCCTGGGGGGTGAGCTCGGGGGCCGTCGACACCACGTAGGCCGTCAGCTGCGGGGTGTGGTGGTGGTCGGGATGGGTCGTGAGGGTGGCTTGGGTGAGGTGGGGGTGGGTGGTGAGGGTGGTTTCGATTTCGGTGGGTTCGATGCGGAAGCCGCGGATTTTGATCTGGGTGTCGGTGCGGCCGGTGTAGTGGAGGTTTCCGTGGGTGTCCCAGTGGGCTTGGTCGCCGGTGCGGTAGAGGCGGGTGCCGGGGGGGCCGTAGGGGTTGGGGATGAAGTGGGTTGCGGTGGTGGTGGGTTGGGTGTGGTAGCCGTGGGCGAGTCCGTCGCCGGTGAGGTAGAGCTCGCCGGTGGTGCCGGGTGGGGTGGGGTTGAGGTGGTTGTCGAGGACGTACGCGTGCTTGTTGGTGAGGGGGCGGCCGATGGAGACGGTGGTGGTGGGTTGGTCGTCGGGATCGGTGGTGTGGGTGGTGGTGAAGCCCATGGATTCGGCGGGGCCGTAGCCGTTGGTGATGGTCAGGTGGGGGTGGAGTCGGTGGAGTTGGTGGATGTGGGTGGGGGAGGCGGGTTCGCCTCCGGTGTAGACGGTGTGGGTGGTGGTGAAGGTGTCGGGGTGTTCGTCGGTGAGGTAGTTGAAGAGGCTGGAGGAGAGCTGGAGCATCGTGACGTGGTGCTGTTGCGCGAGGTGTGCGATGAGGGCGGGTTCGGGGCGTTGTCCGGGTTGCAGGACGGTGGTTCCGCCGTGGAGGAGTGCTCCCCAGAATTCGAGGCTGAAGGCGTCCCAGGAGACGGGTGAGCACTGGAGGAAGACTTCGCCGGGGCCGAAGGCGGCGTAGGTCTGGGCGGTGAGGGTGGAGACGAGGTTGCGGTGGGAGGAGAGGATTCCCTTGGGGCGGCCGGTTGAGCCGGAGGTGAACATCACGCACGCCACGTCCGAAGGCGACAGCGGGACACCGAGGTCGAGGTCCTCCTGGCCCGCGATCAGCTCCCGGTCCCCGTCGGTCAGCGTCGTGCTCCAGGGCCCGCTCACCCGCCCGTGATGTCCGGTGTCGGTGACGAGGGTGTGGATGCCGGCGTCGTGTGCCGTGCCGGTGAGGCGTTCGTCGGGGAACTCCGGGTCCAGCAGGGCGTATCCGGCTCCGGTCTTGACCACGGCGAGGACTGCGACGACGAAGTCGATGCCGCGGTCCAGCAGGATCCCGGCGAGGTCGCCGCGGCCCAGGCCGTGTGCGGTGAGGTGGCGGGCCAGCCGGTTGGCGCGGGCGTTCAGCTCCCCGTAGGAGAGCTCGTCCTCGGCGAAGACCAGGGCCCGGGCGTCGGGCCGTAGGCGGGCCTGTTCCTCGAACAGGCCGGTCAGTGTCCGCTCGCCGATGTCGGTCCTGGCGCCCGACCACTCCTCCAGCACTTGCCGCCGCTCGGCCTCCCCCAGCAGCTCCACCTCCGACAACGGCAGCTCCGGCCGGGCCACGACCTGCTCCAGGGTGCGCCGCAGCATGGCGGCCATCCGCTCGACGGTGGCCAGTTCGTACAGGTCGGAGCGGTAGAGCACCGCACCCGTCAGCCCCGTGCCCTCCTCGGCGCGCAGCAGGAACTCCAGGTCGAACTTGACGGCACCCGTCGCCAGCGGTTCCGCGGCCCCCGCCCGCACACCCGGCAGGTCCGGGGCCGCCGCCGGACCCGATTCGAGCGCCAGGCACACCTGGAACAGCGGATGCCGGGCCAGGGAGCGGACGGGGTTCACGGCCTCCAGCACCAGGTCGAACGGGGCCTCCTGATGGGCGAAGGCATCCAGATCGGCGGCGCGGACCCGGCCCAGCAACTCGCGGAACGTCGGGTTCCCGGAGGTGTCCGTACGCAGCACCAGGGTGTTGACGAAGAAGCCCACCAGATCGGCCAGCGCCTCCTCCGAACGGCCGGCGACCGGCGAGCCGAGGGGGATGTCCGTCCCCGCACCCAGCCGGGTCAGCGTCCCGGCGAGCGCGGCGTGGAGCACCATGAAGGGGGTGCACCGCTCGGCGCGCGCCAGCTCCAGCACCCGCTTGTGCAGTTCGGGGCCGAAGTCCACCGTGACCGCCCCGCCGTGCTGCCCGGCGACGGGCGGGCGCGGACGGTCGTGGACCAGCCCGAGCTCCTCCGGCAGGCCCGCCAACGCCGTCTTCCAGTAGTCGAGTTGCTCCTCCAGCGGGGGTCCCGTCAGCGCCGCACGCTGCCAGAGCGCGTAATCGGCGTAGTCGACGGGCAGGGGCGCCAGGCCGGGGTCCTCCCCGGCGAGGCGGGCGGCGTAGGCGGCGGACAGGTCCGCGAAGAGCGGGCGCAGCGACAGCCCGTCGGTGGCGATGTGGTGCAGGAGGACGAGGAGGACGGAGGAGCGTGCGCCGGTCCGCAAGAGCGTGACCCGCAGCGGGTCCTCGGCGCCGAGGTCGAAGGAGTGCCGGGCCGCCGCGAGCAGGCCGGCGTCGAGCGCCTCGGGGGTGACCTCCCGGACCTCGAAGAAGGGCGGCGCGGGCGGGCCGACCACCTGGTACGGGTCCCCGTCCGCCGTGCTGAAGCGCGTACGCAGCGGCTCGTGGCGGGCGACGAGGTCCCCGAAGGCGGCGCGCAGCGCGTCGACGTCCAGGTCACCGTCGAGCCGGACCGCCATCGGGACGTTGTACGAGGTCCCCTCGCCGCCGAGTCCGGCCACCAGCCACAGGCGCTGCTGGGCGAAGGACAGCGGCAGCCGCTCGGGCCGCCGCTCGGCCCGGGTGAGCGGCGGCAGGACGGCCCGCCCGGAGGATTCGCCTATCAGGCGGGCGAGGGTGGCGGGGGTGGGGTGCTGGAAGACGTCGCGGAGGGTGAGGGTGACGCCGAGGGTGGTGGTGATGCGGTGGGTGAGGCGGGCGGCGAGGAGGGAGTGGCCGCCGTGGTCGAAGAAGCTGTCGTCGACGGACAGCGGCACGGGGGAGCCCAGGACCTCGGTGACCAGGGTCCGGACGATCTCCTCCAGCTCGGTGCGCGGCTCGCGCCCGCCGCTGGTCAACGGGGGTTCGACCGCCGGCAGGGCCCGCTTGTCGATCTTGCCGTTGGCGGTCAGGGGCAGCCGGTCGAGGACGGCGAACTGCTCCGGAACCATGTGCTCGGGCAGCCGCTCGCGCAGCCAGGCCTTCAGGGAGGCGTTGGTCGGAGCGGTCCCCGGCGCGGCGGTGACGTAGGCGATCAGGCGGTCGGTGTGGACGAGGGTGGCTTGGGTGAGGTGGGGGTGGGTGGTGAGGGTGGTTTCGATTTCGGTGGGTTCGATGCGGAAGCCGCGGATTTTGATCTGGGTGTCGGTGCGGCCGGTGTAGTGGAGGTTTCCGTGGGTGTCCCAGTGGGCTTGGTCGCCGGTGCGGTAGAGGCGGGTGCCGGGGGGTCCGTAGGGGTTGGGGATGAAGTGGGTTGCTGTGGTGGTGGGTTGGGTGTGGTAGCCGTGGGCGAGTCCGTCGCCGGTGAGGTAGAGCTCGCCGGTGGTGCCGGGTGGGGTGGGGTCGAGGTGGGTGTCGAGGACGTACGCGTGCTTGTTGGTGAGGGGCCGGCCGATGGGGAGGGGACCTCGGGACGGGTGGTCGGGATCGGTGGTGTGGGTGGTGGTGAAGCCCATGGATTCGGCGGGGCCGTAGCCGTTGGTGACCGTGATGTGCGGGTGGAGCCGGTGCATCCGTTCCACATGGGTGGGGGAGGCCGGTTCGCCGCCCGTGTAGACGATGCGGGCCGTGCTGAACGTCTCGGGGAGCTCGTCGGTCAGGTAGTTGAACAGGCTGGAGGACAGCTGGAGCATCGTCACCCGGTGCTGCTGGGAGAGAGCCGAGACGAGGGCGGGTTCGGGGCGTTGTCCGGGTTGCAGGACGGTGGTTCCGCCGTGGAGGAGTGCTCCCCAGAATTCGAGGCTGAAGGCGTCCCAGGAGACGGGTGAGCACTGGAGGAAGGTTTCGCCGGGGCCGAAGGTGGCGTATGTCTGGGCGGTGAGGGTGGAGACGAGGTTGCGGTGGGAGGAGAGGATTCCCTTGGGGCGGCCGGTGGAGCCGGAGGTGAACATCACGCACGCCACGTCCGAAGGGGTCAGGACCACGCCGAGGCCGGCCTCCTCCCGCCCGTCGATCGACTCCCAGCCGTCGATCAGCTCCCGGTCCCGGTCGGTCAGCGTCGTGTTCCAGGGGCCGCTCACCCGCCCGTGATGTCCGTTGTCGGTGACGAGGGTGTGGATGCCGGCGTCGTGGGCGGTGCCGGTGAGGCGTTCGTCGGGGAACTCGGGGTCGAGGAGGGCGTATCCGGCTCCGGTCTTGACGACGGCGAGGACGGCTACGGCGAAGTCGGTGCCGCGGTCCAGCAGGATCCCGGCGAGGTCGCCGCGGCCCAGGCCTTGCGCGGCGAGGTGCCGGGCCAGCCGGTCGGCGCGGGCGTCGAGTTCCCCGTAGGTGAGTTCCTGGTCGGCGAAGACCACGGCGCGGGCGTCGGGGCGCAGGCGGGCCTGTTCCTCGAACAGGTCGGTCAGGGTGCGCTCGCCGATGTCGGTACGGCTGCCGGTCCACTCCTCCAGCACCTGCCGCCGCTCGGCCTCCCCCAGCAGCTCCACCTCCGACAACGGCAGCCCCAGGTCCTCCAGCGCCGCCTCCACGAACCGCACGAACCGGTCCTGGTGCCCGGCCACCGCGGCGAGGTCGCACACCTCGCCCGCCGCGTCGAAGTCGATCCGCAGCCCGCCCTCCGGCCCCAGGTCGTACACGCCGACCGCGAGATCCTCCACCGGCCCGTTGCTCAGGTTGTGCTGCGTGGTCGGGAACCCGCAGAACCGCATCCCCGGGGTGAACGCCATGATGTTGACCAGCGGCGCCGCGATCCGCCGCTCACCCTCACCGAGCCCCAGGTCACGGCAGATGTCCTCGTACCGCGTCCGCTGGTGCCGCAACCCCTGCCGGGTCTCGGTGACCACCGAGGCCAGCAGACCGGCCAGCGACCCGTCCGCCTCCACCGGAACCCGCAGCGGTACGACGTTCGACAGCATGCCGGGCGTGCAGCGCGCCGCCTCCGTCCGCCGCCCGGTCACCGGCAGCCCCAGCACCAGCTCGGGCTCCCCGCTGACCCGGTGCACGTACGCCGCGACCAGCGCGATCATCAGCATCGTCCACGGTGCCCGGTGGGCGCGGGCCGCCTCCCGCAACCGCTCCGCCCGGCCCGGAGCCAGCACCACCGTCCGCCGTACGAAGGGCAGTTCGCCCCGCACCGGGGCTCCGCCCGTCCGGCCCTCGCCCAGCCGCGGGGTCTGCGGGAGCCCCGCGAGGTGCGCAGACCAGTGCGCGCGGTCCACCGCCGCCTCCGCGGAGGACCGGTACGCCGCGTCCTCGGCCAGCACCTCCGCCAGCGAGCCGAAGGGACTCGGCCCCCAGGGCTCGCCGGCCGAGGCCCGCTCGTACAGCTCGACGAGCCGGCGGTCGAGCAGGGCGACGCCCATGCCGTCGATGGCCAGGTGGTGGAAGGCGTGGAAGTAGAACCACCGCTCCTCGCCCTCCTCGCTCGTACCCGCCCTGATGAGCAGGTGCCGGGTCAGCCAGTCGCCCGCCAGGTCGAAGGGCCGGGCCAGCTCCGCCGACATCCTGGTACGGGCTGCCCCGCCGGGATCCTCCGCGTCGCTGAGGTCGCACAACTCCAGCTCCCTGCCCGCCGGTTCGGCGTGCAACAGCTGCCACAGACCGCCGTCCTCGTCCGCTCCGGTGCCGCGCAGCCGCAGCGCGTCCGCCTCACGGGCCAGCTGGTACCAGCACCGGGCGAACAGCCCCGGGTCGAGCGCGCCCAGGATCTCCCGGTACTCCCCGATGTTGTAGCGGCAGCCCGAGGCGTCCAGGCCGTGGGCCATCCAGATGTCGCGCTGCGCGGCGGACAGGGGCAGCCGCACAGCGGCCGGCCCGTGCGCGGTGTCCTGGTCGGACGCGTTGGGGGACATGCAGTGGCTCCTCGGAAGGGTTTCTGTGGCGAAGGCGGCGGAAGGCTTCGGAAGGGGTCGGCGGGTGTTGGGAGGCTTCGGAAGCGTCGGGAGGACCCCGGAAGCGGCAGGGAATGCAGGGGCGGGGGAGCGGCGGGGCGCCAACGGAGAGCGGTGCTGCGTCGGCCTGCTGGGCGGTCCGGCCGTACGTCATCCAACCCGCGGGCCGCAGGCCCCAGCGGCAGTTGCTCCGGCACTCGGGAAGCAGTTCACGCCCCTGCGGCAGCCGCCAGGCCCGCCCCGCAGGCCGCCCGGACCAGGCCCAGCACCCGGAACCGGGAGCTGCCGTCCTCGTGCGCGGCCCGGACGGTCCCGCTGATCAGCAGCTCGCGCAGCATCCGGCCGCACTCGGCGAGGCCGAGCCCGGTCAGTGCGGTGAGGTCGGCCAGCGCGAACTCCTCCCACGAGCGGTCGCAGAGCGCGGCCAGCAGCTCCCGCGCACCGTGCGGCAGCCGCTCCATCCGCTCGCGCAGCGCCGCCCGGAAGCGCTCCGCCCCGGCTCCCGCGCCCAAGTGGTCCAGCAGGGCGACCGGGTCGGCGTCCAGGCTGTGGCACAGGGCGGCCAGATCGCACACCACCAGCCAGGACGCCGCGGCGGCCAGCGCCCCCGGATGCCCGTCCAGGCGGCGGCAGATCCACGCCGCCCGTTCCAGATCGGCCCGGGCCGGGACGAACTCGGGCCGCACCCGCCGGACCTGGCCGAGGAAGACCCGTAGGGCCGCGGCGGCCGGGTCCACCGAGCCCTCGCCCGGCACCTCCAGCGGGGACAGCAGGAAGATCCGCTCGCCCGGCACGTCCCACGGCTGGTCGGAGGTGACCAGCAGCCGCAGCCCCGGGCAGGCGCGCAGCAGCCCGGTCAGCCGGTCGGACCGGGGCGCGCCCGCCGGGGCTCCGTCCAGTACGAGCAACGCGGGCTGATCGCCGAGGAGTTCGGCCAGCCGGCCGGCGGCGGCTCCCGGAACCTCGTCGGGCCGCCCCGGCGCGACGGCCCACAGCTCGGCCACGGCCGCCGCGACCCGGGCCGCCGGCTCGCCCCCGGCGCAGCCGAGGTGGTCGGCCGCCACCCCGGGGAAGGCGTGCCACAGCACCGGCAGGCCCGTCGCGTGGAGCCGCGCGGCGACCTCCAGCGCCAGCCGCGTCTTGCCCACCCCGGTCAGCCCCACCACGTTCACCAGGCGTTCCGTGCCCGAGGTCAACTCCCCGGCCAGGACGGTCGCTTCGGGGTCCCGGCCCACCAGCGGATGCAGCGCGGCCGGCGGCGCGGGCAGCTCGGCCGGCCCGTGCCCGGTGGCCCGGCCCTGATGGGCGGCCGCCTCCAGTACGGACCGGGCGCGCGGGCCGAGGCGCAGCGCGTCGGCCATCAGCCGTACGGTGTCGGGGCGGGGCCGTCTGGCCTTGCCCTGCTCCAGGTCGCGGATGGCTCTCACGCTGATCGTCGACAGATCGGCCAGTTCCCGCTGGGTGAGCCCGATCCGCAGCCGGTGGGCGCGTATGAGGGATCCCAGAGGTGCGGCGGCGGAGTCGGTCGAGAGGTGCTGCACGTTCGTGTGCGCGGTCATGTGCCCGTTCATGTGTGCGCTCCCGGCGAAGGTGGTGGGGAACGGCGGGGCCTGGGGTGATGTGGCCCGGTTCCTGCTTCCCATCGTCGGCAGGCCGCTATCGCCCCGGCATCCCCGGACGAACGGGCCCCGGCCGGTGTTCCTATCGCCGCCTTTCCCCGGCCGGGCGGGGGGCCGGGGCGTGATAGCGCGGGGATAGGAGCGGGGCCGGTGCCGGGATTCCAGCTGTTCCTAAGTTGATGTCCAGAAGGAAGGAAGCGCCCCGGAAAGCCGGAGCGCACCGACGAAGGGACACGAAATGAACCTCGCCCCCGCCCTCCGCGCCGCCCTCGTCACCGTCGCCCTCGCCGGGGCCGCCGTACTCGGCACCCAGGTCGCCCAGGCCGACGGCCCGGCCACCCCCGCCACCCCGGCGGGCAGCACCGCCCCGGCCGCCACCCCGACGCCGAGCACCACCGCCGACACCAACCCCTGGGACTGACACCGCACGGCGGAACTCAGACCCCGGCGGCGGAACCCGTCGCCGGCACGCGCACCACGGACTTGAGCGCAGGCAAGGCCTCCCCGGCGCCGAGCGGATCCACGGACCTCAGCGGCTCCTCAGCCCGGGCCGGCTCCGCGGCCCCGCCCCGATCCCCCGCCCGCCCTCCGCCCCGCTCCCCGGCCGCGACCCCGGCCGCACCCGGCACCTCGCGCGTCCCCGGCCTGCCGGCCGAACCGCCCAGCAGCCGTTCGGCCTCCGCCAGCTCCGGCTCCATCCGCCGGTCGCGGAAGGCCCGTACCGCCGTCTCCAGCAGCTCCCGCGACCGGGAACGCTCGGCGGCGCCACCGCTCGACGCCAGCAGCCGCGCCAGGTCCATCCGGACGAGCGCGGCCCCGCCCTGGTCCATGATCTGCTCCCGCACCGAGAGCGCCTGGGTGTAGAACCCCTGCGCCGCCTCGCCCCGCCCCATCTCGGCGTAGGCGTGGCCCAGGTCCCGCAGCAGGTGCCCCTCGCCGATCACGTCCCCGCCGTCCCGGCACAGCTCCAGCACCTCGCTGAACGTCCGGACCGCCCGCTCGTGCTCGCCCTGACCCTGGAGCAGCTGCCCCGCCCGGCGCAGCGTCCGCGCCTGGCCGCCCGTGTAGCCCACCGAGCGGTAGATGGAGAGGGCCTCGTCCAGTCGGCTCCGCGCGGTCGCGGTCTGCCCGCGCCGCATCCAGATGTGCGCGCTCTGGGTCAGGACGATGGCCCTGCCCACCACATCACCGACCAGGTCGAAATCCCGCAGCGCCCGGTCGTACAGGGTCAGCGCGCGGTCCTCGTTGCCCCGCATCCGCTCCAGCAGTGCGAGATCGCGGTGGCACAGGGCCAGTCCTTGCCGGTCACCGAGCTCCTGGAACACCCCGAGCGCCGAGGTCAGCGCGGCCCGCGACTCCTCCGGCTGGCTGCGGCCGAGGTAGAGCGCGCCGAGCGAGCTGAGCAGCGCCGCGCTGCCCCGCCGGTTGCCGGCCGCCCGGACGGCCTCCAGGGCGAGCTGGTGCGTGCGCTCCCAGTCGTCGAAGTACCCGCGCGCCTCGAACAGCGTCGCCAGGGTCGTCGCCAGGTCCCAGCACAGCTCGTCCATCCGCTCCCGCGCCGCGTGCTCCACCGCCTGGACCAGGTTCGCGTGCTCGCTGTCCAGCCACTCCAGCGGCTCCACGAGCAGCTCGTCCACGCAGCTCGACGGCGGCTCCCAGCGCGGGGCGGTGCCGTGCAGCACCGTGAAGTCCCCGCCGTAGATCCTCCGGTGGGCCTGCTCGGCCAGGGACATCCAGCCGCCCATCATCCGGCCGAGGGCCGCCGACTGCGCGGCCGGCTCGTCGTGCACGGCGAGCTGCTCCCGGGCGAAGACCCGGATGATCTCGTGGAAGCGGTAGCGGAACCCGCCCGTGGACTCCACCCCGACGACGTCCAGCATCTGTACGTCGACCAGCGGCTCCAGCAGGTCGGAGGGGAACGGCCGGTGATCGTCCAGCAGGGCCCCGGCCAGCCAGCCCGGCAGCGTCGGCCCCTGGGCGAGGCTCAGCAGGCGCAGCAGCCGGCGGTCCTCCGCCGCCAGCCCGTCGTGGGTGAGGGAGAGGCTGGCCCGCATCGTCATCTCGCCGTGCGTGAGCTCGTCGAGGCGGTGCCGTTCGTTGGCCAGGCGGTGCACCATCGAGGCCAGCGTCCAGTGCGGGCGCGCCGCCAGCCGGGCCGCCACGATGCGCAGGGCGAGCGGCAGCCCGCCCACGGTCCGGATCAGGGCCTCGGCCGCCACCCCCTCGCGCTCCACCCGGTCGCCCCCGACGACGCGGACCAGCAGCTCCAGCGCCCGCGCGGTGTCCATGACGTCCAGCTCCACGCGGTACGCCCCCGGCAGTCCCGTCAGCCGGACCCGGCTGGTGACGAGCACCGCACAGCGGTTGCTGCCCGGCAGCAGGGGCCGGATCTGGCTCTCGGAAGCGGCGTCGTCGAGCACCACCAGCACCCTGCGCGAGGCCAGCAGGGTCCGGTACATCTCGGCCCGCTCGTCCTGCGACTCGGGGATGACCGGACCGGGGATCCCCAGCGCCCGCAGGAACCGGCCGAGCACCTCCGCGGCGGTGGCCGGAGCCCCCGTGCCGCGCAGATCGCAGTACAACTGCCCGTCGGGGAAGCCGGTTTCGCTGAGCCGGTGTGCGATGTGCGTGGCCAGGGTGGACTTTCCGGTGCCGGGCTTCCCGACGATCGCGGCGAGCCCGACGGCCCGCCGCCCGCCCTCGCCGAGCAGGGCGTGCTCGATCCGGCCGATCTGCTCCTCGTCGCCGACGAAGTCCGAGGTGTCGGCGGGCAGCTGGCGGGGCGTCTCCTCGCGGTACGCCGCCGGTACGTCGAACGGGTCCGCGGGACCGCCCCGCGGCCGGCCCCCGGATACCGGCCGCCCGGGCCCCGCCGGGCCGGTCAGGGGCGGGCCGGCCGAGGCCGGACCGGGTCCGCCGGAGCCCCCGTCCTGCAGCGCGCTCCCGGGGGCACGGGCCGGCGTACCGCCACCGGTACCGCCACCCGTACCGCCCTCGGTGTCCCTGCCGGGTCTCTCCCCGCCGGGTCTCTCCCCGCCGGGTCTCTCGCCGCCGGGCACCGCCGGGCCGCCGCCGGACCGGCCGACGGCGCCGGAGCGCGGATCCGCGTACGGTGCCCCGGGCGCGCCCTCCTGGCGCGCAGCGCTCGGCGGCCCGCCGTAGCCGTCCGAGGCGGCCCGGGACGGGGGCGCCACCTCGCCGGAGAGGATCGCGGACTCCAGCCGGCGCAGCTCGCCGCCCGGCTCCAGACCGAGCTCCTCCACCAGCAGTTCGCGCCCCACCCGGTAGCTCTCCAGGGCCTCCGCCTGGCGGCCCGAGCGGTACAGGGCGAGCATCAGCTGCCCGCGCAGCCGCTCCCGCAGCGGGTGGACCCGTACCAGCAGCTGTATCTCGCCGACCAGTTGGTGGTGGCGGCCCAGGTCCAGCTCCAGCTCGATCCTGGTCTCGGCCGCGATCAGCCGCTCCTCGTCGAGCTGCAGGGCCTTGCTGCGCAGCGTCTCGCTCGACACCCCGCTCAGGCAGTCGCCCTGCCACAACTCCCCTGCCGCACGCAGAAGTTCCACGGCATCGGCGATCCCGCCCTGCTTGCCCAGGGTGCGGGCGTCCGCGACCTTGTGGGAGAACAGGGCGGCGTCGACGAGATCGCCCTCGGTCTTCAGGACGTACCCCGGCGGCCGGGTGGTGATGGCGGCGGCGATCCCCGCCTTGGTGAACAGCTTGCGCAGCCGCGAGACGCAGATCTGCACCTGGGTGCGCGCCGTGTCCGGTGGTTCGTCGTCCCAGATGAGATCGACCAGGTAGTCGGTGCTGACGACCCGGTTGGCCTCCAGGAGCAGGGCGGCGAGGATGACCTCCTGGCGCCCCGGCGGAATCCTGACCGGCCCGCCCCGGCCGGTCACCTGTAACGGTCCGAGGATCCGGAAAACCACCGCATCCGGGGTGTTCGGCACCCCGCCGGGCGAAGCAGTCATGAGTCTCCCAGCTGGGGGCACGCCTGAGAACGGGTGGAGCGCGGGGTCAGTCTCCCCGAACAACTCTCCGATTGTCCATGGTGTGGAGATTCCGTGATGAGTCCCGTGGCGGGCGGTGATAGGGAGGCGATAGCCCCGAGTTGCGGGCCCGGCGCACGGTGTACCTGCCGCACCTGGCCGGGGTGCGGCCGTACGGAAGGACTTCCCCCCATGAACAGCCGCAGCGCCAGGAGGCTCCCGCCCAGCCCCGTCGTCACCGACTCCGGAGTCGACCACGTGCGCCTCGCGTACCACTACCTCGACGCCGGTGACCTCGACGGCTACGGATCCCTCCTGCACGCCGACGCGCTGGGCGTCGCCGAGCTGGAACGCCCCGCCCCCGGCGCACGCCACCACATCACCCGGATCGTCGCCGAAGGGGACTGCGTGGTGGCGATGGGCCGCCTCTCGCCACAACAGCGGGAATTCGTCGACGTGTTCACCCTCTCCGCCGAGGGCATGCTGCGCGCCTGCCGCCGCTACTACGCCGCCACGCCCGCCCACCGGCCACAGCACTAGGCGGTGTCTGATGGCTCTTGCCCGGGTGGTGGATCTGCTGCCGTTCCGGGCATGAGTCGGTCATGGTGCGTCGGCATGAACTGA
>NZ_JBEZMA010000061.1:0-42392 GCF_040652415.1 Streptomyces sp. NPDC048255
TCACCCCCGCTACCCCGACGGCGCCGGAACCTAGGTGTCGCACTCCAGGACCGTCCGGCACAGCCCGCACCGCGCCCGCACCGGCCCGCGCCGGACCCGGCCGACACCCCCGACCCGCCCCGGCCCAGGGCCGCCACCGCGCGCGCGAGCGCCTTCCACGTGCGCCCGTACCGCTCGGCCGCCCTGGAGCGGCGCGGTCCCGACGGCCTGTCCACCGTGATGCTCATGGCGGTCGTCACGACCCCGGCCGTCCTCGCGGCCGCCGCACTGCGGCCGCGCTCCAAGAGCCGCGGCTGACCTCCGCGCACCCCCACCACCGATCCACACCGGGAGAATCCACGTGTCCGAATGGCTGGTCCTGGCCATCGCCATGGCGCTCGTCTGCGCCCTCGTCCTCACCATCACCACGATCCGGCACCGCCGGGCCGCGGATGACGAGGACACCAGCGAAACCCCCGACGTCATCGAGTACATGACGATGATGGTGGGCGTGGTCTACGCGATCGTGCTCGGTCTGGCCATCGCGGGGGTCTGGGAGGCGCGCGGCGCCGCCGAGGACAGCGTGCGCCGCGAGGCCCAGGCGCTGTACGAGGTCACGCAGCGCGCCGACGTCTACCCGGCCGCCGTCCGCGACCGGATCCGCGGCGAGGTGGACGCGTACGTCACCCACACCGTCGCCGTGGACTGGCCGCTGCTGACCTCCGGCGAGACCGCCTCGCCCGAGGGCGGCCAGCTGCTCGGCAAGCTGCGCAGCGACGTCACCCACCAGAGCCCGGCCACCGAGCTCCAGGCGCAGGCCTACCAGCCGCTGCTGGACCACATCGCCACGGCCGACGACGCGCGGCACTCGCGGACCCAGAGCTCCGAGTCCACGCTCCCGAGCGTGGTGTGGTTCGGGCTGCTGGTCGGCGGGGTGGTCACGGTCGGGCTGATCTTCACCCTGCAGATCCGCCGCTCCGGGCGGGAGCTGCTGCTGGCCGGGCTGTTCAGTGCGCTGATCGTGTTCCTGCTGTTCATGGTGTGGAGTTTCGACGCGCCCTACGGACGGGACGGGATCGATTCGGCCGCACCCTTCCAGGAGCTGTTCCCGACCCTGGCGGTGGCCGCCGCACGCTGATCTCCCGTCGGCCACCGGACCGGAACCGTCCGGTCCGGTGGGAGGCGCCGGCCTACAGGCCGCTGCCCGACAAGGCCGCCGCCCGGCGCCGGACCGCCTCGACCACCGGCGAGTGCCGCAGGGCGTGGGAGATCTTCAGGAGGTCGCGGGGCCCGTCGGCGGTGTCGAGCACCGTCTCCTCGCTGGCCACGATGACCTTGCCCTCGGGGTCCGCGGAGCGGGCCTGGACGGCGGCCGCGACCATGGCGGCGTCGGCGACCGCGCGGGCGGTCTCCTCGTCGGCCCCCGCCGCGACGGCGCGCTCGTAGGCGCCGTCGCGGTGGCGCGTGTCGAAGTACGGCCCCAGGTGCAGGAATCCGTCGTGGATGTCCGACTCGCGCTGGATCACCCGCAGCTCGGCGGCGGACCACCAGGACATCTGCACGGACGGGGTGCCGCTGGGCGCGGAGATCTGCACCTCGTGCCAGAGGGTGCCGAGCCGGCGGTAGGTCTTCCAGGTGTGCCAGTTGTCCGCGAGGCGCTGGCAGACGAGCGGGACGACGAAGCCCATGGCGCTGATCAGCGCGCCCAGGGCGGCGAGCGGCGGGGCGACGTAGGTGCTCAGGCCGTCCAGGTTGTGCCCCAGCCAGCGGGCGACGACCGCGGAGATCTTGGTGGCGTCGTACGTGAGGTTGAAGATGTAGCCCGAGACGATGATCACCAGGCCGACCCGCAGCCAGCCGCGCACCTGGAGGGACCAGCGCCAGCACAGGACAACCATCACCACGGCGGCCACGTGGTGCGCCAGCAGGTAGAGGGCGATCATCTGGCCGATGAAGGGCGTGTTGGCGTAGAAGGTGTCGAAGTCGCGCAGCCGCTCGACGGGGGTGTCACCGAGGGCGAACATCACGATCAGGATCACGATGACGACGCTGTAGCCCAGGATCCAGCGCCGCGAGACGCGTCTGGTCTGTTCGGGCGGCCCGCCCCGCCAGTTGACCATCAGGACCAGGCAGGAGGCGCTGAACGCGGTGATCAGGCAGTACACGAGGGGGGCCGAGACGTTGACGATCCCGGTCCAGCGGTTGACGGCCGCGATGGTGGGCGGGGCGGCGAAGGCGAACACCGCTCCCGCCAGGGTCAGCAGGGCGCAGACCGACCGCAGCAGCGGATCGCGCCAGTTGTGCCGCAGGGCGGGCAGCTTGAAGGCGAGTGAGATCGCCATCGCGGCTGCCGGTATGTAGTAGTCCTCACCGTTCAACGGTCGTTCCTGTGCCCCCGGTATCCGAGCGAGGCCTCGATCCGGCCCGCCAACTGGTCACGCTGGGCCGGAGCCCGGTGGCCCGCCGATCCGGCCAGCCATGTCCTGCATCTGCTGCCCAGCAGTAAGCCGAAGGTCTCGGCCTCCGTCTCCTCCTGGACGTCGGCGCGCGTGCGCGCGGCGACGCGGCGGACGGTCTCGCCGATGTCCGCCTGGTCCGTCAGGAGCCGCGCGGCGACGGCGGCGCCGTCGACGTGGTGGCTGCAGTGGCCGGCCTTCATGTGCCACAGCTCGTGGCCCAGGATCACCAGCTGGTGGTCCGGAGCCGTGCGTTCCTCGATGACCACCAGATCGCGGTCCGCCATGTCGAGCCACAGACCGCTGGCCGTCCCCGGCGGGAACGAGGCCATCCGGAAGTCCACCCGGCGGCCACGGTGTCTGCTCATGCCCTCGCAGAGGGCGGCGTAGAGGTCCACGGGTTCCACGGGCGCGGTCAGCCGGATGCCGGCCACCAGCTCCCCGCACAACCGCCGCTGCTCTCTGCCTATGCTCACCGTTCTCCCCGTCGGCGCGGATCCGGATCAGGACTCAAGGATCAGACCCAGACTTTCGCCTGGGTCAGGATTCGTTCGGTTTGACGCTTTCGAGGAGCATGTCCAGCCATTCGGTCACCTTGTCCCGGTGCTTGTCGCTGGGCAGTTGGGCGGCGCGCCAGGCGATACCCCGCACACCGTGGTTCTGGAGGAGTCTTGCCAGCGGATCGCCCGCCGAAGCGGCCGCGGCCGGAACGGTTTCCCGCGCGCGGCCCGCGAAGTCCTGAAGCAGCTGTTGCTCGGTCCGTTGCAGCGCGTCGGTCAGCGCGTCGGCGTCGTGGGCGGTGAGGAAGCCCGCGTGGACGCCGAAGAAGCGCTGGATCGCGTCGCAGTGTTCCATGGTGGGCCGGCGGTCGCCGTTGATCAGGGCCCCGGCCTGCTGGCGCGACATGCCGGCGCCGTCGGCGATCTCCTGCTGCGTGTACCGGCGCCCGTTGGGTTTGACCCGGGTGCGCCGGAGCAGGTCGAGGCGCTGGAGGAAGCGGGCCTGCAGATCGGGCTCGCCGGCCGGCCGTCCTTCCAGCAGGGTCCTGACCACGTCCGTGGGGACGCCGGAGGCCTCCGAGAGCCGGCGCAGGTCGAAGACCTGGTTCAGCTCGCGGCCCATCTTGCCCGCGAGTTCGGCTACCCGCGTGACGGTGGCTGCCAGGGGTGCGTTGGCCACCGCGACGGGAGCCGGGAAGCCGTCTGTCACCAGTGGTTCTCCTAGATCGCGCGAGATCGGTACGGGCACGTGGTCGGCCATTGGAATCTATCCGCTCCGCCTCCGGAGGACCAGAACTTGCCACAGCTGTGGCGGGAATGAGCTGTCGCAAGGCTGGAATTGCCACAATAGTTGACACTCGAATGAAGTCGGTAGCAGGATCGCCAAAGGCAATGAAGATCCAGACCGTGAGGAGGGGGAGCTCTCGGTGCCACATCTCGCAGCGGTGGGCCCGTCCGATGGCCTCGCCCGAGCCGGCGAGGAGCGCCTGGCGGGCGATGAGTCGGCACGCGGCGCCGTGCGGTCGGAGCGACGCAAGGAGATTTTGCGTCAGCGCCGCGAAGAACTGGGCCTGAGCCAGGAAGACCTCGCCGCACGCCTGCGCATCAGCGTCCGTGCGTACGGGAACTGGGAACGGGGCCTGGTCAAGGAGTGGACTGACCGCAAACTGCTCGCCCTGGCCGAGGCCTTGGAGATGAGCGAGCGGCAGTGCTTCTGGCTCTTCCGCGTCATGGTGGACCGCGACCCGCCGCTCACCTGGCGGGCCTCCGAGGACAGCAGGCTGCCCGAGGACCCGGCCCAGCGCGACTACTTGTGCGACTACGCGGCGCTCATGGAGGCCGTGCCGTACCCGAGCTTCCTGGTGGACCACCGCTGGGACGTCGCGCTGACCAACTCGGCCTTCGACCAGCTCTTCCAGTCCGTACGGCCGCATCCCACGGCCCTGCCGGACGACAACTTCCTGCGCTTCGTGCTGTTCCACCCGGACGCCGCCGCGGTGCTGGAGGACCACGAACCGGCCTGGTGCGTGCCGCTGCTGGCCCAGTTCGCGAACGCGCTGGCCGGCGCCCCCGAGGACGAGGGGCTGCGCAGCATCCGCCAGGAGGTGGCCCGCGACCCGTTCATGGAGGCGGCCTACCGCTACGGGGTGCCGCACTGGCTGAGCACCCACGGCGCCGACGCCGCCGAGCAGGACGGGGCGGTGCGCACCGTGCGCCACCCCGACCCGGGCTGGGGGCTGGTGCGCTGCCGGATGGTGGCCGAAAGCAGCCGGATGCTGGGCGAGATGGGGCTGACCCGGATCACCCTGATCCTCTCCGCACCGCAGGGCGCACAGCTCGGCCCGGTCCGCGGCGCGGGGATTCCGCGCCAGCAGGCGACCCGCCTGCGCGCCGTGCCGCCGCTGGGGGAGTGACCTCCCGGGGGACACTGGTGCCCCGCCGCCGGTGTGGGGCGGGGATGCCACGGATCGTGGCACCGGCGCGGTGCGGTGACGGGCGAAGGGCGGTAGGGGCGTGCGGCTGACGATCCTGGGCGGGGGCGGATTCCGGGTACCGCTCGTCTACGGAGCACTCCTCGGCGACCATGCCGAGGGCCGGGTGTCCCATGTGACGCTGTACGACGAGGATTCCGCGCGGCTCGGCGCCATGGCCCGGGTGCTCGCCGGCCAGGCGGCCGCCGCCGGAGTGCCGGACGCCCCGGCCGTGACGGCCACCACCGACCTCGATGAGGCCCTGCGCGGGGCCGACTTCGTCTTCTCCGCCATCCGCGTCGGCGGCCTGGAGGGCCGCGCCGCGGACGAGCGGATCGCCCTCGCCGAGGGAGTGCTCGGCCAGGAGACCGTGGGCGCGGGCGGCATCGCGTACGGCCTGCGGACCGTGCCGGTGGTCCGCGAGATCGCCCGGCGGATCGCCCGCACCGCCCCCGATGCCTGGGTCATCAACTTCACCAACCCGGCCGGACTGGTCACCGAGGCGATGGCCGAGGAACTCGGGGAGCGGGTCATCGGCATCTGCGACTCGCCCGTGGGCCTGGGCCGGCGCATCGCCCGGCTGCTGGGCGCCCGGCCGCAGGAGGCCTGGATCGACTACGTCGGCCTCAACCACCTGGGCTGGGTGCGCGGGCTGCGCATCGGCGGCCGCGACGAACTGCCCCGGCTGCTGGCCGACACCGAGGCCCTGGAGTCCTTCGAGGAGGGCAGGCTCTTCGGGGCGCAGTGGCTGCGCTCGCTGGGCGCGATCCCGAACGAGTACCTGCACTACTACTACTTCAACCGTGACACCGTACGGGCCTACCAGGAGGCGAAGCAGACCCGCGGCGCCTTCCTGCGCGACCAGCAGCGCGGCTTCTACGCCGAGGCCGGCCGGGCCGGGCTGCCGGCCGGGGAGGCGCTCGCCGCCTGGGACCGGACCAGGGCCGAGCGCGAGGCCACGTACATGGCCGAGAACCGCGAGGCGGCGGGGGCCGGCGACCGCGACGAGAGCGACCTGGAGTCCGGGGGCTACGAGAAGGTCGCGCTGGCGCTGATGCGGGCCATCGCCCGCGACGAGCGGGCCACGCTGATCCTGAACGTCCGCAACCGCTCCACGCTGTCCGTGCTCGACGACGATGCCGTCATCGAGGTGCCCTGCCTGGTCGACGCGAACGGCGCCCATCCGGTGGCGGTCGCCCCGCTGCCGCTGCACGCCGTGGGGCTGGTCACGGCCGTCAAGGCGGTCGAGCGGGAGGTCCTGGCGGCCACGGCGAGCGGTTCCCGGGCGGACGCGGTGAAGGCCTTCGCGCTGCATCCGCTGGTGGACTCGGTGGGCGTGGCGCGCAGGCTGCTGGACGGCTACGCGGCGGCCCATCCGGGCCTGGCGTACCTGCGCTGATCCTTCGCCGGGCTCCAGCGTCCCCGTCCCCCGTACGGGTCCCTCGTACGGGCCCCCGTAGGAGCCACTCGTACGGGTCCCCCGTACGGCCCAGTGCGCATGCGGCGGGGCGGGGGCGCTGTGAGAGTGCGAGATGTGACCACTGCCCCGGCCGACGCTCCCGCCGCACCGTATGCGGCGCCCCCGGTGCTCGACCGGCGGCGGCGCAACGTCATCTTCGGCACGATCATGCTGGGCGTGCTGCTGGCCGCCCTCGACCAGACCATCGTGGGCACCGCCCTGCCCACGATCGTGGCGGACCTCGGCGGCGGCGACCACATGTCGTGGGTGGTGACGGCCTACCTGCTCGCGGAGACCGTCGCGACGGTGCTGGTCGGCAAGTTCGGTGACCTCTTCGGCCGGAAACTGATCTTCCAGGTCTCGGCGGTCATCTTCATCACCGGTTCCTTCCTGTGCGGCCTCGCCGGCAACATGACCCTCCTCATCCTGTGGCGGGGCGTGCAGGGCATCGGCGCGGGCGGCCTGATGGTCACCTCGATGGCGCTGATCGCCGATGTGGTGCCGCTGCGCGAACGGGGCAAGTACCAGGGCGCGATCGGCGCCGTCTTCGGCGTCGCCACCGTCATCGGACCGCTGCTGGGCGGGCTGTTCACGGACCACCTGAGCTGGCGCTGGTGCTTCTACGTCAACGTGCCCATCGCCATCCTGGTGGTGGTCGCGGCCGCGCGGACCATCCCCTCGGTACGGGCCGCCGGCCGGACCGTGATCGACTACCTCGGCATCGCGCTGGTGACGGTCGGGGCGAGCGCCCTGATCCTGGCCACGAGCTGGGGCGGCAACGAGTACGCCTGGACCTCCGGGGTGATCATCGGCCTGTTCGTGGGCGGCGCCCTGGCCCTGGCGCTGTTCTGCGTGGCGGAGGTCCGGGCCGCCGAACCGATGCTCCCGATGCGGCTGTTCCGCAACCCGGTCTTCTCCGTCTGCTCGGTACTGAGCTTCGTCGTCGGCTTCGCGATGCTCGGCGCGATGACCTTCCTGCCGACCTACCTCCAGTACGTGGACGGGGACTCGGCCACCGTGTCGGGGGTGCGGACGCTGCCGATGGTCATCGGCCTGCTGATCGCCTCCATCTTCAGCGGCAACGTCACCAGCAAGACGGGCCGCTACCGGATCTTCCCCATCGTGGGCTGCGCGGTGATGGGCGTCGGTCTGTACCTGCTGTCGCTGATGGGGCCAGGGACCAGCACCTGGCTGGAGTCCTTCTACATGTTCGTGCTGGGCACCGGCATCGGCCTGTGCATGCAGGTGCTGACCATCGCCGTGCAGAACACCGTGGACTACGCCGACCTCGGCACGGCCACCTCCGGCGTCACCTTCTTCCGTACGCTCGGCAGCTCCTTCGGCACCGCCGTCTTCGGGACCATCTACGCCAACAGCCTGGCGCCCGCGCTGGAATCGGCGGTCGGCGAGGCGGCCCGGGCCACCGGCGCGGATCCGGCGCAGCTGGGCGCGGCCGCGCAGAGCCCGCAGGGAGTGCGCGGACTGGAACCGGAGGCGGCCGCCCCGGTGATCGCGGCGTACGCGGACGCGCTGCAGACGGTGTTCCTGTGGACGGTGCCGGTGGCGGTGGTCGGCTTCGTGGTCGCCCTCTTCCTCAAGCAGGTGAAACTGCGCGACAGCGCCCGCGCCGGGTCGACGGACATGGGCGACGGCTTCGCCTCGCCCGCCACGGCCTCCGGGGACTCGGCCAAGCTGCTGGAGCTGGCCGTGGGCAAGCTGGTGCGGAACATGGGCCCGGAGACGGCGCGCGGGATCGTGAACGCCTCCGACACGCGGCTGGACATGGGGGGTGCGTGGGCGGTGATGCAGGTGGAACTGCTGACGCGGACCGTCGGCCACGCCAGCCTGGGCCTGATCGCCTCGCGGCGTTCGGTGCCGCCCGAGGTACTGCTGCCGGTGTTCGACCGGATGATGGAGGAGGGGTACCTGACGCGGGAGGGCAGCTTCCTCACGCTCACCCCGGCGGGGGAGCGTGAGGCCGCGACCATCTCGCAGGCCTGGGCGCAGTGGCTCGGCGACCAGCTGGAGAAGGACAGGGGGCGGCCGCGGAGCGCCGAACTGCGGGTGGCGGCGGACGCGATCGCCAAGCGGCTGCTGGCCGAGGACCTGGGGGAGGGGAACTTCGCGCCGAGGTCGTCGCTGCCGGTGTAGGCGGTGGAACCATCGGCGGGCGCCGGGCGTTCCTTCCTCCGAGGCGTACGAGCAAAACGGGGGTACCGCTCATGGGGATCACACTGGCAGAGGAGATCATGCTGCTGTCCCTGGACGACGAGTCCGGGTCGGCCAAGCAGCGGCAGGCGGCGGGTTGGGCGGCCGCGGGCGGGATCCTGCTCGAACTCGTCCTGGCGGAGCGGGTGTCGGTGACGGGCAAGTACCTGGAGCTGACGGACGCCACGCCCACCGGGGAGCAACTGCTCGACAGCCGGATCCTGCTGATCGGGTCGTGGCTGCGGGGGCGCAGCAAGCGCCGGGTGACGGACTGGCTGACGAAGGACCACACCAAGGCGGTCGGTGCCACGCTGGAGAGACTGAGCGAGCGGGGCGTGGTCACGGCCCGGGAGAGCAAGGTCCTCGGCGTGTTCCCGGTGCGCCTCTACCCGGAGGCCGACGGCGCGGTCGAGCGGGAGCTGCGCGAACGGCTCACGGCCGCCGTCCTCAAGGGCGCCGAGCCGGACGAGCGCACGGCCGGCCTGATCGCCCTCATCCACTCGGCGAAACTACACCGCGTGGCGTTTCCCGGTCAGCCGCGCAGGCAGGTCGCCGCGCGCACGGCCGAGATAGCCGCCGGCCAGTGGGCGGCCGAGGGCGTGCGGGCCGCCATCCGTGACATGCAGGCGGCGATGGCGGCCGTCACGCTGGTGACGGTGGCCGCGGCGGCGGGCTAGCTCCGGCGGGGCCGGGCCGTCGGTTGGGGCGGGCGTGCCGTTGGCCGCGGTCGGTCGGCGCGCCGGCTGCGGGTGCGTCGGTGCGGTCGGGTCGGCGGGGGCCGGGCCGGGAGTCCTCAGGTGGTCGTGGTCAGGTGGTCGCAGTCAGGTGGTCGCGGTCGGGTAGGCGTACGAGGTCACCTCTGGCAGCGTCGTGAGGTCCGGGCGCCAGGCGCGCAGGACGCTCGCCGAGGGGGCGTAGAGGGCGTCCGGGATCTCGGCCGGGGCGAACCACTGCCATTGGCTGATCTTGTGCGGCTCGGTGACGGTGGGCACGCCCTGCGCGGTGGTGGTGACGGCGGCCGCCGTCAGCCGGGTCGTACCGGACTTCGCGTCGATCTGGACGGAGAGCACCCGGATCCCCTCGGGGGCCGCCCGCAGTTCCGTCTCCTCGGCGAGCTCCCGCGCGGCGGCCTGCTCGAAGCCCTCCCCGGGGTCGACCTTGCCGCCCGGCAGCTCCCAGCGGCCGTCGTGCGCCTGGCCGAGCAGCACCCGGCCGTCCGGGCCCACCACGATCAGCCCCACGCCGACGACGGCATTGGGCTGCGGGACGGCCCGCTCGGGGCGCTCGGGGCGCTGGTCGGTGCTGGTCATGGTCGTCCTTCCGGTGGAGTGCTGGGCCGGGCCCTGACATGGATCCGCTCGCCCTGCGGACCGAACAGGCTGAGGAACTCCGCCGGCTGCGGACCCGGATTGAAGAAGGCGTGCGGGGTGTGCGTGTCGAACTCGGCCGCCTCGCCGGAGCCGAGGACGAGGTCGTGCTGGCCCAGCAGCAGCCGGACCCGTCCGGAGAGCACGTACAGCCACTCGTAGCCCTCGTGGACGCGGAGCTCGGGCGGCGGCCCCTCGTGCGGCGGGAGGATCAGCTTGAAGGCGCTCACCCCGCCGCCGGGATTGCGGGTCAGCGGCACGTAGGTGGAGCCGTGCCGGACGAAGGGGCGCGGACGGATGCGCGGGTCCCCCGTCTCCGGCGCTCCGACCAGCTCGTCGAGGGCCACCCGGTGCGCCCGGGCCAGCGGAAGCAGCAGCTCCAGCGTCGGGCGGCGCTGCCCGGACTCCAGCCGGGACAGGGTGGAGAGCGAGATTCCGGTGGACTCGCTGAGCTGCGCCAGCGTCGTCCCGCGCTGTCGGCGCAGTGCGCGCAGCCGGGGCCCGACGGCGGTGAGCACGCCCGCGAGTTCTTCGTCCTGCTCCTCGGTGGCCATGACTCCATTTGCCGCTTCGGCAACATGATTTGTCAAGGGCGCCCCCGTGGGCGGACCCTCGCCGGCATGGACGACAACGAGATGGACAACCGGTTCGACGTGGTGGTGGTGGGCGGCGGGGCCGCCGGGCTGGCCGGGGCGCTGACCCTGGTCCGGGCCCGGCGTTCGGTGCTGGTCCTCGACTCGGGCACCCCGCGCAACGCCCCCGCCGCGCACCTGCACGGCTACCTCGGCCACGACGGGCAGAGCCCGGCCGATCTGCTGGCCGCGGGCCGGGCGGAGGTGGCCGGTTACGGCGGGAAGATCCGGCCGGGCACGGCCGTCGCCGCCGACCCGCTGCCCGAGGGCGGATTCCTGGTCCGCTGCGGGGACGGCTCCACCGTCCGGGCCCGCAGGCTGCTGGTCGCCACCGGCCTGCTGGACGAGCTCCCCGGGCTGCCGGGGCTCCGGGAGCGCTGGGGGCGGGACGTGCTGCACTGCCCGTACTGCCACGGCTGGGAGGTCCGGGACCAGCCGCTCGCGGTCCTGGCCACCGGACCCGTCTCCGTGCACCAGGCCCAGCTCTGGCGGCACTGGAGCGCGCACGTCACCCTGCTGGCGCACACCTGGGCGCTCACCGCGCAGGAGCGGGAGCTGCTGGCTGCCCTGGGCGTGGAGGTCGTCGAGGGCGAGGTGACCGGCCTGGCCGTCAGCGAGGACCGGCTGACGGGGGTGACGCTGGCCGGCGGGACCTCCGCGGAGTGCCGGGCGCTGGTGGTGGCCCCGCGGTTCAAGGCCCGTTCGGGTGTGCTGACCAGCCTGGGCCTGCCGACCGTCGGGATCGAGCGGGACGGCCACGTGATCGGCACCTGCGTCGCCTCCGATCCGGCGACCGGGGCCACCGCCCTGGCCGGGGTCTGGGCCGCGGGCAACGTGACCGCCCCGATGGAGCAGCTCGCGGGCTCCGCCGCCCAGGGAGTGCGGGCCGCCGTCGCGATCAACAACGACCTGATCGAGGAGGAGGCGCGGCGGGCGGTGGAGGTCCACCGCGCCGGTACGGGCGCCGGCCAGGGGCGGGGCTGAGCGGAAAGCGCCCGGCTCCGGTCCCGGACAACTGTGCGGGTTTCGGTCCGGCTCCCTTCGCGCAGGCTCTGGGCGGTCTGATCGTCGTACGGTGCGGCGGTCCAGCGGCTCAGGGGGGCGTACACATGACACATGTGTTGGTCATAGGCGGAGGGGTCGGAGGGCTGGCCACGGCCCTGCTGGCGGCGCGGCGGGGGCACACGGCCGAACTGTTCGAGCGCGACACGCGGGCTCCCGGCACCGCCCTCGACCGCGACTTCTTCGGCTGGCGCCGCCCGGCGGTACCGCAGGCGACGCAGCCGCACGTCCTGCTCGGGGCCGCGCGCAAGGTGCTGCGGGACGAACTGCCCGACGTCTACGCGGAGATGCTCCGGCTCGGGGCACGTGAACGGCACGAGCTCGACTGGTTCGACGTACGGCCGCCCGCCCGGCCGGGTGACGAGGACCTGGTCATGATCCAGACCCGTCGCATCCTGCTGGAGAGCGCGCTGGCCACGGCCCTGCGCGCGGAACCGGGAGTCGTCGCGCGGTACGGGGAGCCGGTCACCGGCCTGACCACGGAACCCGGGGTCCGGGTGACGGGACTGACCACGGAAGCCGGGAGTTACCCGGGGGACCTCGTCGTGGACGCGGGAGGGCGGCGCGGCGGCGTGGAGCGCTGGCTGTCCGCCGCGGGCTGCCGTCCCTCCGTCGTGGAACGCCACCGCACCGGGCTGGCGTACTTCTGCCGCTGGTACCGGCTGCCCGAGGGCATGGCGGAGGGCCCGCGCCGCCCGTGGGCGGTGACCGGCGGGACCTTCGCCGGCTGCGCCGTCTTCCCGGCCGACAACCGGGTGTTCGCCGTGACCCTGATCGTGCACACCGGGGACACCACCCGCTCCGCCCTGCGCGACCCCGCCGTCTTCGAGGCCGCCGCGCGCTGCTTCCCGCCCGGCGCGGCCTGGCTCGGCCTGGGCGCCGAGCCGCTGTCCGGGGTACTGGCCACCGCGAGCCTGGACAACCGGTGGAGCGCGCTGGTCGACGAGCAGGGCCCGGTCGTGACGGGACTGGTGCCGGTCGGGGACGCGATCACGCACACCAACCCGACCCTCGGGCAGGGCACTTCGCTCGCCCTGTGGGCCGCGTGCAGGGTGGCCGGTACGGCGCACCGGGACCCGGGCTCGGAGCGGTTCGCCGCGGACCACCACGCCTGGGCGGTCCGCACGCTGAAGCCGTGGTTCGACTTCCAGGTCGGCGTGGACGCGGCCGTCGGGGAGCGCTTCGCGACCATGGCGGCGCGGACCGGGACGGCGCGCGAGACGGCCGCGCTCTTCGACTGCGCCCTGGAGGACCCCGAGGTGATGAGGGCGCGGGCCAGGGTCCGGCACCTGGCGGACCCGCCGGAGCAGGCGTACGCGGACCCGGAGGTCCGGGCCCGGGTGGCCCGCTGGCTGGCCGCGCGGCCGGACTACGCGCCGAACGCGGCCGGGCCGGACCGGGCCGAGTGGGAGAAGCTCACTGAGGGCTGAGGCGGGGGAGGGGCGGGCTGAGGCGGCGCGGCCTTCGCTGGCTACGGCGGGGGAGGGGCGGGGGGCGGGCTGAGGCGGCGCGGCCTCCACGGGCTACGGCGGGGGCGGGAGCGGGGGCGCGCGCGGCGGCTCCCGCGGTCAGGTGACGGGGCCGAGCACCTCGGCGAGGTCGTAGCCGACGACCTCCTCGAGCTGGGCGTAGGTGCAGCTCTCCGGCGTCCGGTCGGGCCGCCAGCGGCGGAACTGTGCGGTGTGCCGGAAGCGGTCGCCCTCCATGTGGTCGTACTTCACCTCACAGACCCGCGTGGGGCGCAGCGGGACCCAGGACAGGTCCTTCTTCCCGGTCCAGCGGCTCTGCGCGCCGGGCAGCCGGGCGCTCTCGTGCGCCTCCTCCTCGGCCCAGGCGGCCCAGGGGTGACCTGCGGCGTCGGCCATGCGGAGGGGTTCGAGCTCCTCGACCAGCTCGGCGCGGCGCTTCATGGGGAAGGCGGCGCACACGCCCACGTGCTGGAGGGCGCCGTGGTCGTCGTACAGGCCGAGCAGCAGCGATCCGACAATCGGACCGCTCTTGTGGAAACGGAAACCCGCGAGGACGGTGTCGGCCGTACGCTCGTGCTTGATCTTGAACATGAGCCGGGCGTCGGGCCGGTAGGGCAGATCGAGCGGTTTGGCGATCACCCCGTCGAGTCCGGCGCCCTCGAACCGCTCGAACCACTCCTGCGCGAGCGCGGGATCGGTGGTCGCGGGCGCGAGATGGACGGGGGGCCGAGCGGTGGACAGGACGTGGGCGAGGGCGGCGCGGCGGTCGGTGAGCGGCGTGTCGAGGAGCGGCTCGTCGCCGAGCGCGAGCAGGTCGAAGGCGACGAAGCTGGCGGGGGTCTTCTCAGCGAGCAGGGTGACCCGGGACTGCGCGGGATGGATGCGCTCGGTCAGCCGGTCGAAATCGAGGCGCCCGCCATGAACGATCACGATCTCGCCGTCCACGACGCACCGCGCGGGCAGATTCTCCTTCAGCGCCACCACAAGCTCGGGAAAGTACCTGGTCAGGCTCTTCCCGGTGCGGCTGCCGATCTCCACCTCGTCACCGTCGCGGTGCACGATGGCGCGGAAGCCGTCCCACTTGGCCTCGTACTGCATCCCGGGCGGGATCTTCGCCACGGCCTTGGCGAGCATCGGTTTCACGGGCGGCATCACCGGTAGATCCATGCCTTCGATTCTGCGGTGGTACGTCCGGGCCCGCCCGGTATGCGCGCCCGCCCGGGCCCGCCTACCGTGGCGCTCATGGGTGCTGCCGGAAATGCGATCGAGCTGGAGGCGGGCGGGCGGACGGTACGGCTGTCCAGCCCGGAGAAGGTGTACTTCCCGGAGCGCGGCCTCACCAAGAGGGACGTGGCCGAGTACTACCTGGCGGTGGCGGACGGCATCACGCGCGCCCTGCGCAACCGCCCCACGACCCTGGAACGGTTCCCGGACGGGGTGGACGGCGAGTCCTTCTTCCAGAAGCGGGCACCGAAGAACCTGCCCGACTGGATCCCGACCGCCCACATCGCCTTCCCGAGCGGGCGCACGGCCGACGAGATCTGCCCCACCGAGCCCGCGGCCGTCCTGTGGGCGGCCAATCTGGGATGTCTCACCTTCCACCCCTGGCCGGTGCGGCGCGAAGACACCGACCGGCCCGACGAACTGCGCATCGACCTGGACCCGCAGCCGGGCACCGACTACCACCACGCCGTGGCGGCCGCCCATCAACTGCGGGCCCTGCTGGAGGAACTGGGCCTGCGGGGCTGGCCCAAGACCTCGGGCGGCCGCGGACTGCACGTCTTCGTCCCGATCGCGCCGCGGTGGACCTTCACCGAGGTCCGGCGGTGCGCGATCACCCTCGGCCGGGAACTGGAGCGCCGGATGCCGGGCAAGGTCACGACGGCCTGGTGGAAGGAGGAGCGCGGCGAGCGGATCTTCGTCGACTACAACCAGACGGCGCGCGACCGCACGATCGCCTCCGCCTACTCCGTCCGCCCCCGCCCGCACGCCCCGGTGTCGGCCCCGCTGCGCTGGGACGAGGTGGACGACGCGGAACCGCGTGACTTCGACATCGTGACGATGCCGGCCCGCTTCGCCGAACTGGGCGATCTGCACGCCGACATGGACGAGCACGCCTTCGCCCTGGACGCCGTACTGGAACTCGCCGACCGCGACGAACACGACCACGGCCTGGGGGACATGCCGTACCCCCCGGACTACCCGAAGATGCCGGGCGAACCGAAGCGGGTCCAGCCGAGCCGCGCGAAACACGAGGACTGACGGAGGGGTTCCGGAACGGGCGGCCTACGCGTGACCGTTCAGCCCGTCGAAGATCCTGCGGTGTCGGTGATCCTGCGGTCGTGCGTCCACGCCGTGAGGAGCGTGGTGTTGGCCAGCGCACCAGCACCGAGGTTGATCACCCGGCCGCCGGTGCGGTCCGGCCCGACGTGACGGACCAGAGCTCCGCAGATCCGGCCACCGACCAGGAACGGGGAGAGCACGTACGGAACCCGGAGATCGCACTGTGCGCCGGACGAAGGGTCGAGGAACGGCATCCGGACGGTGTCACCCTCCACGCGGCGTTGGACGACGACGGTCCCCTGCCGGGCGCTCTCGGTGACGAGGGCGCGCCAGCTGTCGCTGTCGAGGTCGGCGCCGAACACCACTCCGCGGCCGCTGCCTTCGTTGGCGGGCTTGAGAACCAGGTCCGCCCGGTCCCGCAGCGCGCGGCGCACGACGCTGTCCCGGTCCGTGCGGGACTGCTGGGGCCCGGCCCATGCGGTCCAGGGGACGTGTGAGAGGACCAGATCGCGGTCCTCGGCGGGCAGCAGGTCGAGGTCCTCGTAGAGCCAGGCCAGGATCTCCTTGCTCCGCAGCAGCCGCATCGTCTCCGGCAGGAACAGCTCCACGGTGCCGGCGGCCAGCGCGGCGGCGATCGCGTCCACGCCGCCCGAGTCATCCGTGATCATCCAGGAGTGGAACCAGTTGAGGACCATGTCGACACGCTTGCCGCCCGCCTGCAGACGGCCGTGCTCATCGGTGCGCAACCGGCTGAGGTCCTCCACCACGACGTCCAGCCCCGCGCTCGTGGCGGATTCGACGGTCGGCCGCAGGTAGGCACGCAGCGCCCGCCGGTTGCCGAGCTTCGCGGCCTGCCCCACGCGGCTGCGCCAGGTCGGCACGAGAAGGCGGCCACCAGGCCCGCTCCGCCGGGACATCAGGGCGGCCAGCAGGGCTGAGCGGGCGCCCAGGACCGGGGTGGGGGCGGACAGGGCGGCGCCGGGCCACAACCGGGCGTAGGCGTCGGCCATGCGATCCAGCGCCGGGATCCCGTAGATGGTGGCCGAGATGTTCAGCTCCAGGAACTTCGGGACACCCCGGCACAGCAGGACATCGGGTCGGGCGACGCGCAGCACCTCGTCGTGCTCCAGCGGCCGGTCGGGGGTCAGCAACCGCTGCGGGCACCGGTCACGCATCACCTCCCGCAGCTCGCCCACCGTGCCGGCCCGCCTGCGGCAGGCGTCGACCGCCAGCCGCAACAGCCGCTCCGCGACCGCTCCCAGCGCCTCGTAGTCGCGGTGGGCGATGACCAGCGGGCGCATCGGCTGCCACGGCCGACCCCGCTGCCAGGCCTCCTGCGCCCCGTACGCCCAGCGTCCCGCCGCAACGCGTCGCGCGAGGAACGCCGCCCGGTCGCCCATGGACAGCTGCTCCCAGTCGTCGCGAAGGGCCAAGGGCACCGAGCCGGCGCGGTGGGCCGGGAGCCCGGGGAGAGGCGTCGTCATGCCGGGACAACCCGTCGGCCGGGCCCGGGGTAACGCCCGCGGGGCCGGCCGTTCTCATGGAAGACAGTCGGCGGTGGCTTGCTGACCTGGGCGGACCGTGCTCGTTGAGAAGGACCTGCCTGCCGTTTTAATCACTCGGGCTCTGAGCAAGTGCCGTGCAAGGATCTCGCCCATGACGCCGAAGCCCACCCTGACGGAACGCCGCTCTCCTGTTGTCAGGGCCAGAGGTCTGCCGCTGGTGAGGGCCTACGGGACGAGCCGTCTCGGAACCTGATGGCGGCCGGCCAGGTCGCGGACCGTCAGCCCCTCCTCTTGAGCCGCGCCGGGGCGTCGGCGGCGGGGCCGTGAACTGGTGTTGATCAGGCGTTGATCGGACGTCCATCGGCGGCCGTCAGTATCTCCGGCATGTCGATGAACACCGCTTCCACCACCACCGCCCCTGCCTGGTACGACCTCGCCCTCTGCGCCCAGACGGGCCCGAGCTTCTTCTTCCCGGAGCCCGGCTCGTCCCTGCGGGACGCGAAGCGGCTGTGCGGGGCGTGCGAGGGGCGGGCGGCCTGCCTGGAGTACGCCCTGGCCAACGACGAGCGCTTCGGCGTCTGGGGCGGCCTGTCGGAATCCGAACGCCTCGCCCTGCGCCCCCGCGGCTGATCAGGTCCGCGTCCCCTTCCCGCTGCGCCGCACCAGCCCGACGCGCAGCGCGAGTTCGAACCCTTCGCCACCGCACTCCTCCCGCCGCGGAGTATGGGGCACGACCCGCACGGGGTAGTGCCCCCCGACGGGCGACACGACCCCACCGAAGCGGGGGTCCCCCGCGAACCAGATCCGGTCCGGGTGACCGTTCTCCAGCTCCACCAGATCGACGGGGAAGGGGATGATCCGCAACGTGGCCGTGAAGTCCTCCCTGAACGGGATCGTGATCGAGGCAGGACTTCCCGATGCCCTGCGAGGGTGGCGGCACGGGAACTCCTGCCACGGATAGGCCTGCAGCACGGCCGCAACACGACGCCGCCGGACGAAAGCGATCACGACCCAGGGCAGGAAGGGGGACACCAGCAGCGTGATCAGTGCGAAGCCCGTCCCGGCATGAGGAACATGGCCGATGCAGCCGAGGGCGACCACGGGAGGTACGCCGAGACCGAGCACCCAGACGGCACGGCGGAAGACCAGTTGCTTGTAGCCGAGCGGGGTCGGAGTGTGATCCCAAGCCACCTTGGCGAGTGCGGGCGTCACAGGAGCAGCTCCGAAATGCGCGAGGTCATCGGCGCGGCGGAGGGACTGGGATTCGGATCGGTGAAGCTGATGGTGTGGGCGATCGCTTCGAGGATGTCCGTGTAGGCGGCGCCGTGCTGGATTGCCGCACTGGTGAGATCAAGGACGAGCACGTGCATGCCGCCTGGGTGACATGCGGCGATCCTGGCCTGAAATACCCGCTGCTTTGACCCCGACAGGGCCAGCGTTCCTGCGATGAGATAGCACGGCAGCGATGACGCCAGATCGATGCAGCGGCGCAAGGACGCCTCCCACAGAGGGGAGCGCGCGATTCCGAGCGCGGTTCTGGCCGCCGCCACCCGTGGACTTGGGTCACCGGCGAGACGGACAGTCATGGAGAACAGCGAGGTGCAGACCCCGACAGGGTCGTCCGGATGCAACCCGATCGCGGTGTGTACGACGTCCAGCCCGGCCAGCTCGTCGAGGCCGTCCATGAGCTGTGCCAGTTCCCGCTGGGCATCCTGGCTGTCCAGAGCCTGCGCTACGGCGTCCAAGGAGGCTCGATCCTCCGGCCCGATGTCGTGGAATCCTGGCGGAAGACGAAACCAGACGGGCGGCATCCCGTCCTTGTGCGTCATGGCCTCACCACCGTCCAGAATTGGCGCGATTTCGCCACGGCAGAGGGTGCTTCTTCCAGCGAGACCCGGACGCCGTCGGCTGTTGTGGAGCCATGCTCGACGGCGTCGCTGTCGGACGCGTAGTCGAGGAACGCCGTACCCGCGCCCGCACCGGCGATCGCCACGCCCACCCGGTCCCTCGTGACTTGCGGCGATGATCGCAATGCCCATGCCGTGAGGGGGCTTTCCACCTCACGCAGTGTGTTCGAGGTGCTCCACGTCGTGCTCCGGAAGGAGGATGCCCCCGGCGACAAGGCTGTCAGCGCGCTGGCCTCTGGGGCCGTGGCCATTGCCGCGCGGGCGGCTGCAGTGCCCGCCTTCGCACCGGAGGCGACCGCTGCGACACCCGGGACCGAGCCGGCGGTGTCGCCGAGGAGCGTGACCGAGCTCTTCCAGAAGTCTGCGTCGAACTCACCCTTCGTAACTCCGTCCACCAGTGGTTTCCGGAACTTCGGGTCCGCCAGGTGAGTCGTGAGCGCTGCCAACGAGAGCCCGCCGGCCACGAGCATGATGGCCATTCCAGCAGGTGGGCACATCAGTGCCGCGCCGGCGCCCAGAAATGCCAGGATCGCTGAAGTATTCGACAAGGCGTCGCCCGGGTCGTCCACGATCTTGTGCCAGATCGAGGCCAGGACGCCCGGTTCCTTCGGCGCCAGCCGGTCGGCGGCCGCGTTCAGGGCCTGGGCCACCCGGCGGGCCGCCGCCGCGTGTTCCGAGGCGAGTTCGCGGGCCAGGCGGTGGGTGTCGGACAGGGACTCCTCCGTCGTGGCCGCGGCGGCCCGGGCGGCGTAGCGGTCCGCCAGGGTGCGGTGCGCGACGAGGGTGTCGTGCCAGGTCGTGAGCCGGCGGGCCGCCTCCGCCAGGGAGGTGTGGGCCGAGCGGAGGTAGCGGGGAAGCTCGTCCGAGAGGGAGGCGCGGAAGGCGGTGGCGGCCTCGCCCTGCCAGGCCGAGCTCTGGGAGACCAGGGCGGTCACGACGCGGGCGGCCTCGCCGAGGGAGGCGGCCGAGGCGCTCAGCTTCTTGGTCAGGGCCAGGACCGCCGCGGGATTCCCGGGGGCCGGGTCGAAGCCGAGGGCGGGCTGCTCAGCCATGGGCGTCGGCCGCCGCACGGCGGAAGGCCTCGCGGACGGCCGCCTCCAGCTCCGCGTACTCCGTCGCGCTGCGGTCCACGCCCTCCCGTACGCGCTTGACGCGTTTGGTCAGCTCCCGAGTGCCGTGGGCCCACCGTTCCTGGAAGCCGTCGCAGGCGGCGTCGAGGTCCGCCGTGCCGAGCTGGTCGGCCCGTACGTGGTCCAGCGCCCGCCGGGCCTCGCGCAGCGAGAGCAAGGAAGCGTCCAGGGCGCGGGTCAGGCGGGTCAGCTGGTCGATGTCCACCCGGAGCGAGGTCATGACGCGAAACCCTGGCAGAGCACGGCTCTGCCAGGGCAATCGGCGTCACTCGGGTGAGCGAGCGGAAACCGGTCAGGCCCGCGGACGTACCCAGGCCGGAGCTGAGGTCAGCCCTTGCGGGCCGCGATGCGCGCCGCGCGGGCGGCCAGGCGCTCGTCGAACTTGCGGGCCTCGGAGTCCAGGCCGTTCATGAAGAGGCCGAGCTCCTCCTGGGCCTTCTGGCCCTCGGGGCCGAGGCCGTCGATGTTCATGATCTTCAGGAAGCGGATCACGGGGCTCAGTACGTCGTCGTGGTGGATCCGCAGGTTGTACACCCCGCCGATCGCCATCTGCGCGGCCATCCGCTCGAAGCCGGGCATGCCGTGTCCGGGCATCCGGAAGTTGACCACGACGTCCCGTACGGCCTGCATCGTCAGGTCCGGGGCGAGCTCGAAGGCCGCGCCCAGCAGGTTGCGGTAGAAGACCATGTGCAGGTTCTCGTCCTGCGCGATGCGGGCCAGCATCCGGTCGCAGACCGGGTCACCGGACTGGTGGCCGGTGTTGCGGTGCGAGATGCGGGTGGCGAGCTCCTGGAAGGCGACGTACGCGACCGAGTGCAGCATCGAGTGCCGGTTGTCGGACTCGAAGCCCTCCGACATGTGCTGCATCCGGAACGCTTCCAGCTTGTCCGGGTCCACGGCGCGCGAGGCCAGCAGGTAGTCGCGCATCACGATGCCGTGGCGGCCCTCCTCGGCGGTCCAGCGGTGCACCCAGGTGCCCCACGCGCCGTTGCGCCCGAAGAGCGAGGCGATCTCGTGGTGGTAGCTGGGGAGGTTGTCCTCGGTCAGCAGGTTCACGACCAGCGCGATCTTGCCGATCTCGGTGACCTTGGACTGCTCCGGGTCCCAGGCCTCGCCGTCCTCGAAGAAGCCCGGGAAGTTCCGGCCGTCGCTCCACGGGACGTACTCGTGGGGCATCCAGTCCTTGGTGACCGTCAGATGGCGGTTGAGTTCCTTCTCGACCACCTCTTCCAGCGCGAACAGCAGCTTGGCGTCGGTCCACGCCTCCGAGCTGCCGAGGTGGGGAGAGGTGATCGTCACGGGTACTCCTGGGTGCAAAGCGAATTACCTACGGTTCCGTAGCCTACGGAGTCGTAGGTTAAGCGCGACATCAAGGCCAGCCAAGCCCCAGCCAGGCATATGTCCGGTTACATCCAGTTATCTATGCAGTTTGGAAGGGGTCTGGCGGGGTACCGCGGCACACAAAGTCACGCCCGTACGTGGTCCATGCGGACCCGCCTTGACGGCGGAGTCGGCACCCCGAGGGCCTCGGCCCGGACGGTGACCTACGAGGTGGGCCCGGCCGCAGCGGCGTACGGCTTCCCGCCCGGGGCTACGCCGAGGGGGAGGCCGTCCGAGCCGATGACGGCACGGAAAGCCTCCCCCGGGTGACTTCGGTCACTGCCACAGGGTCTGGCGGACCTCCTCGGCCGTGGTCGGCCGCAGCTCGCCGTCCAGCAGCAGCCACCGCGTGATGCCGATCGACTCCAGGAACGGCACGTCATGACTGGCCACCACGAGCGCGCCCTCGTAGGAATCCAGCGCGTCCGTCAGCTGCCGCACGCTCGCCAGGTCCAGGTTGTTCGTCGGCTCGTCCAGCATGAGCAGCTGCGGTGCGGGCTCCGCCAGCAGCAGCGCGGCCAGCGCCGCCCGGAAGCGCTCGCCGCCCGACAGGGTGCCGGCCGGCCGGTCCGCGCGGGCGCCGCGGAACAGGAAGTGCGCGAGCCGCGCCCGGATCAGGTTGTTCGTGGCCTGCGGGGCGAACCGCGCCACGTTCTCCACGACCGAGCGGCTCTCGTCGAGCACGTCCAGCCGTTGCGGCAGGAACCGCGTGGTCACGTGCGCCGTCGCCTCCCCGGACACCGGCGCCAGCTGTCCCGCGACCGTGCGCAGCAGCGTGGTCTTGCCCGAGCCGTTGCGGCCCACGAGCGCGACCCGCTCCGGTCCGCGCAGCTCCCACTCGCCCCGGACGGCCGCCCCGTACGCCAGGCGCAGGTCGCTCAGGGTGAGCACGCGCCGCCCCGGCGGGACCTGGGTGGCGGGCAGCTTGATGCGGATCTCGTCGTCGTCGCGCACCGCTTCCACCGCCTGGTCCAGCCGCTCCTTCGCCTGGGCCAGCTTCTCGGTGTGCATGATCCGGTGCTTGCCCGCCGACTCCTGCGCGGCGCGCTTGCGGGCGCCCATCACGATCTTCGGCTCGCGCTTGTTCTCGTACATCTTCTGGCCGTACCGCTTGCGCCGTGCCAATTTGACCTGGGCGTCGGCCAGTTCGCGCTTCTGCCGCTGTACGTCGGCCTCCGCGACCCGGACCATCCGCTCGGCCGCGTCCTGCTCGGCGGCGAGCATCGCCTCGTAGTCCGTGAAGTTCCCGCCGTACCAGCGCACTTCGCCGTCGTGCAGGTCGGCGATCTGGTCGACGCGCTCCAGCAGCTCCCGGTCGTGGCTGACCAGGACCATCACCCCGGTCCACGATTCCACCGCCGCGTACAGGCGGCGACGGGCGCGCAGGTCCAGGTTGTTGGTGGGCTCGTCCAGGAGCAGCACGTCCGGGCGGGCGAGCAGCAGGGCGGCCAGCCGCAGCAGCACGCACTCGCCGCCCGAGAGTTCGCCGACGGTGCGGTCCAGGCCGATCCTGGCGAGCCCGAGCTGGTCGAGCGTGGCCAGGGCCCGCTCCTCCACGTCCCAGTCGTCGCCGACGGCGGCGAAGTTCGCCTCCGTTGCCTCGCCGGCCTCGATGGCGTGCAGGGCGGCGCGTGCCGCATGGATCCCGAGCGCCTCGTCCACGCGCAGTCCCGTGTCGAGCGTGAGGTTCTGTGGCAGGTAGCCGACCCGGCCGGCGACGGAGATCTGACCCTCGGACGGGGTCAGTTCCCCCGCGATGAGCTTCAACAGGGTTGATTTGCCACATCCGTTGAGGCCGATGAGGCCCGTCCGGCCGGGGCCGACGGCCAGTTGGAAACCGTCGAAGACGGGAGTGCCGTCGGGCCAGTCGAAGGAGAGAGCGGAGCAGGTGATGAAAGCAGGGGCGTGACTCATAGAGGCCTCCAGGTTGCGTGAGTGGTGCGTGCAACGCGGGGAGACAGCCGACGGTCAGCCGATGACGCGGAAGGTCACGGTGGGGTGGGTCGGTGTCTCGGACCTCAGAAGAGCAATGTCCTACTCCGTTTCGGCGGCAATGGGGCGCATACGAAACTACGGGCGGCCGGAGCCGCCCGCAATCGAATTAACGGGCCGCGGGGGCGGAGGGTGGCCCGCCTGGTCCGCCTGTCCGCCCGGTTTGCCCGGCCGCCCGGCCGGTCTGCTCAGCAGGTGTCGCGCATCAGCTCGGCCAGACTGTGGTCCATGTCGAGGTAGAGGTGCTCCAGCCCCGGCGGCACCACGGTCGCGGCCCGTTCCAGGAAGCGGTGCAGCTCGGCCGTCGTCATCAGCACGATGGCGACGCCCTCGGGGGCGTGGAACTCGATCGTGGTGCGGTCGCCGTCGTACGGGCGCACCCGCACGTCACCGCTGCCCGAGGGGCGGTCCAGTCCGGATTCCAGCAGCTCGCGCGCGAAGGTCCACGAGACCTCGATGCCCTCGAGCGTGGCGGGGGCGGGGAAGGCCATGCGCACGGCGAAGGGATCGGCGCGGTCGTAGCAGAGGGTGACGGGCACGGTCTCGACCTTCGGCGCGGTGGCGACCAGACGGGCCTGAACGGCCTGCTCGATGACAGTGATCAAGGCTCACTCCCTTGCGGCGGATCTGCTGCCGGGCTGAGGGGTGGAGTCCGGCAACCGGATAGACGCCGGAATCGGCAAATCCGTGCATGCGAGATGACGTGAGCTGTGTCACCGATTGGCCGGATCCTGTCCGTGTGATCGCACAGAGTGACCGATCGAGGGAAGTGCACAAAGGCGGAACGATCAGTTCCGGGTGTCCCGGAACGGTCGCAGAAGGGCTGGTTACCGATCACTCCACAGGCCCAACGCGCAGCCCGAGTGCCCCGGCGGGCCCTCCCGCCCGGAGCCGGAGCGCGCCCGTCGGCGGTGCCGAGGCACCCTGGACGGCCGATCCGGGGTGCGTTAGCTTCCGGCGCCATGAGACTTCTGGGAGTTGGCATGTGCGCGGCGGTCTTGGCGATGGGGTTACTGGCGGCACCCGCCCAGGCGTCCCCGGCCGGTGGCACCGCCGAATTGCGCGGCGCGGGCTGGGCATTGAAGGACACCGGCAAGGAGGCCCGCTTCCGCGGGCTGGCCGCCGTCAGCCGGTCGACGGCCTGGGTGGCGGGCTCCAAGGGGACCGTCCTGCGCACGGTGGACGGCGGCCGCAGCTGGCGGGACGTCTCCCCGCCGGGCGCCGTCGCGGAGGCGCTGGAGCTCAGGGACATCGAGGCCTTCGACGCCCGGCGCGCGGTGGCCCTGTCCATCGGGGAGGGCGAGGCCTCCAGGGTGCTGCGGACCGAGGACGGCGGCGCCACCTGGACCGAGACCTTCCGCAACCCCGACCCGCGCGCCTTCTACGACTGCCTCACCTTCTTCGACGCCCGGCACGGGCTGGCGATGAGCGACCCGGTGGACGGGAAGTTCCGCATCCTGTCCACGGCGGACGGCGGACGCACCTGGCGGGTGCTGCCGAGCACCGGGATTCCGGAGGCCCTGCCCGGCGAAGCGGGATTCGCGGCCGGCGGCCAGTGCCTGGTCAGCGCCGGGCCGCGGGACGTCTGGCTGGCCACGGGCGGCGGGTCGGCCGCGCGGGTCCTGCACTCCGCGGACCGCGGCCTGACCTGGCGCGTCGCCGACTCCACCGTCCCCGCGGGCGACCCGGCGCGGGGGGTCTTCGCCCTGGCCTTCCGGGACCGTACGACGGGCCTCGCGGTCGGCGGCGACTACCGCACGGGCCGGCCCTCCCCGCAGGCCGCGGCCGTGTCCTCCGACGCCGGGCACACCTGGCGCCAGTCGGCGGCCCCGCCGCCTGCCTACCGCTCGGGCGCGGCCTGGTACCCGTACACCCGGGGCACGGCCCTCGCTGTCGGCCCGACCGGCACGGACGTGACGACCGACGGGGGCCGCAGCTGGCGCGCGCTGGACGCGGGCTCGTTCGACACCGTCGACTGCACGCCGGACGCGGCCTGCTGGGCGGCGGGGGAGAAGGGGCGGGTGGCCCGGCTGGAACGCCGCTGATCAGGGGGCGGGGGCGATCCGGTCCATCCCGGGGTAGCGGCCGGGCGTGAAGCCCGCCGCCCGGTAGACCGGCTCGCCGTCCGCGCTGGCGTGCAGCTGGACGTAGCCGATACCGAGGCCGCCGAGCCACTCCAGCAGTCCGTCGACGACGCGGCGTCCGTGGCCCCGGCCACGGGCCGCCGTGTCGGTCACGATGCCGTCGAGGTAGCCCCGGCGCCCGTCCGGCCAGGCCGGGCCCGGCAGGTGGTGGGTGATCCAGGCCAGGCCGCAGGCCAGCAGGGGCCCGCCGGGAGGGGCGCCGACGACCAGGCAGCGCACGGCGGGCCGCTCGCCGACCCGCTCTGCGAACCAGTCGTGCGCGATGGCCCGCCAGGCGGCGTCGCCCGGGCCCGGATCCACCCCCAGGCTCGCGAGGGCGACGGCGCGCAGCCGGACCAGCTCGGGTATGTCCGTGGCCTCGGCGCTGCGGGGAAGCATCCGGTCCTCCTAGGTGTATTGATCACCAGCGTTGTTAACGCTGGCCAGGTCTTGATCATGGCGAAGACCTCCGGTGTGGTGGAGGTGTCTAGGCTCCACACCGCACACGGAGGTCTTCGTGTCCCACCGTAATGCCCGGCTGACCGTTCACGGCAGGCGGATCCTGGTCGAACGCGTCCTGGCCGGCCGCCCAGTGGCGCATGTGGCGGCCGAGATGGGCATATCGCGGCCCACCGCCCACAAGTGGGTGCGCCGCTGGCGGGCCGAAGGCGAGGCCGGACTGCACGACCGGTCCAGCCGTCCCGGCCGCACACCGCACCGCACACCCGCAGCGACCGAGGCCGAGGCCTGCCGCCTGCGGACCGACCGCAAACTCGGGCCGGCCCGCATCGGCCCGATCCTGGGCCTGCCCGCCTCGACCGTCCACCGGATCCTGGTCCGCCACAACCTGAACCGTCTGGCCTTCCTCGACCGGCCCACCGGCCGGGTCATCCGCCGCTACGAACGGGCCCGGCCGGGCGAGCTGGTCCACGTGGACATCAAGAAGCTGGGCAACATCCCCGACGGCGGCGGTCACAAGGTCATGGACCGCCGGCAGGCGATGGACAACAAGATCGCCACCACCAGCCGGCGCAAGAGCTCCAAGCCGGTGATCGGCTACTCCTTCATCCACTCCGCCGTCGACGACCACTCCCGCCTTGCCTACAGCGAAGTCCTCTCCGACGAGCGCCAGCACACCGCGATCGCCTTCTGGCAGCGGGCACAGGCGTTCTTCGCCGCCCACGGCATCACCGTCGAGCGGGTCCTGACCGACAACGGCTCCTGCTACAAGTCCAAGCTGTTCACCCGAACCCTGACCGCGGCCGGCATCGCCCACAAGAAGATCCGGCCCTACCGGCCGCAGACCAACGGCAAGGTCGAACGCTTCAACCGCACCCTGCTCGACGAATGGGCCTACCAGCGGCCCTACACCTCGAACGACGAGCGAACCACGGCCCTGGCAGACTTCCTCCACACCTACAACCACCACCGCTGCCACACCGCACTGGGCGGACACCCACCCATCAGCCGCGTTAACAACGTTGCGGGTCAATACACCTAGGTCATGTCCTGCCGGTCAGGTGAGCGGGCTCTCCCGGACCGTCGCCAGGTCCGCCGAGGTCTTCGTGGCGATGAACTCCGTGATCCGGTAGGCGCAGACGCCCGCCACCGTGAAGGGGTCCTCGGACGCGATCTTCTCGATCTCCGCGCGGGAGACCCCGCCGGCCAGGATCACTCCTCCGTCGCGCGGGACCTTGCGGCCCGACGCGAGGAAGACGCCGGCCGCGTAGTGGCCGTCGAGCCAGGCGATGTGGGCGTCCATCTCCTCTTCGACGGCTTCGACGGGGGCGGTGTAGCTGAGCTCCATGACGAACATGATCGCCAGGCTACTCTCGCTCCATCATGACGAGTGCGAAGACCCCCGCCGACGAGGCCGAGGCCCGGGCGATACAGGACGAACTACGCCATCAGGTCGTGCTCACCGAGCCCGGCCCGCCGCCCGGCCAGGGCCTCGTCGCGGGGGTGGACGTGGCCTACGACGACGCCCGCGACCTGGTCGCCGCCGCGGCCGTGGTGCTCGACGCCGCGACCCTCGAGGTCGTGGAGGAGGCCACCGCCGTCGGACACGTCAGCTTCCCCTACGTGCCCGGCCTGCTCGCCTTCCGCGAGCTGCCGACCGTACTGGAGGCCCTCGACGCCCTCACCGCCGTGCCCGGCCTCGTCGTCTGCGACGGCTACGGGCTCGCGCACCCCCGCGGCTTCGGCCTCGCCTGCCACCTGGGGGTGGTCACCGGGCTGCCGGCCATCGGCGTCGCGAAGAACCCGTTCACCTTCACCTACGAGGAACCGGGCGCACGGCGCGGCGACCGGGCCGCGCTGCTCGCGGCCGACGGGACCGAGGTCGGGCGGGCACTGCGGACCCAGGACGGGATCAAGCCGGTGTACGTCTCCGTCGGCCACCGCGTCTCGCTGGACAACGCCTGCGCCCACGCCCTGGCCCTGAGCCCCCGCTTCCGGATCCCGGAGACCACGCGGCACGCGGACTCCCTGTGCCGCCGCGGCCTGCGCGAGGCCTCTTGACCGCAGTGGCTCGCGGTGCCCACGGCGTCGCCGCCCCGGCCCCCGCTGACCGCCCGGGTCAGCGGGAGTGCACCACCCGGAAGGTGATCCCGGCCCGCTGGAGGCGGGGCAGCAGCGCGTCGCCCATCGCCACCGCCGTCGTGAGCTGTCCCGCGGCCTCCGGTACGGGGTCGTAGGCCAGGCACAGCGCCGACTCGGCCAGCATCTTCGCCGTGTCGCCGTAGCCCGGGTCGCCGCCCGCGACCTCGGTCAACACCCGGCGCCCGCCGCCCTCGCCCACGAACCGCACCGTGAACCAGCTGCGTGCCCGGCGCTCCGCGTCCGGCCCCTGCCCGGGCTCCCAGCGGTTCATCAGCAGCCGCCGGGCGGGCGGGATCTGGGCCAGGGCCACCGTCGCGCCCAGCGCCGCCGTACCGCCCACCGCGACGGGGAGGTGCTTGACGGAGGCGTAGTGGCGGTAGCGGAAGTCCGGGCCGTACCGCTCCAGCGCGGCGGCCGACCGGGCCACGACCGCCGGGTCCAGCGTGGGCAGCGGCAGCGCCCAGGTGCCGGTCTCCCGGCTGAACCGCGGCGCTCCCACCGGCCCCCGCGCCCGGCGCCCCAGCAGCCGGGGCTCGTGCAGCCGGCGCGCCCGCGAGGCCGCGAGGGTCTGCGGGCCGCGGCTGAGCGCGGTGAGCGCCGAAGCCAGGGTCCCGCCCGAGAAGAGGGCGTTGGAGCGTACGAATCCGTCGACGGTCAGCGGGACCCCCTCGGGGAGCTGACGCACCGTGAAGTACGCCCCGAGGTCGGCCGGGACCGAGTCGAAACCGCAGGCGTGCACGAGCCGCGCGCCGGTCTCCCGGGCCCGCGCGTCGTGCTCGACGTACATCCGGTCCACGAACTCCGGCTCGCCGGTGAGGTCCACGTAGTCGGTGCCCGCCTCGGCGCAGGCGGCGACCAGCTCGGCGCCGTACCAGATGTACGGTCCCACGGTCGTGGCCAGCACCCGGGTGGACGCGGCCAGTTCGCGCACGGCCGCCGCGTCCCCGGCGTCCGCCCGCAGCAGCGGCAGCTTCGCGCAGGCCGGATCGAGGGCGGCCAGCCGCTCGCGCAGCCGTTCCAGTTTGGCGAGGTCCCGGCCCGCGAGGGCCCACCGGCAGCCGTCCGGTGCGTGCGCGGCGAGGTACTCGGCGGTCAGTGCTCCCACGAACCCCGTCGCGCCGAAGAGGACCACGTCGTAGGCCCGTTCCGGTGGGTCCTGCCGAACCTGTGCGTTCATGACCGCTCCTCCCAGCTGGTGTCGGTGGCTGAGGCTAGCGTGAGGACAGGCTGCCCGCGCGGGCAGGTGTGACCAGCGGTAGCAGGAGGCGTCATGAAGGCCGGGCAGGCTGCGGTGCGCAAGTGGGAGGCGGTGCGGGAGTTCGCCCTGGGGCTTCCGGAGGCCGTGGAGGACCACCCGTGGGGGCCGGAGGACTGCGTGATGAAGGTCAACAAGAAGATTTTCGTCTTCCTGGGCAGCGCGGACGGCCCCCAGGCGCCCGGCCTCTCCGTGAAGCTCAAGGACGAGGCGCTGCACGGGCACGCGATGACCGCGCCCGGTGCGGAGCCCACCGGGTACGGTCTGGGCCGGTCCGGCTGGGTCTCGGTGCCCCTGGGGGAGAAGGGGGCGCCTTCCCTCCAGGTGCTGTGCGAGTGGGTGGAGGAGAGCTACCGGACGGTGGCCCTGAAGCGGCACGTCAAGGAGCTGGACGCCCGGATCGAGGCAAACGGCTAAGCGCTTGCTCTTGTGCTGAGTGGGACACGTTCCTAGCATCGCTGGTGTTACATCAGTTGTGTCACACCGTGCGACCAACAACGCTGGGGGCTCGATGGCAGTGACAGGGAACGGCCCGCTCGCCGGAGTGCGCGTCGTCGAACTGGCGGGCATCGGCCCGGGCCCGTTCGCCGCGATGCTCCTCGCCGACCTGGGCGCGGACGTCGTCCGGGTGGACCGGCCCGGTGGTGGCGGGCTCGCGGTCGACCCGGCCTTCGACGTCACCAACCGCAACAAGCGGTCCGTCCTGGTCGACCTCAAGTCCGCCGAGGGCCCCGCCCGCGTGCTGGACCTGGTCGAACGGGCCGACGTCCTCATCGAGGGCTTCCGCCCCGGGGTCGCCGAGCGGCTCGGCGTCGGCCCGGCCGACTGCCACGCCCGCAACCCGAGGCTGGTCTACGGCCGGATGACCGGCTGGGGCCAGGAGGGCCCGCTCGCCCACGCCGCCGGGCACGACATCGCGTACATCGCCGTCACCGGCGCCCTGGGCATGATCGGCAGCCCGGACGGGCCCCCGGCCGTCCCCGCGAACCTGGTCGGGGACTACGCGGGCGGCTCGCTCTACCTGGTCATCGGCGTGCTCGCCGCCCTCCAGCACGCCCGCACCGCCGGCACCGGCCAGGTCGTCGACGCGGCCATCGTCGACGGCACCGCCCACCTCACCGCCATGATCCACGGCATGGTCGCGGCCGGCGGCTGGCAGGACCGCCGCGGGGTCAACCTCCTCGACGGCGGCTGCCCCTTCTACGGGACCTACGAGACCTCCGACGGCCTGTACATGGCGGTCGGCGCGCTGGAGCAGCAGTTCTACGACACCTTCGTGGAACTCCTCGGCATCGAGGACCGGGCCCCCGCCCGCAAGGACCTCGCCCGCTGGGGCGAGCTGCGCGAGGCCGTCGCCGCCCGCTTCAGGACCCGTACGCGCGAGGAGTGGACGGCGGTCTTCGAGGGCACCGACGCCTGCGTGGCCCCGGTGCTGTCGCTGCGCGAGGCCCCGCACCACCCGCACCTCGCCGCCCGCGGCACCTTCACCGACTTCGGCGGGATCACCCAGCCCGCGCCCGCCCCGCGGTTCTCGGCGACCCCGGCCGCCGTCACCAGCGGTCCCGCCCGGCCGGGCGCGGACGCCGCGTCCGTGGCCGCCGACTGGGACGTACCGGCCCTGCTCCCGAAGGAGGCCTGATGGAACTGTCCATGATGCTCGACTACGCGGGCGATCCGCGCCGCGCCGCCGACGAGGCGGCGGCGCTGGAGTCCGCCGGCCTGGACGCGGTCTGGGTGGCCGAGGCCTGGGGCTTCGACTCCCCGACGATCATGGGGTACCTGGCCGCCCGTACGGACCGGCTGAAGATCGGCTCGGCGATCCTCAACGTCTACTCGCGCACCCCCGGCCTGATCGCCCAGACCGCCGCCGGCCTGGACGCGCTCTCCGGCGGCCGGGCGATGCTGGGCCTGGGCGCCTCCGGACCGCAGGTCGTGGAGGGCTGGCACGGCAAGCCGTACGACAAGCCGCTCGGCCGGACCCGCGAGACGGTCGAACTGTGCCGCCGCATCTGGCGCCGCGAGACGATCGACCACCACGGCATCACGGACATGCCGCTGCCGCCCGGCAAGGGCGGCCGGCACGGCAAGCCGCTGAAGATCCTCACCGGCCCGGTCCGGGACGAGATCCCCGTGTACATCGCCTCGCTCGGCCCGGCCAACGTGCGCCTGACCGCCGAGATCGCCGACGGCTGGCTGCCCACCCTCTTCATCCCGGAGAAGGCCGGCGACGTGTGGGCGGCCCCCCTCGCCGAGGGCGCGGCCAAGCGGTCCCCGGAGCTGGGCCCGCTGCAGACGGTGGCGGGCGGCCTGCTCGCCATCGGCGCGGACGCCGCGGCCGTACGGGACCTCGCGCGACCGCAGATCGCGCTGTACGTCGGCGGGATGGGCGCGGTGGGGAAGAACTTCTACAACGACCTCGCCGTGGCCTACGGCTACGAGGAGGAGGCCCGGAAGATCCAGGAGCTCTACCTCTCCGGACGCAAGCGCGACGCCGCGGCCGCCGTCCCGGACGAGTTCTGCGAGCTGATGACGCTGTGCGGGCCCGAGGGCTACGTACGCGAACGCGTCGAGGCCTTCCGGGAGGCGGGTGTCACCATGCTCAACGTCACTCCGGTCGGCCCCGAGCCGGCCCGCCTGATCGAAACCGTCAAGAACTGGCTCTAGGGAGCCCTCCGATGAAGCGAGCCGTCCGATGAAGCGCCAGATCTTCGACGCCGACCACGAGGCGTTCCGCGAGACCGTCCGCACCTTCCTCACCAAGGAGGTGCTGCCGCACTACGAGCAGTGGGAGAAGGACGGCATCGTCAGCCGCGAGGCCTGGCTGGCCGCCGGCCGGCAGGGGCTGCTGGGCCTGGCCGTCCCGGAGGAGTACGGGGGCGGCGGGAACACCGACTTCCGGTACGCCGCCGTGATAGCCGAGGAGTTCACCCGCGCGGGCGCCCCGGGCCTCGCGATCGGCCTGCACAACGACATCATCGGGCCCTACCTCACCTCGCTCGCCACCGAGGAGCAGAAGCGCCGCTGGCTGCCCGGCTTCTGCTCCGGCGAGACGATCACCGCGATCGCCATGACCGAGCCGGGCGCGGGCTCGGACCTCCAGGGCATCCGTACGACCGCCGAGGACCGCGGCGACCACTGGGTGCTCAACGGCTCCAAGACCTTCATCTCCAACGGGATCCTCGCCGACCTGGTGATCGTGGTCGCGAAGACCACTCCGGAGGGCGGGGCGCACGGCCTGTCGCTGCTGGTCGTCGAGCGCGGCGCGGAGGGCTTCGAGCGCGGCCGCAACCTGGACAAGATCGGCCAGAAGGCCCAGGACACGGCCGAGCTGTTCTTCCACGACGTCCGCGTGCCGAAGGAGAACCTGCTCGGCGAGCTGAACGGCGCCTTCGTCCACCTGATGACCAATCTCGCGCAGGAGCGGATGGGCATCGCGATGGCAGGCATCGCCGCCGCCGAGTACCTGCTGGAGATCACCACGCAGTACGTCAAGGAGCGCGAGGCCTTCGGCCGACCGCTGTCCAAGCTCCAGCACATCCGGTTCGAGATCGCCGAGATGGCCACCGAGGTCGCCGTCACCCGCACCTTCCTCGACCGGTGCATCACCGACCACTCCGCCGGCGAGCTGGACCACGTGCACGCCTCGATGGCCAAGTGGTGGGCCACCGAGCTCCAGAAGCGCGTCGCGGACCGCTGCCTGCAACTGCACGGCGGTTACGGATACATGACCGAGTACCGGGTCGCGCGGGCCTTCACCGACGGCCGCATCCAGACCATCTACGGCGGCACGACCGAGATCATGAAAGAGATCATCGGCCGCTCCCTCCTCGGCTAACGCTCAGACTCCCCGAAAGGCTTGACCAGTGAGCACCGAAGCGTACGTATACGACGCGATCCGCACCCCGCGCGGCCGCGGCAAGGCCAATGGCTCCCTGCACGGCACCAAGCCGATCGACCTGGTCGTCGGCCTCATCCACGCCCTGCGCGAGCGCAACCCGGGACTCGACCCCGCCACCATCGACGACATCGTCCTCGGCGTCGTGGGTCCGGTCGGCGACCAGGGCTCCGACATCGCCCGGATCGCGGCCATCGCGGCCGGACTCCCGGACACCGTCGCGGGCGTACAGGAGAACCGCTTCTGTGCCTCCGGTCTCGAAGCCGTCAACCTGGCCGCCGCCAAGGTCCGCTCCGGCTGGGAGGACCTGGTCCTGGCGGGCGGCGTGGAGTCCATGTCCCGCGTCCCGATGGCCTCCGACGGCGGCGCCTGGTTCAACGACCCGATGACCAACTGGGACGTCAACTTCGTCCCGCAGGGCATCGGCGCCGACCTGATCGCCACCATCGAGGGATTCTCCCGGCGCGACGTGGACGAGTATGCCGCGCTTTCCCAGGAGCGGGCGGCCGCAGCCATCAAGGACGGCCGCTTCGCGAAGTCCGTGGTCCCGGTCACCGACCGCAACGGCCTGGTCGTCCTGGACCACGACGAGTTCGTCCGCCCGGGGACGACCGCCGACACCCTCGCCAAGCTGAAGCCCTCCTTCGCCGACATCGGCGAGCTCGGCGGCTTCGACGCCGTCGCCCTCCAGAAGTACCACTGGGTCGAGAAGATCGACCACGTCCACCACGCGGGCAACTCCTCCGGCATCGTGGACGGCGCCTCGCTCGTCGCCATCGGCTCCCGCGAGGCCGGCGAGCGCAACGGCCTGCGCCCCCGCGCCCGGATCGTCTCGGCCGCCGTGTCCGGCTCCGAGCCCACCATCATGCTCACCGGCCCCGCCCCCGCCACCCGCAAGGCCCTCGCCAAGGCGGGCCTGACCATCGACGACATCGACCTGGTCGAGATCAACGAGGCCTTCGCCGGCGTCGTCCTGCGCTTCGTGAAGGACATGGGCCTGTCGCTCGACAAGGTCAACGTCAACGGCGGCGCCATCGCGCTCGGCCACCCGCTCGGCGCCACCGGCGCGATGATCCTCGGCACGATCGTCGACGAGCTGGAGCGCCAGGACAAGCGCTACGGGCTCGTCACGCTCTGCGTCGGCGGCGGCATGGGTGTCGCCACCATCGTCGAGCGCCTCTGAAACGTCCTGTCCCCAGACCCCCTTCCGCACGGACCGACACGAAAGCAGTGACCATGAGCGAGTCCACCACGATCCGCTGGGAACAGGACGAGACCGGCGTCGTCACCCTGATCCTCGACGACCCCGACCAGTCCGCCAACACCATGAACCAGGCCTTCAAGGACTCCATCGCGGCCGTCGCCGACCGCGCCGAGGCCGAGAAGGACTCCATCCGCGGCATCGTCTTCACCTCCGCCAAGAAGACCTTCTTCGCGGGCGGCGACCTCAAGGACATGATCCGGCTGCGCCCCGAGCACGCGCAGCTGGCCTTCGACACCGGTACCGACATCAAGCGCTCGCTGCGCCGCATCGAAACCCTCGGCAAGCCCGTCGTCGCCGCCATCAACGGCGCGGCCCTGGGCGGCGGTTACGAGATCGCCCTCGCCTGCCACCACCGTGTCGCCCTCGACGCGCCCGGCTCCAAGATCGGCCTGCCCGAGGTCACCCTGGGCCTGCTCCCGGCCGGCGGCGGCGTCACCCGCACCGTGCGCCTCATGGGCATCGCCGACGCGCTGCTCAAGGTGCTGCTCCAGGGGACCCAGTACAACCCGCAGCGCGCCCTGGAGAACGGCCTGGTCCACGAACTGGCCGCGACCCCCGAGGAGATGCTCGCCAAGGCCCGCGCCTTCATCGACGCCAACCCCGAGTCGAAGCAGCCCTGGGACGTACCCGGCTACCGGATCCCCGGCGGCACGCCGTCGAACCCGAAGTTCGCCGCGAACCTGCCGGCCTTCCCCGCGAACCTGAAGAAGCAGCTGAACGGGGCCCCGTACCCGGCGCCGCGCAACATCCTGGCCTGCGCCGTCGAAGGCACCCAGGTGGACTTCGAGACCGCGCTGACCATCGAGGCCCGCTACTTCACCGAGCTGGTCACCGGGCAGACCGCCAAGAACATGATCCAGGCGTTCTTCTTCGACCTCCAGGCCGTCAACGCGGGCCGCAGCCGGCCGCAGGGCGTGGAGCCGCGCACGGTCCGCAAGGTGGCCGTCCTCGGCGCGGGCATGATGGGCGCGGGCATCGCCTACTCCTGCGCCCGCGCGGGCATCGAGGTGGTGCTCAAGGACGTCAGTGCCGAGGCCGCCGCCAAGGGGAAGGCGTACTCGCAGAAGCTCCTCGACAAGGCCGTCTCGCGGGGCCGTACGACCGAGGCCCAGCGCGAGGAGCTGCTCGCCCGGATCACCCCCACCGCCGACGCCGCCGACCTGGCGGGCTGCGACGCCGTCATCGAGGCCGTCTTCGAGGACACCGCCCTCAAGCACAAGGTGTTCCAGGAGATCCAGGACGTCATCGCACCCGACGCGCTGCTGTGCTCCAACACCTCCACCCTGCCGATCTCCGGGCTCGCGGAGGGCGTGAAGCGGCCCGCCGACTTCATCGGGCTGCACTTCTTCTCGCCCGTCGACAAGATGCCGCTCGTCGAGATCATCAAGGGGGAGCAGACCGGCGACGAGGCCATCGCCCGCGCCTTCGACCTGGTCCGCCAGATCAACAAGACCCCCATCGTGGTCAACGACTCCCGGGGCTTCTTCACCTCCCGGGTCATCGGCCAGTTCATCAACGAGGGTGTGGCGATGGTCGGCGAGGGCATCGAGCCCGCGTCCATCGAGCAGGCCGCCGCGCAGGCCGGCTACCCCGCCAAGGTGCTCTCGCTGATGGACGAGCTCACCCTCACCCTCCCGCGCAAGATCCGCAACGAGACCCGCAAGGCCTTCGAGGCCGAGGGCCGCGCGTGGGCCGAGCACCCCGCCGACGCCGTCATCGACCGGATGGTCGACGAGTTCGGCCGCCCGGGCCGCAGCGGCGGGGCCGGCTTCTACGCGTACGACGAGTCGGGCAAGCGCGCGGGCATCTGGCCGGGTCTGCGCGAGCACTTCGCCAGGCCGGGATACGAGATCCCCTTCGAGGACATGAAGGAGCGGATGCTCTTCGCCGAGGCCCTGGACACCGTCCGCTGTCTCGACGAGGGGGTCCTCACCTCGATCGCCGACGCCAACATCGGCTCCATCATGGGCATCGGCTTCCCGGCGTGGACCGGCGGCGTGATCCAGTACATCAACGGCTACGAGGGCGGCCTGCCGGGCTTCGTCGCACGTGCGCGTGCGCTGGCCGCGCAGTACGGCGAGCGCTTCGCGCCGCCCGCGTCGCTGGTCGCGAAGGCCGAGCGGGGCGAGACGTACGCCGACTAGCGCGGCCGTCCGGCCAGACGTACGCCGACCAGCGCGGCCGTCCCGGGCCCGTGACCCAGTGAGGGCGGGCCCGGGACATGCCGTTCCTACAGGTCGGCGCTGCTGAGGAACGCGAACACCCCGCGCTCCCCGGTCCCGTCCGGGGCGGACCAGCCGGCGAGCACCTGCCCGAGCATGCCCTCCGCGGTGGCGGCCTCGGTGCCCAGCACCCGGGTCACGGTCAGCTGCAGGACCGGCCCCTCCACGAACGCGCGGCCCACGGCTACGACGGTGGCCCCGGCGGTGTCCCTCACCTTGCCGGGGCCGGTGAGGCCATCCGGTACGCCCTTTGCGCCCTGGCCCGCGGTGCGGACGTCCACCGTCGGGTCGGGGGCATCGCTCGCGTTCTGGTCCTGCGCCGTGGTCCTGCCCGCCAGCAGCGCCAGCAACTGCTCGACCAGGACGGGGTCGTGGACGCCGTCGTAGATCCAGCGGCGGCCCAGCACCCCGTGCTCGGACGTGCCGATGAGGCCCTCCTCCGCGCCCTTCAGCGGGGCCCCGCGGTAGGTGAGCGGTACCTGGTAGGCGATCGGTGCGTCACCGGAGCCGTCCGTGACGACCATGAACTCGACCCCCACCTCGCCCTCGGGATCGTCCAGCCGGTAGCCACCGGCCTTGGAGAGCTGCGGAACGGCGCCCTCCCCGCCCCGGTACCAGGGCCGCGAGGGCAGCCAGCCGGAGAGGAGTTCGAGTTTGCCGGGGGACATGGTGGTGCGGTGAATGACTGCCATGGTCCGTCAACCTATCGGGGCGGCCCGGCGGTTGCCGCTCAGGCCCGGGGGCCGACGTCCGATGCCCGCCCAGGTGCCCCGGCCGGTCCTGGTTCCGGCACCGGCTCCGTCTCCGTCTCCGTCTCCGTCTCCGGTTCCGGTTCTGAGACGAACGCCGCCTTCAGTTCCTCCTTCAGCGAGCGCTGGAAGGCCGTCACCAGCGCCTGCACCACCATCGGCTGCATATGGGCGGACAGCGCCTTCATCGACTCCACCCGTTCCGGATCGCTCTCGCCCTCCCGGAACGGCCCCCACACCTCGTCCCGGAACAGAGCCGTCAGCTCGTGCGCCGCCGACCTGGTGTGCTCCATCAGCACCGTCCGGGCCGCCAGGATCGTCTCGTGCGCGATCGGTACGTCGAGCAGCGCGACGCCCAGCCGCAGCAGCCCCATGTCCACCCGGAAACCGTCCCCCGAGGCGGCGAGCACGCTCATGGCGGTCAGCCGCTTGATGTCGGTGTCCGAGAGCCCGCGCCCCGCCCGCTTCTCCAGCTCCGCCCGCGAGGCCTCCTGCGCCGCGTCCGGAGCCCAACTGGCCACCAGCGCCCGGTGGATGGCCAGGTCGTGCGCGCTCAGGTCGTCGGGCAGGGCGTCCAGGTACCGCTCGATGGCCGAGAGGGTCATGCCCTGGTGCTGCAACTCCTCGATCAGCGCCAGCCGGGACAGGTGCTCCGGGCCGTAGTGGCCCACCCGGCGGGGACCGATCACGGGAGGGGGCAAAAGCCCGCGCGTGCTGTAGAACCGTACGGTGCGGACGGTGACGCCCGCCCGGGCAGCCAGCTCGTCCACGGTGAGCATCGGCTCGGGTGCCTGGTCGGTCATCGTCTGCGCCTCGCTCTCTGCTCCACAGCTTGGGTTCAACAGTATTGCTGTCGCACCAACGATGTGAAACGGCCAGGAGCTGCCCATGACCACGAACCTGCGACTGCCCGGACGACCCGAGGAGCTCACCCTCCCCACCCTGCTGGCCCGCAACGCCGCCGAGTACGGGCACCTGCCCGCCCTCTCGTGGCGCTCCGGCCCCGAAGCGGCCCCGTGGACCACCCTCAGCTGGGCCGAGGTCCGCCGCGAGGTCGCCGTCCTCGCCTCCGGCTACCGAGCCCTCGGCGTCGAGCGCGGCGAACACGTCCTGCTGATGATGGGCAACCGCCCCGAGCACTGGCTCAGCGACCTCGCCCTCGTCCACCTCGGCGCCGTGCCCGTCACCGTCTACGGGACCTCCGCGCCCGAGCAGATCGCCCACATCGCCCGCCACAGCCGGGCCCGGCTCGCCGTCATCGAGGGCGCCCGCGAACTCGCCCGCTGGGAGCCGCTGCTGGCCGACGCCTCGGTGCCCCTGGAGCGGCTGGTCGTGGCCGAGGCCGCGGCCGCCGGCCCGCACCGGGCGTACGCCTCCCTGTACGTGAGCGGAGTCCGGATGGAGGGCGCCGACGCCTTCGAAAAGGCCTGGCTGGACCCGGAGAACCAGTTCTGGCGGCCCGAGGACCCGCTGACCGTCGTCTACACCTCGGGCACCACCGGTGACCCCAAGGGCGTCCGGCTGACCCACCGCAACCTCATGCTCCAGTCCGTCCGCCTCGACCGGCACGTGGAGCTGCCCGAGCACGCCGAGCACCTGTGCTACCTCCCCTTCGCGCACATCGCCGAGCGGATCCTCGGCATCTACCTGCCGCTGCTGCGGGCCGCGCACGTGCGCCTGTGCGCCGACCCGACCGCCGTGTCCGCCGCTGTCCGCGAGCTGCACCCGGTGCAGTTCTTCGGCGTGCCCCGGGTGTGGGAGAAGCTCGCCGCCTCCGTACGGGCGGTCCTGGCGCGGCTCCCCGAGGAGCAGCGCGCCGCCATCGAGGCCGCGAACGACCTGGCCCGCACGCGCGCCGGGCACCTGGAGCGGGGCGAGGAGGTGCCGGCCGCGCTCGAAGCCTCGTACACCCGCACCAAGGAGCGGGTGCTGGACCCGCTGCTGGGCCTGGCGGGGCTGGACCGCCTGGTGTGGACGGCCAGCGCCACCGCGCCGATGCCGATCGACGTGGTCCGCTTCTGGGCGGGCTGGGGCATCACGATCCTGGACGCCTGGGGGCTGACCGAGACCTCCGGGGTGTGCACGGTCAACAGCCCGGACGGGTTCCGGCTCGGCTCGGTGGGCCGCCCGATCGAGGGGCTGGAGCTGAAGCTCGCCGGGGACGGGGAGATCCTCACCCGCGGTGCGACCGTCTTCGGCGGCTATCTGCGGGCCGACGGCACCCTGGAGGACGCGGCCGACGCCGACGGCTGGTTCCCGACCGGGGACATCGGACGGCTCGACGAGGACGGGTTCCTCTGGCTGACCGACCGCAAGAAGGAGCTGATCATCACCTCGAACGGCAAGAACGTCTCGCCGGCGCTGGTGGAGAACACGGTCAAGGAGCACCCGCTGATCGGGCAGGCGCTGGTCCACGGGGACGGCCGCTCCTACCTCGTGGCCCTGCTGGTCCTGGACACGGAACTGGCCCCGGCCTGGGCCGCGGCGCGCGGTATCGACGCCGCCTCCCCGGGCGAGCTCGCCGCGCACCCCGCGGTGCGCGAGGAGATCGCCCGCGCCGTGGAGGCGGCCAACGCCCGACTCAACCGCACCGAGCAGATCAAGAGGTACCGGCTGCTGACGGAGGAGTGGGGCCCCGAGACCGGGGAGCTCACCCCCTCGCTGAAACTCCGCCGCCGGGTGATCCGCGACAAGTACGGCGCGCTGATCGACGGCCTCTACGAGGGCCCGTACGAGGGCCCGTACGAGGAGCGGCAGCCGTAGCCCGAACGGCCCTGTCCGCCAACGCCCCGGCCCGGTCTTTGCGGAGACGGTGGGTCGGGGCGTTGCCGTGTCCGGCCGACGGGGGGATGTGCGGGCCGGGACGGTCGGTGTCCCTCGGCACGCCGGCCGGGGTTGCTTATCAAACGGGTCGACCCGTATCATAAATCCTATGAGCTCCTTTCCGTCCTCCAGGGGACGTCCCAGGGATCCCCGCTCGCACGAGGCGATCGTCAGCGCCACCACAGAGCTGCTGATCGAGGTCGGCTACGCCGCGACGTCGATCGGAGCGGTGGCCACCCGTGCCGGTGTCGGCAAGGACACGGTCTACCGGAGGTGGCGGGGCAAGCCGGAGTTGGTCTTCGAGGCGGTGTTCACGACCACCGACCACGCTCCGGTCCCAGACACCGGAACACTGGCCGGGGACCTGACCGCACTGCTGCGGGACCTGATAGACGAGTTCCACGCACCTGCGGCCGCAGCGGCCCTCCCGGGGCTGCTCGCCGACTTCGCCGCCGATCCGGTGCTGAAGGCGCGCATCCGCAGTGACTTCCTGGCCCCGTCGAAGGAGCGGCTGCTGATCGTCTTCGAGCGCGCCGCGGCGCGCGGGGAGATCGCGGCCGACACGCCCGTGGATCTGGTCCTGGACACGCTGGCAGGAGCCGTGTTCTTCCACGTCGGCCTGGTCGGGGAACACCCCGACCCTCAGCTGGCCGGCCGGCTGGCTGCTGTCATGGCCAAGGGAATCGAGATCCGATGAACGGCTGGCTTCTCACAGCGGGCATCACCGCGGCCGGTGTGGCCGCAGCGCACATCGTCGGCGGGCACCGGGATGTGGTCCGCCCGCTGCTGTCCAGCGGACTCGCAGACGAACCCAAACGCGTTCTTCATGCCGTGTGGCACATGGTGAGCATCGACCTGGTGCTCTCCGCAGCCGCCTTGGTCTACCTCGCACTGGCGGACGGTACGTCAGGGACCGGTTTGGTGGCGTGGTTCGTGGCTGCGCACTTCGTCGCGTACGCAGGCGCCTTCCTGGTCGTGACGCTGTCGGTCGGCTGGCCGAAGCCACTGCTCCGGCTGCCCCAGTGGATTCTGCTCCTGCCCGTCGCGGTCCTGACAGCGGCGGGCGCCGCGTAGCGCCGGGTACCGGACTGGCGGCTTCGCGGCCCGGACGCACGAAGGCGCCCCCTCCCGCCCGAGGCTCGGTGGTGCCGGTGTGGGCTCCGGCGGATGAGGTGTCCGCTGGGGAGCCCACGACCGGCTGAAGGCCGATCCGACTACGAGGGCCGCGTCAGCGGCCGATGACCGGGTAGTGGTCCGAGAGGTTGGTGTAGGTGTAGGAGGTGCCCCAGCTGGAGACCGTCCAGGGCGCCGACTCCTCCTTCACCACGTTGTTCTCCCAGCCCGCCGGGCGGGCGTTGCCCTTGCGGTAGAGGACGTAGTCCAGGTCCTCGCGCGGGTCGGTGGGGTAGCGGTACTTCGCTATCGAGTTCAGGGCGGTGTCGAAGGAGTACGTGTGCCCCGTCCGCGAGTCGGAGTCCGCCAGGTCGGCGTCGGCGAGCATGGACGCGAGCTCGGGGGTGCGCGAGTCGACGTTCATGTCGCCCGCCACGATGACCTGCTCGCTCGCCGGGATGTTCTTGCCGTCCAGGAAGGCGTCGATCGCGCGGAACTGGCGGGAGCGCATCTGCGCAGCCTCGCCCGCGCCGCAGCCCGGGTCGGTGGACTGTGCGTGGGTGCCGACCACGTGCACCTTGGCGCCGTTCACGTTCAGCACGACGTAGGCGAAGCCCTTGTTGGACCACCAGTCGGCGCCGCAGGCGTCCTTGTAGACCACCTGCTCCTTGCGCACGATCGGCCACTTGCTGAGGATCGTGACACCGCCGTCCTCCGGGGTGGTGGCGGAGTAGGCGCCGCCCGTCGCGTCCCAGCCGCTCTTGCTGCGGCCGACGACGGGGGTCTGGTACGGGTACTGGGCGGCCGAGTTGGCCTTCAGCGCGTCCGAGGCGGCGTTGTCGAAGGCCTCCTGGATCACGACCACGTCGTGGCCCTGGTAGAAGGAGGTCTTGGGGATCTCCGCCGCCCGGTGGTCCTGGCCCCAGTTCGGGTACAGGTTCTTGCTCATCAGGAACACGTTGTACGACAGGACGCTCAGCCGCGGGGCGGCGGCCTCGGCCGCAGCGGTGGCCGAGGGCGCGGCCGTGGCGGCGGGCGCGGCCGTGGC
>NZ_JBEZMA010000062.1:0-41264 GCF_040652415.1 Streptomyces sp. NPDC048255
GCGCCGGTACGTCCAGTACGAGCCGCGGCCCTCCGCCTTGCGATGCACCGCACCGGACGACGCGACCCGGCAAACCCTTCCGGCCACAGCACTAGATCCTGTCCGGGCGATCTTCGCGGCCCCCGCGCTCACGCCGGGAGGCGGGCCGCCAGCAGGGTCACGCCGCGGCGGAGCCGGCGGAAGTAGGTGGCCCGGCTGAGGTGGAGCCGCCGCGCGACCTGGTGGTGCGTACGGGCCCGCCCCAGGTAGTACGCCTGGAGGATCGCCCCCGCCTCGGCATCGGCCCGGTCCTCCGCGTCCGCCAGCTCCAGTACGGCGCCCCTCAGCCAGCGCCGCAGCGCCTCGGCGGAGCCGAACTCCGGGCACGAGAGCAGCAGCGGACTGGCGGCCAGCGCCCCCGGGTCGCCCAGCCGGGTGAGCGCCCATGCGACGAGGGCCGCCGCGTCCTGGCCCCCGTACGGAGTGCCCCGCGTGCCCGGCGCGAGCGCGCGCATCCACCCCGGCAGCCCGGCCGGGCTGAAGTCGTGGCTGTAGACCTCGGGGCGGCGTCCGCAGCGGTACACGTCGTCGCGGATGCCGCCGTGCGGCCGGAAGGTCAGCGCGCGCAGCAACGTCTGGTAGTCCGGGCTGGCGGTGGAGACCACCAGGTGGCCGGCGTGCACGGCGTTGCCCAGGATGTACCGCAGGATCTGGGCGTGCGTGACGGGATCCGCCCCGTACGCCGCCCCGAGGAACAGCCCGCCCGGCCGGTCCCCGCCCATCAGGCCCTGCGTGTGCTGCTGGAGCAGCGGCTCGATCCCGCCCTCCGTGGCCGCGCCGATCGGCACCAGCGCGGCCAGTCCCACCGGCCGGCCGTCGCGGTCCCGCGCGAGCTTGAAGGAGGCCGGTTCGTCCGCGAGCCAGCGTTCGGTGATCTGCCGGGAACGCCGTACGTCGAAACCACCGCGCACCGCCCAGTCGTGCATCAGCCGGCCGATGTCCTCGGCCTCGTCCGGCCTTGCCGGTCCGACCCGGGAACCGTCCTCGGCGGGCGGGAACAGGGTGCTGCGCAGCAGCGGATCGCCACTGAGGAAGAGCCCTTCCTCCACCAGGCCGGCCCGTTCGTCCGGCCCGGCCGTGCACTCCGTGAGCAGCACCCGGCGGTACTCGGCCGCGCGGGTGCGCACCTGCGCGTGCGCCTTCGGCCGGCGCCACTGGTACGCCAGCTCGAACAGGCTGCGGTAGGGCTCCCGTACGGCCAGGCCCAGCGCGTCGTGGCGTACGACGCTCAGCCCGGCGAGCGTCGAGAACAGCCCGGGTCCGCCCGCGACGAGGTGTTCGTCCCCGGCCCGTACGGTCGCCAGCAGGCGCAGCGCGTGACGCCAGCGGCGGCCCGGCCGCTCCCGGCCCAGTCGCTCCAGAACCTCCTCGGCCACCCGGTCGGCAGCCGCCCCGGGCACCTCCGGTGCGATCCCCGCGTGCAGGGCCCGGCAGGTCAGCTCGGCCAGCAGCGGCAGCCCGCCGGCCAGCCGCACCACCAGTGCCAGGGCCCGCGGATCCTCGATGCCGGCGGCCCGGGCCTGTGCTTCGACCGCCTCGGGCGGTCTGGGCCCGAGGGTGACGGTGGCCGGGGCGAGCTCGGCCCATCCGGCGGCGGCGCGCAGCGGTCGCCGGCTGACGAGGAGTACGGGCCGCGGCATTCCCTCGCCGGGCACGCCGTCGCCGTACCCGCCGTACCCGTACCCGTCCCCGCCGTTCGGCCCCGCGCCGTGCCTGCCCGCGCCGTTCGGTCCCGCGACGTCCACGCCCGCGACGTGCACGCCCTCGCCTCCCGCGCCGTACGCTCCTCCGCCCCGCGCCGCCCGCAGCGAGGCCGCCAGCGCCTCGGCCTGCCCGGGGCCGTCCACCCCGTCGATGAGCAGCGGTCCGCCGGGCTGCGCGAGGAGTCCGCGGAGCAGGGCGGGTTCGCCGGCGGCCCCCGGCTCGACGGCGGCCACGGCCGGCAGCAGGCCCGCCAGCCGGCTCTTCCCCGTCCCCAGTCCGCCGGTCAGGTTGACCAGGCGGTGTCGTGTCAAGGCGGCCCGCAGCCGGGCGAGATCGTCGGTGGTGTCCACGGTCCCGGGACGATACCCAGCGTGATCACCCCGCGTCACGGCGGTAACAGGCCGTTCGGTGAGCGGAGTTGAGACTCCGGTGAGACTCCACGGCGCGGTCCCGTGGCTAGTGTCGTCTTCACCGCGGGCCCGGCGGTTGCGATCCCTCCCGACCTCTTCGAAAGGACCCCTCGTGAAGCTGGTTCGATGGCTGTCGACCACGGCCGCAGCCGTGCTCGCCGGCACGGCGTTCCTCGCCGGTCCGGCGGCGGCGCAGCCCGCCGCGGCAGCGGCCCCCGCGGCCGCCGCTCCGGCGGCGGTCAACGCCCCCACCGTGCCGAAGTACTTCCTCGGCACCGGCTACGGCCCGCTCAACATCGCCACCGAGGCCGCCTGGAACACCGCGTACGCCGCGGCGGCGGCCGAGGGCTACCCGGCCGCCAACTGCGCCCGTTCGGCGGGTCCCGCCGCCAACCCGGTCGGCGGCAACGGCTACTACCAGGTGCTGCTGGAGATCTACTGCGTGCCGCCGCCGCCCCCGGGCTCGGGCCAGATCGTCGGCGTCCACTCCGGCAAGTGCCTGGACGTGAAGGGTGCCAAGACCGCTGACGGCACGCCCATCCAGATCTACTCCTGCAACGGCACCAGCGCGCAGGCCTGGAAGCTGGAGGCGAACGGCACCGTCCGCGCCCTGGGCAAGTGCCTGGACGTCCAGTACGCCAAGACCGAGAACGGCTCGCTCATCGGCCTCAACTCCTGTCACGAGGGGCTGAACCAGAAGTGGGAGCAGCTCCCGAACGGCCTGCTGCGCAGCGTCCACTCGGGCAAGTGCCTCGACGCCCTCGGCTGGGCCACCGGCAACGGCGCCCGCGTCGGCATCTGGGACTGCACCCCGCACCACACCAACCAGCAGTGGCGCGGTTCGGCCCTGGGCACCTGACCGGCCCGCCGACCAGCGGCGCGGCCCTGCGGACACCCCGCCCCGGCATCCGGGGCGGGGTGTCCGCCGATCGCGCGGAAATCCCCTGCTCCGTACCCGGCGTGCTGGCTACCATCTCCCGGTGCACCCCGAACCCCTCCCCTGGTCCCCCTATCCGAAGATCCCGGCGAACAGCCGGCTGGGCGAGGCCCGCGGGCGGGACTGGGTCGCCCACGAGAAGATCCACGGCGCGAACTTCGCCGTCGTGTGCGATGCGGCGGGGGCGCATCCCGCCAAACGGCGCGAGCTGCTCGGAGAGGGCGGGCTGGACGAGTTCTTCGGCGTCGGCCGGATCTGGCCCGCGCTGGCGGTCGCGGCGACGCGTTGCGCCCGGTCCCTGCGGGAGCGGTGCGGGGCGCCGGCCTCGGCGGTCGTGACCGTCTACGGCGAACTGGCGGGCGGCCGCTACCCCCATCCCGACGTACCGCCGGCCCCGGGCGTGGAACCCGTACAGACGGGCGTCTGGTACGCCCCTGAGCTGCTCTGGCTCCCCTTCGACGCCACCGTCGCCGACGAGGACGGCCTGTGCTGGGTCGCGGACCGGACGCTGCGCGCGGCGGCGGGCGCGGCCGGGCTGCGCTGTGCGCCGCTGCTGGCCGAAGGCCCGGTCGCGCGGCTGCAGGAGCTTCCGGTGGTGTTCCCCACCCGGCTGCCCGCGCTGCTGGGCCTGCCCGCGCTCGCGGACAACCTCGCGGAGGGCCTGGTGGTCAAGCCGGCCGGGGAATTCCGCGGTTCGGCGCGGCCCATGGCCAAGTTCAAGCAGCCCGCCTTCGCCGAGGACCTGCGCTTCGACGGCTCGCGCCCCTACCAGCCGCCCGCCGAGGGCGCGGCCGGTGTCCCCGGCTGGCTGCTCGCCCACGGCACCGCGCTGCTCACCCCGGCGCGGGCGGCGTCGGCCGTGAGCAAGCTGGGACCCCGTACCGCTGCGGAGGAGCTGGCCGCCGAGATCGCCCGGGACGCCGCCGAGGAGGCGGCCGAGACGCTGGGCGGCCTGGACGGCGCCGCACGCCGCGCGCTGCAGGACTCCCTGCACGCGGGAGCCCTGGTCCTGGCCCGTTTCGACGCGGCCGACCGCCGCGGCTGACGCCCGGGCCGGTGCGGCGCGATCTTTCGTGGGGCGCGGGCAGCCGTCATGCTGGCGGGGAGGGGCGGAACCTACGACCAACGGAGTGCGCATGGCGGCGAACGGGTCCACCAGGGTCGAAGTCAGGCCGGTCGCGGGGCACATCGGGGCCGAGATCACGGGGCCCGACCTGGCCGGGGAGCTGGACGACGCGGTGGTCGGCGAGATCCGGGCCGCGGTGCTGCGCTGGAAGGTGGTGTTCTTCCGGGAGCAGAAGCTCGATCACGCCGCTCATGTGGCGTTCGCGCGCCGGTTCGGCGCACCGGTGGTGCTGAGGTCGCGCGGCAGTGCGTCGCCCACCGGGTTCCCCGAGGTCGAGACGACGGCCGACCGGCTGGAGCTCGGCGGCCGGTACGGCATGGACCACGCGGAGTGGCTGCGCCGTCGGCGCCATACGCTGCTCCGGGGCTGGCACTGCGACCACGGCGCCCGGATCGACCCGCCGGCGGCGACGATCCTGCGCGCCGAGACCGTACCGCCCTACGGCGGCGACACGACCTGGTCCAATCTGGCGGCCGCCTACGCGGGGCTCTCGCGGCCCATGCGCCGGTTCGTCGACGGCCTGCGCGCCGAGCACCGGCTGGGCGTCGGCTACCAGGCCCGGCCGGGGGACGACCCGTACGTACGCCATCTGCTGGACCATCAGACCGCCTCGCACCACCCGCTGGTGCGCGTGCACCCGGAGACGGGCGAGCGCGTGCTGTTCGTCAACGGCTATTACGTCGAACAGATCCTGGGCCTGTCCCGCGCCGAGAGCGGTCCGATCCTGGAGCTGCTGCTGGAGCAGGCGACCCGGCCGGAGTACACCGTACGGTTCCGGTGGGAGCCGGGCAGCGTGGCCTTCTGGGACAACCGCGCGACGATCCATCTGGCCCCTTCCGACACCGCGCACCTCGACGCGCCCCGGATCATGCACCGGGTGATGCTCGCCGGGGACGTCCCGGTGGGCGTGGACGGGGAGCCTTCGGTTCCGGTCACGGGCACCGAGCCGGGGCGGTGGTGAGCCTTGGAGGGCGGGCGCGCCGCCCGGTCGGCTTCAGCCCGTTTCGAGCCGCAAAATCCCTGGCCAAAACCTTGTTGTTTGGCTGAAACCAGTGCAATGCTGTGACGGCGGTGACCTTCTCCCCTCCCCCGTGGAGAGGTCAACGGCCCCGCCCACGTTCCCCCGCAGGGCGGGGCCGACCGCACGGAGCTCCGTCAGACGGCGGCCTTGACCAGCTTCCCGTCCGCACCGATCGCGAACCACTCGCCGTCCAGGCCCTGTCCGGTGACGTCACCCGCGACGGCGTCGCCCACGTAGTAGTAGAGCGGCCAGTCCCCGTACTTGGCCTGCACGGCGCCCTCGGTCAGCTGCGTCCTGCCGAGCAGCTTCCCCTCGGTGCCCGAACCCGCCGAGACCTCCGGCGTGAGGAGCGCGGGCCAGACGGCGACGCACTCGGCGTCACAGTTGCCCGCACCCTGCTGGTCCTTGGTGAAGGCGTAGAGCGTCCGGCCCGCCCCGTCGACCAGGATCGGGCCGAGGGCCGAATCGGCGACCTGTACGGAGACGGCCGGGACCTCCTTCGGGGCTGCGGGCTTCCCGCCGTCCGGGGCGGCGGTTCCTCCTCCGCCGCCGCAGGCGGTCAGGGCCAGCACGGTCAGTGCGAGCACCGGTGCGAGCGCGGTGCCGGTCCGTGGGAAACGCATCGTCGGCTTCCTTCTGCTATGGGTACGGGGTGGGTCTTCCTGGAGGGCCACGGGCCGCACCCGGCAGCTGGTTCAACGCGAAACCAGGAAATCCAGTATTGAACAAGAGCCCTGGGCGATCCGTATGTCCTGTGAACGGCCGCCGACGGCCGGGGTCTCAGGGAGGAACGACTCACATGAAGATGCGTTTTCTTGCCACCGCGTCCTGCGTACTCGCACTGGGCGCCACCACCGCCGCACCCGCGAACGCCGACGACGGGCACAGCGGCCACGGGGCCGCGCCCGGCAGCAGCCCGGGGGCGGCGTCCTCCGCCTTCACGACGCCGTCGACCGGCCGGTCCGTCACCCTCCTCGCGCGCCTCTCGGGCGGCCAGGAGGTACCGGTCGCCGGCGGGCCCGCCGTCAACGACCCGGACGGGGAGGCGCTCGCGCTGGTGCAGGTCAAGGGGGACCGGGTCACCTTCTCGCTGAACTGGAAGGGGATCGTGCCCAGCCTCGGGCACATCCACGAGGGCGCCGCCGGGAAGAACGGCGCCGTCAAGGTGCCGCTCTTCGGCAGCGCCATGCCCTCCAGCGTCCACTCCGCGGCCGGTCAGGTGGCCGTCAGCGACGCGGCGCTCGCGCAGCGGCTGCGGACCGACCCGGCCGGTTTCTACGTGAACCTGCACAGCGCCGAGTTCCCCGGCGGAGCCGTGCGCGGCCAGCTCGAACCGCTCGGCCGCCCCGTCAATCCGCTGTCCATCCTCAAGGGCGGCAAATTGCGCGCCCTGTCCAACGGCGCCCAGGAGGTGCCGAAGAACGACGCCTCCAAGGTCGGTGACCCCGACGGGCACGCCGTCACCTTCCTCCAGCCCCAGGGGACGGACGTCGACTTCTCGCTGGCCTGGGTCAACATCAAGAGCCCGTCGCTGGGCCACATCCACCGCGGCCCCTTCGGGAAGAACGGCGACGTGGTCTTCAACCTGCTCGACAAGCCGGTGCCCGACGGCATCTTCGCCGTCTCGGGGCGGCTGGCGGGGCAGAACGCCGAGGACGTCCGCCGGGTCCGGGAGAACCCCCGCGCCTACTACTCCAACCTCCACACCGCGGAGTTCCCCGACGGAGCGGTGCGCGGCCAGCTGTTCCGCTGACCCCGCACCGCGTATCACCCGCCCCGCGCCCCGCAGCGCCGGTCCCGCCCCGGCCGAACCGCGGCCGGGGCGGGACCGGTGCCTGCTCGGGAACTCAGGCGGTGGTGGACAGGATGGTGCTCCCGAAGCCGGCGGCGCCCGCCTGCCCCGTGTCGTCCTTGCGTGCCGTGGGTCCGGTGCTGCCGGCGACGATCAGAGCCAGTAAGACCGCGGCCGCCTCACTCTGCAGGATCCTGGCGGCCTGCTTCAGCCGGCCGGGGTCGGGGACGGGGATGGACAGGGCCACGCATTCCGCGTTCGGACCCGAGGTGATCGGCACCGCCGCGCACACCGTGCCGATCGCGTACTCCTGCAGATCGAGGAGCGGAGCGTTCGGCTGGCGCGCGTCGAGCTGGTGGAAGAGGGCCTCCTGACTGGTGAGGGTGTGCGGGGTGAACCGGGTCATCCGGTGCCGGTCCAGGTGGTCCTTGCGGTTGTCGTAGTCGAGCTGGGTCAGCAGCGCCTTGCCGACCGCGGAGGCGTGGGCGGCGGCCCGGAAGTCCACCCACTCCTCCACCACGGGCGCCGTGGGACCGTCGGCGTACTGGGTGATGCAGACCTCGCCGTCGGTGTAGCGGGCGACGTAGACGGCCGCGCCGACCGCGTCCCGGACCCAGGCCAGGGTCTCCCGCAGGTGCCCGCGTCCCTCTCCGCTGACCGAATCGGCCAGCAGCAGGGCGTGGCCGGCGACGTAGGCGTCCGGTCCGATGGCGGTGACCAGGTTGGCTCGGATCAGCTGCTCCACGGCCCGCAGCAGCACCAGTTGCGGCAGATTCGTCTCGCGGGCGATCTGCGTCAGGCTCACCCCGCCCGAGTAGCGGTTGATCACCTCCAGGATGCGCAGTGCCTGGTGTACGGATTCCAGCGGGGCGGGCGCGGGCCTGCCTCCGGGAGTTCTGCGGGCGGCATGGGTCAACTGCGGCTGCCTGAGCGCTTCACGTGCCCACATGTTCGACTCGCGCGTCAGGTGCAGGGGGTTGAGCCGGGCGTGCTGGGCCACCGCGACGGCGATCTGCGGGCCGGGCGTGAACACGTCCCCCAGGTCCGGGTGTTCCCTGCGGGGCCGGGCGGTGACGGCCTGGCGCAGCCGTACGGGCAGCCGGTACGGAGGCCGGCCGCCCCGGCCCGCCCGGGTGGCGAGGGTGGTGAGGTCCTGGGTGGTGATGGGCGGGGAGGTCCAGATCACCGAGGCACTGAGGGCGTCTTCGAGGTCCTGCGGGATCTGCGGCAGGGCGGGCAGGTGCTCGTCGGGGGGCAGGGTGTGGGCCTGGTCCCTCCAGTGCCGGGCCGTCCGGACCTCGGCGCGGGCGAGGTGGTGCAGGTAGAGGCACTGCGCGGCGGTCCGCGAGCCCGCGCCCGCCGCGTACTGGAACCAGAACTGGGCCCCCTCCATCCGGTCGGTCAGGTGGAGGAGACAGCCGAACAGGAGCGCCGACTCGGCGCCGTGGGGCCAGCATTCGGCGTCCAGGGCGAGTTCGGCGAAGTCCCGGCTCTCCACCAGGGCCCAGGCCAGGTCGTCCAGGCAGCGGGCCGCCCGCACGTGGCAGGCGGCGTCCAGGACCAGGTCGTCCCACACGGTCGGCGTGCCCTGCCCCCGGGCAGCCTGCGGGGCGCCGCAGCCGGTGCCGGCGGTGGTGCCCCGGGCGGCGCGGGCGCGGTCGGCGACGATCCGGCGGGCGATCCGCCGGCGGGCCGCGCCCTCGTCGTAGCCGGCGTACTCCTCCGCGAGCACCATCGCGTCCGCCAGGGCCGCGTCCAGTGCGCTCAGCGCCATGTCTCGGTCTCCGGGCATGTCGCTCACTGGTCCTTCTCCTCTCCGGGGATCCAGTCCACCCCGAGCTTGCGGGACAGGGTTCGGCGCGCGCCGCGGATGTGCGAGCGGACCGTCGCGGGGGAGATCCCCATCATCCGGGCGACCGTGTCGGAGTCGTTGCCCAGCAGGAAGGCCAGCAGCACCACGTCGTACTGCCGCTCGGACAGCTCCGCGATCGCCGCGTACAGGCCGAGCTTGGACTCCAGCAACTCCAGCCGTTCCCGCGACGAGCGGCGCAGCGCGGCGAACCAGGCCGTCTCGACCATGGCCACCTGGCGGCCGAGGACCGCCAGCCTCCGCTCGACGTGCTCGCGCAGCACGGCCCAGGCGAAGCCGTGGAGGCTCGCCTCCTTCAGGGCCTGGCGCCACACCTTCAGCAGGAAGGTGAACACGTCGTCGACGACCTCTTCGGCGTCCTTGCCGTTGCCCAGCTGGAGGTGCGCGTAACGCAGGTACACGCGGTGCTGCTGGGAATGGAACGCCGTGAACTCCACCGGCAGGACACCGGCCAGTTCGCTGGAGACCGCCTGGTCTCCCGATGGGTCGAACTCGCCTTCGCTCATACGCTCCCCCACAGCTGCTCCTCTGCGCCCACCCGGGCGGTGGGTACCTCGGGACGGCGGGCATGGCGCCGCGGCACCCTGATGGCATCGCTTGCGAAAACACGGACCGCGGTGGCGTCTATCAGCGCGAGGGCGACAATCCCGACAACGTTCACGTCGACGCGAACCTTTCAACTGGCGAGTAAGTGATCGGCGTGCCTGCCCCCGAACCCGGCAGCCGTGGGGGCGAAAAGCGCCCCTGAACACCACCCCATCGAAAAACACGCCCGATCGTGCAAGCCGGTCCCCAGAAACCCTCCGAAAGAAGAGCATTCACTTCCCCGCACGCCCCCTGCACGCTCCCGCGCCCGCGGGTCTCGCCGCGGGGAGATCACCCGGGTGCCCGGCACGGGCTGCGGGACGCCGACCGCCCCGCTCTCGCATAGTCGTGGCAGGCCCGCCCGCGGTGACGGGCCCCGGCGGAAGGAGTGACCGTGGTGGACACAGGACGCCGCGCCGCGCTGGCGGCGCTCGTGGTCGCGGGGCTCGTCCCCCGCTCGGGCGCGGAGGCCGCGCCCCGGAGCGCGGCGCGGCCCGCCGGTTCCCCTCCGGCGCCCGGGCCCGCACGCGCACCGGACCCGGCGCCCGGGGTGCAGGCCGGGCCGCGCCCGCCGGCCGCGCTGCTCGGCAGTGAGATCCGCCGGTTGCCCACGTCCCGGAGGGTCGTGGCGCTCACGTTCAACGCCGCCTGGGACGAGAGCGGGCTCGACACGGTCCTGGGTGAGCTGCGGCGGCGGAAGCTGCCCGCCACGTTCTTCCCGACCGGGCAGTTCGCCGACGCCCGTCCCGCGGCCGTACGCGCCATGGCCGCCGCCCACGGCCTGGGCAACCATTCGTACAGCCACCCCTACTTCGACGACCTCAGCACGGAGGAGCGGGCGCAGGAGGTGAACCGCGCCGACGCGGCGATCCGGAAGGCCGCCGGGGCTGAGCCGCTGCCGTTCTTCCGCTTCCCCTACAGCGCCACCAGCACCGATTCCGTGGCCGACGTCAACGAACTCGGGTTCGCTGCCATCGAGTTCACCGCGGACACCAACGGCTATCTCGGCCCGGCGGGCGGCATGACCGTGGACCGGGCGGTCCAGCGGGCCGTCGACGCGCTGGTCCCCGGCGCGATCATCCAGATGCACGTCGGCAGCACCGGGGACGGGGTCGTCCTCGACGCCCAGGCCCTTCCGCGCATCATCGACGCGGCCCAGGCCGACGGCTACGAGGTCATCGACCTGCGCGAGTTCCTCGTCCCGGGCCCTGCCTGACCGGGGCCGCTCAGCCCTCGGGCGGACCGGACGGCTTCCCGGGACCGGCGGTGCCGTCCTCGGCTGCCGGGGCCTCGGCCGCCGCCGGGTCCAGGATGCGGTCGAGGAAGTTCCGGGTCCGTTCGTGCCGCGGAGCTCCCACCACCTGCGCCGCCGGCCCCTGTTCGACGATCACTCCGCCGTCCATGAACACGACCCGGTCGGCGACCTCGCGCGCGAAGCTCATCTCGTGCGTGACGACCATCATGGTCATGCCCTCGCCCGCGAGCACCCGCATCACCGACAGCACCTCGCCGACGAGTTCGGGGTCCAGCGCCGAGGTCGGCTCGTCGAAGAGCATCACCTCCGGGCCCATCGACAGGGCCCGGGCGATCGCCACCCGCTGCTGCTGGCCGCCGGACAGCTGCGCCGGATAGGCCTCGGCCTTGTCGGCGAGCCCGACGCGCTCCAGGTTCTCCAGGGCGACGGCGGCGGCCCGTGCCTTGTCCCGGCCGAGTACCCGGCGCTGCGGCAGGGTGAGGTTCTCGGTGACGGTCACGTGCGGGAACAGGTTGAACTGCTGGAAGACCATGCCGATGCGGCGGCGTACGGCGTCGATGTCGACATCGAGGTCGGTGACCTCGGTGCCGCCGACGAAGACCTGGCCCTCGTTCGGTTCCTCCAGCAGGTTCACGCAGCGCAGCAGGGTGGACTTGCCCGAGCCGGACGGCCCGATGACGCACACCACCTCGCCCCGGGCGATCTCCAGGTCGATGCCGCGCAGCACGTGGTTGTCGCCGAAGGACTTGTGCAGCCCGCGGATCTCGATCTCCGGGCCTTCTGTGGCCATGGTGTCCCCCGGTCGCGTCGTCTGTGACATCTCTTCCTTACGTGGCCTTGTCCGCGCGGGCCTCGAGCCGGCGCACCACGAAGCTCAGCGGCACGGTCACGAGGAGGTAGCACAGGCCCGCGACCAGGATGGGGGTGGAGTTGGCCGTCTGGCTGGCGAGGTCGCGGCCGAACTTCGTCAGTTCCCGCTCGTCCAGGGTCACCCCCAGGAACAGCACCAGCGAGGAGTCCTTGAACAGCAGGACGAGTTCGTTGGTGAGCGGCGGGATGACGATCCGGAAAGCCTGCGGGATGATCACCGACACCATGGCGCGGCCGTACGAGAACCCGAGCGAACGGGCCGCTTCCATCTGCCCCTTGGGCACGGCTTGGATGCCGGCCCGGATGGTCTCCGCCATGTAGGCGGCGGCGACCAGTCCGAGGCCGAGGGCGACCTTGCCGTAGATGCCGCCGGGGATCTCGGTGCCGGGGAACGCGAGGGGTACCGCCACGCCCACGAAGATGAAGATCAGCAGGGCGGGCAGGCCGCGGAACAGCTCGATGTAGACGCTCGCGACCCACCGGTAGGGGCCCACCGACGACAGCCGCATCATGGCGATGACCAGGCCGAGCACCAGGCCGAAGAGGAACCCGGACATCGTGTACACCACCGTGTTGCGCAGGGCGATGGTGATGATGTCCGGGAAGAGCCGGACGGCCAGGTCCGTCTGGGCGAACTGGTTCTGCAGCCGGTCCCAGTCGGCGGAGAGGCCGACCAGGACCAGCACGGCCACGAAGACCGCGTACTGGATCCCCTGCCAGACGCGGCGCCGCTGGCGCCGCGTCAGCCGGGAGGTCACGACGTGGCCTGGGGCAGCGGGCCGATCCACTGCTCGTACAGCTTCTTGTAGGTACCGTCGGCCTTGGCGCCGGTGATCGCCTTGTCGATGGCGGCGAGCAGGGCCGTGTTGCCCTTCTTCACCGAGAAGCCGTACTGCTCGCCGGTCTCGATGTTCTGGCCGAGGACGAACTCGGCCTCGTTCTTCTTGTCCTTGAGCCAGCCCTGGACGACGGGGTAGTCGATGACGACCGCGTCGACCTGGCCGGTGCGCAGTCCGTTGAGCACCGCATCGGAGCTCTCGAAGGCGACCGGGTCGAAGCCCTGGGCCTTGGCGTAGCTCTCACCTGTGGTCTCGGCCTGCGCGCCCAGCTTCTTGCCCTTGGCCTTGACCTCGGCGAGCGTGGTCACCCCGCTCTTCTTCGAGGCGAGCAGTGCCTGGGTCGCGTCGAAGTAGGGGACGGAGAAGTCGACGTTCTTCTTGCGCTCGTCGGTGATCGTCATGCCGGCCGCGGCGAGGTCGCACTCGCCGGAGTTCAGGAAGGCGCCGGTCTTGAAGTTCTCGAAGGGCGTGTCGAGGATCTTCTGCTCGACCTTGAGCTCCGTCGCGACCAGGTCGATCAGGGCCACGTCGAAACCGACGACCTTGCCGCTCTGCTCGAACTGGAACGGCGGGTACGGCAGATGGGTGCAGGTGGTCAGCTTGCCCTTCTCCACGACGGGCACGCCTCCGGCCGCTTCGCCCGGCCCGTCGCCGCCCGAGGAACAGCCCCCGGCGAGGAACGCCCCCACGGCGACGCCGGCCGCGGCCCGGATGCGGAAGCCGGCGCGGCGGGTGCGGTGACTGCGGTGTCCTTCGGCCGTCCAGAACACGGTTGACCTCCACGGGTGCGGGGCGGGGCGGCGGCGGTCGCAGGACGAGACCGTCCGTCGAGATCGTAAGCCACCGCGACCGTGCGGTGAGTGACCATTCGTCATGCGTTCAAGAAGGAATGGAGCGGTTCACGACCCCGGATGCGGCAAGGGTGTGACCGGGTGGCTTGAATGAGGCGGTGCTGATCCGGCCTGACCGGCACGCTGCGCGCCGCCCGGCTGCGGGTGCCGGCCGGTCGGGCTAGAGGTTGATCCAGTAACGCCGCTTGGGGCCGATCAAGGTGTCGCGGACGTCCTCGAGCACGCCGCCGTTGGACTCGATCGTCCGCACCGAGGCGGTGTTGTCCGGGTCGCAGGTCAGCAGCACCCGGTCCATCCCGAGCACCCGTGCCTCGTGGAGGACCCCGGCCAGGGCCCAGGTGGCCAGCCCGCGGCGGCGCGCGGAAGGGCGCACGCTGTAGCCGATGTGGCCTCCGGCGTCGAGCAGGAAGCCGTTGAGGTAGTGCCGCAGGTCGATGGCGCCCAGGTAGGTGTCGCCCTCCGCGATCCACCAGTACGAGGCGTGGACGCGCCCCTGCTCGACCGGCGCCGTACGGTCCCCGTACCCGCGCAGCCGTTCCACCCAGGCCGCGAAGCCCTCCGCCGTGTCCACGTCGTCGTCGGAGCCGAGCCCGCCGCCGTCCAGGTGCGCGTCGGGCCCGGCCTCCTGCTGCGCGGCGAGCCAGGAGGCGTGGAGGCGCGGGGTGGGGGCGATCAGCTCGGGCATGCCCAGGACGATAACAGTCCGATAGTCCGACTCCTCCCGCCGGTGACTCTCCGTTGACAGCACCCCGTCGGCAGACCATGATTCCACTAGTCGTCTAGTGGAATCATGGAAATGGGGGACACCGTGCGAGACACGACCCGTTCTGCCGCGGCCGGAGCCCGCTGGGCCCTGGAAGCCCGGGGCCTCGGCAAGAAGTTCCGCCGCGGGTGGGCGCTGCGGGACTGCTCCTTCCGCATTCCGGCGGGCCGCATCGCCGCCCTGGTGGGACCCAACGGTGCGGGCAAGAGCACCCTGCTCGGTCTGACCACCCGCCTCCTCGACCCCACGGCCGGCGAGCTGAGGATCTTCGGCTACCCCGTCTCCGCGGACGACGCGATGCCCCGCTGGGCCTACCTGGCCCAGGGCACGCCCCTGTTCAAACGGTTCACCGTCGCGCAGACGCTGCGGATGGGGCAGGAGCTCAACCCGGGCTGGGACCAGGCGGCGGCCGAACGGATCGTTCGGGCGGGCGGGCTGCCCATGCAGGCGCGGACCGCAGACCTGTCGGCCGGCCAGCGGACCCGCGTGGCCTTCGCCCTCGCCTTCGGGAAGCGGCCCGAACTGCTCCTGCTGGACGAGCCGATGGCCGATCTCGACCCGCTCGCCCGGGACGAGATGAGCGCGCTGCTCATGTCCGAGGCCGCGGAGCACGGGACCACCGTACTGATGTCCTCCCACCTGCTGAGCGAGGTGGAGCACATGTGCGACTACCTGCTCGTGCTCGCCGACGGCCGGGTGCGCATGGCCGGTGAGGCCGACGAACTGGTGCCCATGCACACCCTGGTCACCGGGGTGACTGCGGACGGGGGCCCGCCGCCTTCCCTCCGGGCCCACACCGTGATCGAAGTCCGCACCTCCGGACGGCAGTTCACCGCCATGGTCCGGCGCCAGGGCCCACTGGACCAGGCCTGGCAGGTGGCCACGCCGAGCATGGAGGAAGTACTGCTGTCCTACCTCCGCTCACCCGAGGCCCCCGCCCTGCTCTCCCCGACCGCCGTTCCCGACCACCGAGAGGAGGCCGCGGCATGAGCACCGTGACCCGCGGCGCCACCCGCCGGGGCGCCGCGTCCGCCGGGCCCCGCCGGATCCGCGGCCTCGCCTGGCTGCTGTTCCGCCAGCACCGCGCCGCCCTCGTCGTCTGCGCCGCCGCGACCGTCCTCGGCGCGGCCTGGATCGTCTACCAGCGCGGCGCCATGCTGGACGCCCTGCACGCCGCAGGCTGGCCCCGTACGCCCGCCGCCTCCGTCGACCCCGACCTGGGGAACCGGGTCAGCAACGACCTCGGATCCGCCGGAAGCCTGCTGGCCTTCCTGCCGCTGCTGCTCGGGGCGTTCTTCGGGGCCCCGCTGCTCGCCTCCGACCAGGAGAACGGGACCGCGCACCTCGTCACCACCCAGTCCGTGCCCCGCCGCCGCTGGCTGCTGTGGAAGCTGGGCTTCGCCCTGACCCTGGTGACGGTGACGACGGGGACGCTGAGCCTGCTCTACTCCTGGTGGCTCCGCTCCGTCCGGCCGTTCGCGCCGAGCGACTGGCTGACCGGTACGGAGTTCGACACCACCGGCCCGGTGCTGGTCGCGACGGCCCTGTGCACCACCTCGCTCGGCATCACGATCGGCGCGCTGACCCGCCGGGCCGTGGCCGCCATGACCGTCACCTTCCTGTCCTGTGCCTTCCTGCTCTTCGCGGCCGGCCTCTACCGGGACCTGCTCGACGCCCCGCGGCGCCTTGCCTTCCCGCTCGACGGCCCCGATCCCGCCGCGCTCCAGGGCGTCCTGGAGGTGGACCGGTGGTTCGGCACCGCGTCCGGAAAGCTCTACGGGTGGAGCACCTGCGTGCACGACGCGTCACCGGAGACCTGCCGGGCCTCGCTCGGCATCGTCAACGACGTCCGCGACTACTACGGCCACGACCAGCTGGCGGGCATGCAGTGGACCGCGGCCGGGGTGTTCCTGGCCCTCGCCGCCACCCTCCTCTGCTTCCTGGTCCTGCGGATGCGACGCGGCCCGCTCTAGAGCAGGCCACGCACCCCGGAACACCCCCTACGCTGAACGACACCACGAAGGATCAAGGAGGCGGGCACCGTGGTCGTGTTTCGCATCGAACGCCGCAGCGGTCTACCCGCCTACCTCCAGATCGTCCACCAGGTGGAGCAGGCGCTCCGCATGGGGGCGCTCGTCGAGGGGGACAAGCTGCCCACCGCGGCGCAGGTCGCCGCCACCACCAAGGTCAATCCGAACACCACCCTCAAGGCGTACCGCGAGCTGGAACGGTCCGGGCTGGTGGAGGTACGCCAGGGTGCGGGTTCCTTCATCACCCGCACCCTGGCCACCCCGCAGACCGCGCCGGAATCCCCCCTGCGGACCCAGCTCGGCGCGTGGCTGCGGGAGGCCCGCGAGCAGGGGCTGAGCGCCCACGAGGTCACCACCCTGTTCGACGCCGCCCTCGTCGACGTCTTCCCCGAGGCCGCGCCGCTGCCCGCGCACACGCCCGCGGGCTGATCCGTCCCATCGGCCGGAACCCTCGCACCGGCCCGGAAGACGGCCCGCCGTGCCGTCCGCATAATGGGGGGAGAGAGCGGCGGGTGGAAGGGGACGTCTCGTGCCATCGGTCCGGCCGGGGGGCACGGACGCCCACGGCCCGTTCTGGTCCGAGCCCGGGACGTTGCTCGAACACGTCCCCGTCGCCGTCTTCGGCCTGGACGACGCCCTGCGCGTGCGCTACTGGGGGCCGGGTGCGCAGGACCTCTTCGGCTACGACTCCCGCGACGCCCTGTCCCGGCCCGGCGCCCGGCTCTTCGCCGGCCCGCCCGCCGGGGGGAGCGGCCCCGACCCCTCTGCGGGGCTGGTCGAGCGAGCGCTGAGCCAGGGGTACTGGCGGGGGCGGCTGACCGCCCGGCACCGCGACGGCACGACGTTCGCCTGCGGCTTCCGGGCCTTCCCGGTGACCGGCTCCGAGGGACACCCGGTGGTGATGGTGCTGGCCAGCCGGAGCGAGGAGCTCGACCGGGTCAAGACGAACCTGGCCTTCCTCGACGCACTCTTCGAGACCTGCCCCGTCGGTCTGGTGATGTTCGACCCGGACCTGCGGTACGTCCACCTCAACCAGGCGATGGCGGACATGGACGCCCTGCCCATCGAGGCGCACATGGGGCTGCGCACGGACGACGTGGTGATCCTGTCCGACGGCGGTGAGTACCAGCGGATGCTCCGCAAGGTCGCGGCGGACGGGATCCCCGTCGTGGGAACGCTGGTGGGCATGCGCCCGCGGGGCCGGCCGGACCGTGACCAGGTGCGTTCGGTGAGCTTCTTCCCGCTGAGCGGGACGGCCGGCTCACGCACCGGGGTGGGCGGGGTGATGCTGGACGTGACCGACCGGGAGCAGGCCATCCTGGAGGCCACCGCAAGCCGTCAGCGGCTGGCGCTGCTGGACCGGGCCTCCACCCGTATCGGTACGACGCTGGACGTGGACCTCACGGCCCAGGAACTGGTCGACGCGGCGATGCCGGACTTCTGTGACGGCGCGGTCGTGGAAATCGTGGAATGGATGGACACCCCCGCACTGTTCGACCCGTCGCTGCCGCTGCTCACCCGCCGGATCGCCTCCGGAACGGTCCTGCCCCCGCCGGCGACCGAACTGGTGAGCGGGGTGGAGACCGTGCGGTATCCGCCCGGTTCCGTGATCCACGACATGCTGCGCGCCAACCGGCCCGTCTCGGCCGTGGTCGACGAGGCGTTCGTGGCGCGGACGGTCGTCATCGAGTCGCGGGCCCGGCTGCTGGCCGAGAGCGGTCTGGGCTGTGTCCTCGTCGCCCCGCTCATCGCCCGGGGCACCGTCCAGGGGATCGCGATGTTCGGCCGCTCCGCGGAGCGGCCGGACTTCACGGAGGACGATCTGGCCCTGGCCGGTGAGCTCGCCTCCCGCGCCGCGATCTGCCTGGACAACGCCCGTCTGTACAGCCGCGTCCAGGACATCTCGCGCACGCTCCAGCGTGCCCTGCTGCCCAGCGCGCCGGCGACCAGCCCGTACGTGGAGGTGGCGCACCGGTACCTGCCCGGGAGCCATCTCACGGAGGTCGGCGGCGACTGGTACGACGTCATCAGGCTGCCCGGCGACCGGATCGGCCTCGTGGTGGGCGATGTGATGGGGCACGGGGTGCCCGCCGCCGCGGCGATGGGCAGGCTCCGCATCACCACCAAGGCGCTGGCCCGGCACCACGGCGACCCGGCCGAGCTGCTCACCGAGCTCGACGTGTGCGCGCAGGAGTTCGGCATCGAGCTCGCGACCTGCCTCTACATCGTGTACGACCCGGCGGACGGGCGGGCCCGCATCGCCAGCGCCGGACATCTCCCGCCCCTGGTGCTCCGGCCGGACGGCTCCGTGGACACCGTCGGCGAGGTCCTGGGCGTTCCCCTGGGCGTCGGCGGCGTCCCGTACGGGACCACGGAGATCGAGCTCGCGGAGAACGCGACCCTGGTGCTGTACACCGACGGCCTGATCGAGGCGCGCGGCCGGGACATCGGGACGGGTCTGGACGCGCTGCGCGCCGAACTGGGTACGGCGGCGCCCGAACCCTCGCAGGACCTCGACGACCTCGCCGAGCGGGTCCTGGCCAACCTGCTGCCCGGACCGCCGGCCGACGACACCGTCCTGGTCCTGGCCCGCGTGCACCGCAGGGCCGCCGGAGGACCGCCGGAGGGCCGGGCTCCGATCCCGTAGAGTCGGCGGATGGCCAAGTACTTCGACGTGAACCCCGAGAATCCTCAGCGGCGCACCATCAGCAACGTGGCTGACATCATCCGCTCCGGCTCCCTTGTCGCGTATCCGACGGACTCCTGCTTCGCCCTGGGATGCCAGCTGGGCAACCGGGAGGGGCTCGGCCGGATCCGGTCGATCCGGGAGCTCGACGACCGCCACCACTTCACCCTCGTGTGCCAGAACTTCGCCCAGCTCGGGCAGTTCGTGCAGCTCGACAACGACGTGTTCCGTGCGATCAAGGCCGCGACGCCCGGCAGTTACACCTTCATCCTCCCGGCGACGAAGGAGGTGCCGAAGCAGCTGCTGCACCCGAAGAAGAAGACGGTCGGGGTCCGGATTCCCGACCACGTCGTCACGCAGGCCCTGCTCGCCGAGCTCGGTGAGCCGCTGCTGTCCAGCACCCTGCTCCTGCCCGACGAGGAGGAGCCGATGACGCAGGGCTGGGAGATCAAGGAACGCCTCGACCACGTCGTCGACGCCGTGCTCGACTCGGGCGACTGCGGGGTCAAGCCGACCACGGTCATCGACTTCTCCGGCGGTGACGTGGAGATCGTGCGCCGTGGAGCGGGCGACACCGCCCGCTTCGAGTAGCGCGACCCAGGCGGGCGCCACCGCGGCGCCACCGCCGCGCCGGCGCGGTCCTACCGCGCGCCGAAGGCGGCCCACGGCCCGAGGGTGAACCCCGCGCCCTCCTGCCGTACTTCCACGGCCCCGGCCCCACCGAAGTGCGCGGGGAGCACCAGTTCCCCTTCGGCGGCGGCCCGCCCGAGGATCCGCCGGCGGCTGCGCACCGCCTGCTCCGGGTCCAGGCAGAAGCAGCTGTTGCAGTCGGGGGCGAGGATCTGCACCGGGCTGTGCACGAGGTCCCCGACGAAGACCGCCCGGTCGCCGCGGGACGCGAGCCGCAGCACGGCCGAGCCGGGCGTGTGGCCGGGCGCCGCTTCCAGGGTGAGGTGCTCGTCGATGCGGTGCAGGCCGTCCCACAGCACGGCCTGCCCGGCCCGGTGGACGGGCGCGATGCTGTCCTCGTAGATCAGCCGGTCCTCTGCGCGCACGCCGCCCCCGTACCCGTTGGCGGGGCCGTAGTGGAAATCGTCCGCCGCGGGGATGAGGTACTGGGCGTTGGGGAAGGTGGGCACCCATTCCCCGTCGGCGTCGAAGGTGTTCCAGCCGACGTGATCGCTGTGGACGTGGGTGTTGACGACGACGTCCACGTCCTCGGGGCGGACGCCGGCCCGTGCCAGGGCGCCCAGGAAGTCGCCCTGCCGGTGGTGGAAGTGAGGGGAGTCGGGCCGCTCGCGTCCGTCGCCCACTCCGGTGTCGACCAGTACCGTCCGTCCGCCGCTGCGCAGCACCCAGGTCTGGAGCGCCAGGACCGCGCTGTCGCCTTCCGGCTGCCAGTGCCCGGGCGCCAGCCACTGCTCGTTGTCCTTCCACACCTCGGGGCCGGCTCCGGGGACGAGGCCTCGGGCGGGCCCGAGGACCCCCTGCCATTCGAGGGCCCGGATGACCTCCACGTCGCCCAGCACGATGTTGTGGCCCTGCTCGCTGTCGCTCTTCATGTACTCGACCCTAGGCAGGCCGGCTGAGCCGCTCAATGCCCTTTCCGCTCAGGCGGATACGCGTACGTCTCACGGATGACGCCGATGGGTACGCTGCCCCGATGGATGTGGTGAGCGACGCGATCTCGGCCGTACGCATCGGGCGGCCCTCCTCCGACCGGGTGCAGATGGAGGGGAGTTGGTGCACGCGGCTGGCGCCGTACGACGGCGCGGGCTTCCACGTCGTCCTGGAGGGCAGTTGCTGGCTGCTGCCCGACGGCGGCTCCCCGGTGTCGCTCGCGGCCGGTGACGCGGTACTGCTGCCGCACGGCACCGGTCACGTGATCGCCGACGCCCCGGCCGACGCTGCGGCCGTGGAGCGGGCGGTTCCCTTCGAACACCGGCCCGAAGGGCATCCGCCCCGGGGCGCGGGCGGCGGTGTGGAGATGCTGTGCGGGAAGTACCGGCTCGACCGCAGCCACGTGCACCCGCTGATGGCCGAGCTGCCGGAGGTGGTCCATCTGCCGAACCGCGTCGGCAGCCATCCCGAACTGCGCGCCGCCATCGACCTGCTGGGCCGGGAGCTGAGCCGGCAGCGGCCGGGGGCCGGCACGGCGGTGCCCAGTCTGCTCGACCTGCTCCTCGTCTACATGATCCGTTCCTGGATGGACGAGGACACGGGCGGGGCCTGGTCGAGTGTGCTGGGTGACCCGGTGGCGGCCGCCGCGCTACGGGCGCTGCACGCGGACCCGGCGGCCCGGTGGAGCAACGACCGGCTGGCCGCCGCGGCGGGCGTCTCCCGTCCCACCCTCGCCCGCCGCTTCACCGCTCTCGTCGGCCGCCCGCCCATGGCCTACCTCACCTGGTGGCGCCTGACGCTGGCCGCGACGCTCCTGCGCGACACCCCGGACTCCCTGGCCTCCGTGGCCCGTCGCGTGGGGTACGGCACCCCGTACGCCCTCTCCCACGCCTTCAGCCGGCAGTTCGGGACCACCCCGGGGCGCTACCGGCAGGACCGGCCCGCCCCGGAGGGGGCGGCGGTCCGCATCTAGGATGGGCGCCGTGGCAGAGGTGAGCGGGGCGCTGATCGGGGGCCGGTACCAGCTCCTGGAGCTGATCGGCCAGGGCGGCATGGGCCGCGTGTGGCGGGGCCGGGACGAGACGCTGGGCCGGGAGGTCGCCGTCAAGGAGGTCCGGCTCCCCCAGGACGTGGGCGAGGAGCAGCGCGAGGTGCTGCTCCAGCGGGTCCTGCGCGAGGCGCGGTCCGCCGCGCGGCTGGGCCACCCGGGGATCATCACGGTGCACGACGTGGTCGAGCACGAGGGCGCGCCCGTCATCGTCATGGAGTACGTGGCGGGCAGGTCCTTGGCGGGCGCCGTGGAGCGCGAGGGCCACCTGCCGGTGCGTCAGGTCGCGGAGATCGGCGTACTGATGCTGAGGGCGCTCCTGCGGGCCCACGCGCAGGGCATCGTCCACCGCGACCTCAAACCCGACAACGTCCTGCTGACGGACGACCGGGTGGTCATCACGGACTTCGGCATCGCCTACGTCCCGGACTCCACGCTGACGCTCACCCGCACCGGGACGATCATGGGCACGCCCCTCTACATGGCCCCCGAGCAGCTGGAGGGCAGCACCGCCACACCCGCCGGGGACCTGTGGTCGCTGGGCGCCACCTTGTACACGGCCGTCGAGGGGACGCCGCCGTTCTCCGCCGAGACCTTCACCGCCCTGTGCGTCGCCATCGTCACCCGCGAACCCCGGGCGGCGGAGCGGGCCGGCCCGCTGGCTCCGGTGCTCGCGGCCCTGCTGACGAAGGATCCGGCCCGGCGGGCCACTGCCGAGGAGGCGCTGGCCGCGCTGGAGGCCGTCGCCCGTGAGACCGGGACGGCCGAAGTCCCCGCGCAGCGGCGGACCTGGGCGCAGGCTTCCGTACAGGACCCCTTGCCGCCGGTTGCCGCCGCCGGGGGCGCCCACCCCGCCGGGGCCCTGCTGCTGCGCGGCGCCGGTGCCTTCGCCCTGGTGTGGGCGGGCACCGTCCTGCCGTGGAACGACGTGCACGACTGGGTGCGGCCGTCGGCCGTCTACCCGAGGGAACTGCTCATCTCCGGCACGGCCCTGGTGACCGCCGCGGTGAACGCGGCGGTCCGCCCGCGCCTGCCGGCCGCGCCGGCCTGGCTGCTGTTCGTCCTGGTGAACGCCGTCCCGCTGATCGGGGTGAAGCTGATCTGGCCGGCGGTGTGGTCGGCCTTCCCCATGGCGCTGCCCCTCAACGCGCTCCTGCTGGGCACCGGTTGCTGGGCCCTGTGGTGGGCCGTCCCCGGCCGCCGGAGCCGCTGACGGCCGGAGCCGCTGACGCCCGGAGGCGCCGGCGGCCGCGGCGGCCGGTGGTTCAGCTGCCCGAGGGGGTGCTGATGGCGTTGCGCCAGACGGTCACGTCCAGCGTCATGTACTTGCTGGGAGAGTCCTCGCCCGAGAAGCCCTGGACCGTGACGAGGCCCAGGTGTCCCGCACCCGTGGTGACGCAGATCTGCCGTCCCTTGGAGAGCTTGTTCACGTAGACGTTCTGGGTGAACCGGGTCTCCGCGCGGCAGGTGGCGAGCGAGCCCTCCTGTCCCGGGTCGAGCAGGACGAGGTTGCCGCCGTGGCTCTCCGCGTCGAGGTATCCGCCGGTGTCGTAGGAGAGTTCGTACCCGCCGTCCTCGCCCTGCTGGGGCCGGACGGTGTCGTCTCCGAGCGTCAGGTGGTAGCCGGCGGTGAGGTTGATGGTCTTGTAGTCGGAGGGCTTCGGGTCGGCCTTGGCCTCCTGCTTCGGGTCGGTCTTCGCGCTGCCGCTCTTCTCCGGGCCCGGTGTCCGGCTGCCGCCCTGCGACTGCCCGCCCGTCTCCTTCTTCTCGCTGTCGTCGCCCTTGACCAGCACGTACGCCGTACCGCTGCCCGCGACGGCGAAGACCAGCGCGGCGGCGACGGCGAGGAACGTGCCCCGCTTCCCCCGGCTCCGCGGGGGCTGGGACGCCGGGGGCACGGGCCCGCCGGGGTACCCCTGCGGGTACGTGGGCCCCGGGATGTGCGTGGGCGCGTAGGCGTGGGCGTGGGACTGCTGGGGCACGGGGGCGGGTACGGGGGCCGGCGTGCGGTACTGCGGAGGGGACGCGGGGGGCTGCTGCGCGGGCTGGGTGGGCTGGTACGCCGGGGACGGACCGTAACCCGGGGGCGGGGTGGCCGGGGCGACCGGTGCGGTGGGCGAGTAGGCCGGGGCGGTGGCCGGCGGCGGCGGGGTCTGCGCCGGGGCGGGGGCCGCGGCGCGCACGGTGATGTCGGCGGCGACCGCGCCGGGCAGCCAGTCCTCGGGGCGGCGCAGCACCGTCTCCGCGTTCGCCGACTGGCAGAGCGCGATGACCTCGCTGATCGAGGGCCTGGCCTCGGGGTCCTTGGCGAGGCAGCGGGTGACCAGCTCCCTGAGCCGGTCCGGGATCGCGGTGAGGTCGGGCTCCTCGTGGACGATCCGGTAGAGCACCCCGTGTCCGGTGCCCTCGCCGAAGGCCGGGGTGCCCGTCGCCGCGTACGCCGCGACCTGGCCGAGGGCGAAGATGTCGGTGGCCGGGGTGACCTTGCGCCCGGCCGCCTGCTCGGGGGCCATGAAGGAGGGAGTGCCGATGGTCACGCCGCTGCCGGTCAGCGAGGTCGCGTCGGCGGCGTAGGCGATGCCGAAGTCGATGACGCGCGGGCCGTCGGCGGCGAGCAGCACGTTGGAGGGCTTGAGGTCGCGGTGCACGATGCCCGCGCCGTGGATGACGTGCAGGGCCTCGGCCATGCCGGCGATGAGCAGCAGCACCGCCTCGACGGGCAGCGCCCCGTGTGCGACGACGGCGTCGGCGAGCGAAGGACCGGGTACGTACGCGGTGGCCAGCCAGGGCTGCGCGCCGTCGGTGTCGGCGTCGATGACGGGCGCGGTGAACAGGCCCTGCACGCGCTGGGCGGACTGCACCTCTTGGGCGAAGCGGCGGCGGAACTCGGGGTCCTCACCGAATTCGGGACGGATCACCTTGATCGCAACGGGCCGCCCGCCGGGTGTGTACGACAGGTAGACCTTGCCCATGCCGCCCGCGCCGAGCTTCGCGGCGAGCCGGTATCCGGCGATCGTGGTCGGGTCGTCTCCCGCGAGCGGCTGAAAGATCTGCGAGGCGCGCCCCCGGTCCGGCTGCTGACCACTCATCAACTCATGTCTCCCACGCAGTACGCCGATATCGAACGGCACCCTACCCAAGGACGGGCCGTTTGTTTCACCGCAGTGCCCTCGGCGCAGGCGTTCGACCGGAGCGGTCAGCCTCCGGCCCCGGCGGCCGGGGAGTCCAGGAGTTCGGGGCCGTTGTTCTGGACGCTGTTGACCGCCGTCGAGACCGCGCGGACGTCCAGGCGGCCGTCGGCGGGGGCGGCCAGGAGCGCGCGCAGCTCGTGCGGGTCCTGGTGGGCGGGGTCGAGCCAGGTCGCGTAGTCGGCCGCCGCGACGGCCAGCGGCATCCGGGGGTGGATGCGGCCGGCGGCGTCGGTGGCCTCGGTGGTGATGACCGTGCAGGTCGTCCACCAGGCGGCCGGATCGTCGTCGGCGGTGACGGCGGGATCGCGCCAGAACTCGTACAGGCCCGCCATCGCCATCACCGCGCCGTCCTCGGGGCGGATGAAGTACGGCTGCTTGTAGGCCTTCGCGGTGCCGGTGGCCGGCACCGGCTGCCATTCGTAGAAGCCGTCGGCGGGCAGGAGGCAGCGGCGCTGGGCGAATGCCTTGCGGTAGGCCGGCTTCTCGTGCACGGTCTCCACCCGGGCATTGATCATCTTCGGCCCGCCGCCCGGGCCCTTCGACCAGGACGGCACCAGCCCCCAGCGCAGGGCGCGCAGCTGCCGCTCCAGCACGCCCGACGTGCGGTCGGGGCGTTCCAGCACGGCCCACACCTGGTCGGTCGGGGCGACGTTCCAGCTCGGTTCCACCAGTTGCTCCGGGTTCCACCGCGAGACGTCGAAGAGCCGGGTCAGTTCCTCGGGGCCGCGCGTGGAGACGTAGCGCCCGCACATCAGGAGAAGCTCCAGCGCGTCTGGCTGTACGCGCCCTTGCCGAAGCCGAAGACCGTGTCCGGGGTCACCGCGAAGACCACCGCCTCGCCCGCACCGGGGGCGGTGAACACCCCGTCGCCGACGTCGAAGTGCCAGTCGGGGCCGTACTTGTCCTCCCAGGCCGCGGCGAGGATGCGCAGCCGCTCCTGGTCGGTCACCCGGGCCGCCGGGCCCTCGACGACCAGGTCGAGGCCCTCGTGCAGGGTGTTCTGGCCCGTGGTGAGGGCCACGTGCGGGTTCTCCTGGAGGTTCCTGGCCTTGCGCTCGTGTGCGCCGGTGCAGAAGTGCAGCGCGCCGTCCGCCCAGACGCCGATCAGCGGGGTGACGTGCGGGCGGGAGTCGGGGCGTACGGTCGTCAGCCAGTACAGCTCCGCCTCGGCCAGCCGCGCGGCGGCCCGCGCCCACGGCACGGCCGTGGCCCCGGGGTCGCTGTAGCGCTCGTCCAGCTCGGCACGGGGTTCCCTGTCGGCCATCGCGGGTCCTCCTCGGGTATCGGGTGACACAGCACAAGCTAAGCCTTGTCCGGGCGATCTCCGCGGGCCCACGCGCACGCGTCGGCGGACGGGGAAATCCAGCCGATTCGCGCGCCCTTCGGGGCACGCGGGTGCAGAGCGGCTCCGGACGGGGCAGGTGCGGCGGGGAACCGCAGGCCCGAGAGAGGACGGACACCGTGACACGACCGAGGATTCTCGTGGTGGGCGCCGGCTTCGCCGGAGTCGAGTGCGTCCGCCGGCTGGAACGCGTACTGGCCCCCGCGGAGGCGGACATCGCGATGGTCACGCCGAACGCCTACCAGCTGTACCTGCCGCTGCTCCCGCAGGTGGCGTCCGGGGTGCTGACCCCGCAGTCCATCGCCGTCTCGCTGCGGCGCAGCCGCCGGCACCGGACCCGGATCGTGCCCGGCGGCGCGATCGGCGTGGACACCGCGGCGAAGGTCTGCGTCATCCGCAAGATCACCGGAGAGGTGACCGAACAGGCCTACGACCATCTGGTGCTGGCTCCCGGCAGCGTCACCCGGACCTTCGACATACCCGGGCTCACCGAGCACGCGCGCGGCATGAAGACCCTCGCGGAGGCAGCGCACCTGCGCGACCACGTCATCGCGCAGCTCGACCTGGCCGACGCCAGCGAGGACGAGGCGGAGCGGGCCGCGCGGCTCCGCTTCGTCGTGGTCGGCGGAGGCTACGCGGGCACCGAGACGGCGGCCTGCCTCCAGCGGCTGACCCACCACGCGGTGAAGCGGTACCCGCGCCTCGATCCCCGGCAGATCACCTGGCACCTGCTCGACCTCGCCCCCGCCCTGATGCCCGAGCTGGGCGACTCCCTCGGGCGCACCGCCCAGGACATCCTGCGCCGGCGCGGGATCCAGGTGTCGCTCGGGGTGAGCATCGCCAAGGCGGGTCCCGAGGAGGTCACGCTGACCGACGGGCGGGTACTGCCCACCCGGACCCTGATCTGGACGGCCGGGGTCACCGCGAGCCCGCTGGTCGCGACCCTGGAGGCCGAGACAGACCACGGCCGGCTGGTGGTGACCCCGGAGATGACCGTGCCCGGCGCCCCCGGGGTCTTCGCCCTGGGGGACGCCGCGGCCGTCCCGGACCTCGCCAAGGGCGGGGGCGGGGCGATCTGCCCGCCCACGGCCCAGCACGCGCTGCGCCAGGGGCGCGCGGCCGCCGACAACCTGATCGCGGCGCTGCGCCACCGGCCGATGCGGCCGTACGTGCACAAGGACCTGGGCCTCGTGGTCGACCTCGGGGGCGCCGACGCCGTGTCCAAGCCGATGGGCATCCCGCTTCGGGGGCTGCCGGCCCAGGCGGTGGCCCGCGGGTACCACTGGTCGGCGCTGCGCACGAACGTGGCCAAGACCCGGGTCATGACCAACTGGCTGCTCAACGCGTTGGCCGGGGACGACTTCGTACGGACCGGCTTCCAGTCCGCGAAGCCGCCCACGATGCGGGAGTTCGAGCACACCGACAGCTATCTGACGCCCGAGCAGGTACGGGCCCACACGGCGGCCCTGCGGGCCCGCGGCTGAGACGCGGCGGGCCCCGCCGCCCCGGCCCGCAGGCCACCGCTGCCCGCCACTACGCCGCACCCGCCCGCATGCTGAGACCGGTCCGGCTCCATCCGGTCTGCTCCCGAGCGGATCGCGCCATTGCGCCTGCCGGGCCAACTCGGCCTCGGTCAGGCCGGGTTACGGTCCGGCCATGCAATCGAACACGCGAACCCACGTCCCCCCGCAGCGCAGCCGCCGCTCCCTCTTGCGCACCGCCGTGGCGGGAACGGCGGCCGCCGGTGCGGGTCTGGCCCTCGGCCCTGCCTTCCCCGCCTCCGCCGCCACGCGGGAGCTCGAGAGCACCGACCGCCCCACCACTCCCGCACAGGCACTGCGCAGACTGGCGGCGGGCAACCAGCGCTGGCGGACGTACCGCCAGGAGCACCCGCACGAGTCCGCCTCGGTGCGCCGGCGGCTCACCCAGGGCCAGGAGCCGTTCGCGATGGTGCTGGGCTGCGTCGACTCGCGGGTGCCCCCCGAGCTGGTCTTCGACCAGGGTCTGGGTGATCTGCTGACGGTCCGGTCGGCGGGCGAGGTACTGGACGAGGCGGTGCTCGGGAGCATCGCGTACGGGGTGCTGGAACTGCACATCCCGCTGGTGCTCGTGCTGGCCCACCAGTCCTGCGGGGCGGTCTCCGCGGCGGTGCACGCCGACGAGACCGGTGAGCCGCTGCCGGCGCACATCCAGTACCTGGCCGACCAGATACGGCCGTCCATCGACCACAGCCAGCACGGCGAGGCCCGCATCGACGCCACGGTCAACGCGCACGTGCGCGCCGTCCGCCGCCGGCTGGCCGCCGAACCCGACCTCGCCGGGAAGGTGGCGACGGGCGAACTGGCGGTGGTGGCCGCCCGGTACGAGCTGCGCGACCAGCACGTACGCACCCTGTCCTGACGCCGGCGGCCGTCGCGCCTGCCCCGAACCGGCTCCGCGCCGCCCCTCACGAGGAAGGACGGCGCGGAGCGTGCGCAGTGGTCGCGTGCGGCAGCGGTCAGCAGTGGCCGACGCCGGTCTGGTTGGCGACGAGGGACGAGTGGACGTAGCCCGTGCCCACGGAGCTGGACACGCGGAACCAGCGGTTGGAGGCGTAGTTCGAGCTGGGCGGGTAGACCCACTGGTTGTCGAGCCAGCACAGCATCGTCACGCCGGAGCCGTTGCCGAGGTAGCCGATCGAGCCGCAGCCCGTGCTGGCGCAGGCCCGCACGTTCGCTCCCCCGCTGTTGGACGAGATGTAGCTGCCCGCCGCCTCGGCGCCGCCGGCGCCGGCGATCAGACCCGTCAGGGCCACGGCGGCCGCGGCGGCCGTCAGTCCGGCCCGGGACCGCAGGGTGGTGGTCATACGCATGGTCGTTCTCCCTCGAGGTGGCTGCGATGGTGTGCGGCGCCCCGGCCGATCCGGCGGCGCTCCACCAGAAGGCCAGCCCCGGACCGCCGCCGGGAAGGCCGGACCCGCAGGTCGGACGCGTCCGGACGGCGGCCCGTACAACTCCGTACAACCGCAGGTGCCCTCACCGGCAGGGCGGCGCGTACGGCAGGCCGGGCACCAGGTGCGCCCATTCCTGCCGGGTGATCTCCGACCCGGCCCGCTCGCAGATCCGGCTGCGGACCGCCTCCTCGTCCGTGGTCCACAGCAGCGCCTCCGGGCCCGAGCCGCCCGCGGCCAGCGAGCGGCCGTCCGGGCTGTGGGCAATCGCGTACGCCTTGCCCCGCAGCCCGCTCAGCACCGCCTTCGGCTCCGGGCGGCTGATGTCGGTGGTGTTCCAGAGCCAGACGGTGTTGTCGGTGCTGGCGGCGGCCAGGGTGCCCCCGGCCGGGCTGAAGGACAGCGCGTAGACGTAGCTGCTCGGCCCGGTCAGCGGCGGCCCGGCGCTGACCGGCCGGTGGCCGGACACGTCCCACAGCCATACGTCCCGGTCGGCGGTGCCGGCGGCCAGGGTGCGGCTGTCGGGGCTGAAGGCAACGGACATCACGTAGCTCCCGGGGCCGCGCAGCGTGGCTTCGGGCGCCGGAGCGCCGCCGTCCGAGGGCAGCCGCCACACCAGTACCTGCTTGTCGACGGTCCCGGCCGCGAGCCGGCGTCCGTCCGGGCTGAACGCCACCGAGTACACGTAGTTGGTCGGTTCGGTGAGCTCGGCCGACAGCCGGGGGCGGGCCGGCTCCCTGGTGTCAAAGATCCGCACCGTCCTGCCCTCGCTGCCGACGGCGAGCCTGCCGCCGGCCCGGTCGAACACCGCGGACTGAATGGTTCCGGTGCCGCCTTCCAGCGGCTCCCCGTACGGCACGGCCCGGTCTTGGCGGGTGAGGTCCCACAGCCAGACCTTGCCCTCCCGGCCGCCCACGGCCAGGGTGCGGCCGTCGGGCGTGAAGGAGACCGTGCCGGAGAACGCCGTCGCGTTGGTGAGCGGCGGCCCGACGGGCCGGGGCGTCCAGGGGTCGCTCACGTCCCACAGCTGTACGTCCTTGGCGGCGACGGCGAGCAGCCGCGCGTCCGGGCTGAACCCGATGGCGTTGACGGTCCCCTGGAAGCCCCGCAGCGGGCGCGAGGGCAGCCGCCACAGCCGGACGGTTCCGTCGGCCGCGCCGGTGACCAGGCCCTGGCCGCCGGGCAGGAAGGAGAGCGCGGTGACGGGGCCCGGATGCGGGAAGACGCCGGCCGGGGTCCGGCTCCCGGCCTGGTAGAGGCGTACCTGGTTGTCGGCGCTGCCGGTCGCCATCCACTGCCCGTCCGGGCCGAACCCGACCGCGTTGACGTAGCTCGCCGGGCCGTCGGGCACGGCCGGGGCCCCGCCGAGGACCTCCGGGGCGGCCGGGGCCTCGCGGGGCCCGGGTACGGCCCACACCCGGGTGGAGCGGTCCTGGCTGGCGGCCGCGAGCCGGGTCCCGTCGGAGGTGAAGGCCAGGCCGAACACCGGGCCCGCCGCTCCGGTCAGCGCCTCGGCGTACGGGGCCGGGAGCCCCGGCGCGGAGGTGTCCCACAGCCGCACCGAACCGTCGGCGCCGCCCGCCGCGAGGGTGGCTCCGCCCGGGCGGAACGCCACCGCGTGCACGGGCCCGGTGAACCCGGCGAGCCGCTCGGGCCCGCCGGCGGCTCCCCCGGCGGCGGCTCCGGTCCCGGTGCCCGTCCCGGCGGTGGCTCCCGTCCCGGCGGGAGCTCCGGCCCCGGCTGCGGTTCCAGCCTCGCTGCCCGTCCCGGCGGTGGCTCCCGTCCCGGCCGGAGTTCCAGCTCCGGCTGCGGTTCCGTTACCCGGGCCCGTCCCGGTGGTGGGCGCGGTCGCGGTGTCCCGCCAGAGGTACACCCCGCCGTCCGCGCCCGCCGCGGCCAGCGTGCGCCCGTCGGGCGCGAACGCGACCCCGTACACGGCCGATTCCGGGCCTGTGAGCACGCGCGCCTCCGCGGAACCGGACGGCTCCCACACCCGTACGGTGCCGTCCCCGGCCCCCGCCGCGAGCCGCCGCCCGTCGGGGCTGAAGGCCAGGGCGTACACGGTGTCCCCGAACGCGTGCGGGGCCGTGCCCAGTTCGCGCGGGCGCTGGGGATCGCGTACGTCCCACAGCGCGACCTGCCGGTCCAGCCCGCCGGCGGCGAGCGTGTGCCCGTCCGGGCTGAGCGCCACCGCCTGCACCACGCCCCGGAACGCCAGGATCCGTGTGACCGCCGGCAGCGCGGAGGCGTCCATCAGCGCCGACCGCGCCTCGGCCGTCGGCGCCGTCCGGTAGGCCACCAGGCTGAGCTGCGCGGCCAGCGCCAGGTCGCTGCCGCGCAGCCGTTCCGCGCGCGCGGCCACCAGCCGCGACAGCGCCACCGCCTGCTGCCGCTCCGCGTCCCGCCGCTGGACCACCGCGACGCCCGTGAGCAGGCCCGAGAGGACGACGAGTGCCGACAGCAGGACGAGCAGCTGCCGCAGCCGCCGGGTCCGCTGCCGCTCGCGCCGGGCCCGCATCTCCTCGGCGGCCCGGCTCTCCGCGAGGAAGGAGTTCTCCCGCACCGTCAGTTCGGGCCCGCGGCCGCTCTGCTCGGCCCAGCCCGCCGCCACGGCGAGCCGCGCGCCCCGGTAGAGCAGCGATGGTTCGCGGTGCTGCGCCAGCCAGCGCTCCGCGTCCCGGGTCAGCTCCTGCCACACCAGGTGCCCGGCCCGGTCGGTGTCGATCCAGCGGTGCAGCCGGGGCCAGGCGGTGAGCAGCGCCTCGTGGGTGATCTGCGCGCCGTCCGCGTCCAGGGTGACCAGCCGCCGGTCGACGAAACGCTCCAGTACGTCGTACACCTGCCCGGCCCGCTGCCGGCCGGCCGGATCGCCGGGGCCGGCCGCTTCCGGCAGCGGGAGCAGCCGGCGGGTGTCGGGGGCGCCGTCCCCGACCGTGACCATGCGCAGGAACAGCACCCGGGCCAGGCTCCGCTGAGGCTCGCTCAGCCCGGCGTACGCCTCCTCGGCGGTCGCGGAGATGGCGGCGGAGATGCCGCCTCCGGCCCGGTAGTCGGCGATGGTGAGTGCTGTGCCCCGGCCGCGTTCCCAGGTCGACAGCAGTGCGTGCGACAGCAGGGGCAGCGCTCCGGCTCCCGAGTCCCGCAGGTCGGCGAGGAGCAGGTCTACGAAGCCCTCGTCCACGGTGAGCCCGGCCTTGACGGCGGGTCCGGTGACCACGGCGCGGATCTCCTCCTCGGTGAGCGCGCCGACGACGGTCTGGCCGCTCTGGAGGGCGGCGGCGAGGGCGGGTTCGCCGAGGGCGTCGGTGTAGAAATCAGCGCGCAGACAGCCGGCGACCCGTACGCCGGGGGCGGGCAGGGCGGCCAGGCAGCGCAGGAAACGCTCGCGTTCGCCGGCGTCCTGACAGGCCGTGAAGACCTCCTCGAACTGGTCGACGGCCACGACGACGCGTACGGACTCCCGGGCGGCGAAGTCCCGCACCCGGGCGGCGAGGGCGATCGGTTCGGGGGCGTCCGCTCCCGGCTCCTCGGTGCCGGTGAGGGCGGCGACGGCGGACGCGAGGGCGGCGAGCGGGTTCCGGCCGGGGGTGAGCAGGCAGGGTGTGAAGCCGTGCTCGGAGCGCAGTACGGGCAGCACCCCGGCCCGCAGCAGCGAGGACTTGCCGGAGCCGGAGGCGCCGACGAGCAACCGGGGCACGGCGGCGCCCTCCTCCAGGATCCGTTCCACGACGGTGTCGCGCAGCCGGTCGCGGCCGAAGAACCACTCGGCGTGCCGCTCCTCGAATCCGGCCAGGCCGCGGTACGGCACGACGCCCCTGGCCGCGCGCGGCACCCGCGAGCGCCGCAGTTCGGCCAGGGTCTCCAGCCAGCGCTCGGTCTCGGCCGGTTCGGTGACCCCGCAGACGCGCAGCACCTGCCGGAACAGGGGGAGGGAGCCGATCGAGGGAAGGTTCTGGCCGGCGAACCAGCCGCCGACGGTGCTGTGGGCGCCGGGCGCGTCGACGAGTGCGGCGACGGCCCGGACGGTGAGGTCGGCCTTCTCGCGCAGCCGGGTCAGCTCGGCCGCGAACTCCTCGCGTGGCGACGGCGGTAAGGGAGGGGTGGGCGTACGGTCCATCGGGCCTCCGTGGTCGGGATCGGGTGTGGCGGCAGTGGGGGGGCAGCCGTACGTCAGCCGTGCGCCGGCGGTGCGGGGACCACCCTCCCCCGCGGTCGCGGGCCCGGGGGCTGAATGGACCGCTCCGGCCTCCTGGGAGGCACCGCGGGGGCGGTTTCAGGCCATCCCCACCCGTCACTCCCGGCCGTCGGTGGGTCTGCCGTCACCTCCGTCCCGCCGCATCGCCCCCGGCGGGCACGGACCGGCGGGCCGCTCGCGGGCCGGCGGAGCGCAGACACGTGTGGGCGACTTCCGGGGCGCGGGGTGGACGCCGCCCGCTCCGCGCACGGCGGTGGCGGGAGGGTGAGGAAACGATTTTCCGATGTGTTCCCGGCCGTCCGGGCCCACCCCCCGGATGGTTTGCGAAGATCGACAGAGCGTGCTGGATTGATCACCCACGGTCGCCCCCCACTGCTGGAGGATCCTCATGCGCACGGTTCGAGAAGCCGTCCTGGACGTTTTGCGAGCACGGGGGATGACCACCGTGTTCGGCAACCCGGGATCGACCGAACTGCCGATGCTCAAGGACTTCCCCGAGGACTTCCGGTACGTGCTCGGCCTCCAGGAGGCCGTCGTCGTCGGCATGGCCGACGGGTTCGCGCTCGCCTCCGGCACCACCGCGCTCGTCAACCTCCACACGGGACCGGGCACCGGCAACGCCATGGGCGCCATCCTCAACGCCCGTGCGAACCGCACCCCGATGGTGGTCACCGCCGGACAGCAGGTCCGCGCCATGCTCACCATGGAGGCCCTGCTCTCCAACCCGCAGGCCACGCTGCTCCCCCAGCCCGCCGTCAAATGGGCGTACGAGCCGCCGCGCCCCGCCGATGTGGCCCCCGCCCTCGCCCGCGCCGCCCAGATCGCCGAAACCCCGCCGCACGGCCCCGTGTTCGTGTCCCTGCCGATGGACGACATGGAAGCCGAGCTGACCGAGGAAGAGGACCGGGCCGCCCAGGTGGCCGCCGCCCGCCGGGTCGTGCACGCCGCCGCACCGGCCCCGGCCGTGCTCGCCGAGCTCGCCGGGCGGATCGCCGCGGCCCGCTCCGCCGTCCTCGTCGTCGGCGACGACGTCGACGCCTCGGGGGCCTGGGACGCCGTCCTGGACCTCGCCGGCCGCACCCGGCTGCCCGTCTGGGCCGCTCCCGTGTCCGCCCGGGTGTCCTTCCCGTACGACCACCCGCAGTTCCGCGGCGAACTGGTCCCGGCGATCGGGCCGCTCTCCGGCCAGCTGGCCGGCCACGACCTGATCGTGGTCATCGGCGCGCCCGTGTTCCGCTACTACCCCTACATCCCGGGCTCGTACCTGCCCGAGGGCGCCGAACTCCTCCTGCTCACCCGGGACGCCGAGGAGGCGGCCAAGGCCCCCGTCGGCGACGCCGTCGTGGCCGACCTGGCGCTGACCGTACGGGGGCTCGCGGAGCACTTCCCGGCCGGGAAGCCGGCCGGCCCGCCCCACGAGCAGGTGCGCTTCCCCGAGGAGACGGAGGGCGTACTCACCCCGCTCGCCGCGCTGAGCGCCATCGCGCAGGGCGCCCCCGAGAACACCCTCTGGGTCAACGAATCCCCCTCCAACGTCCCCCGGTTCCACGAAGCCACCCGCATCAGCACTCCCGGCTCCTACCTGTTCTCCGCGGGCGGCGGGCTCGGCTTCGGCGCGGCAGCCGCCGTCGGCGCCCAACTCGGCGCCCCCGACCGGCCCGTGATCGCGGTCATCGGCGACGGGTCCGTCCACTACGCCGTCCAGGCCCTGTGGACCGCCGCGCACTACCGGCTCCCGGCCACCTTCGTCGTGCTCAGCAACGCCCGGTACGCGATCCTCCAGTGGTTCGCCCGGCTGGAGCGCGCCGAGGGCGCCCCGGGCCTCGACATCCCCGGGCTCGACATCACCGCCATCGCCGCCGGCTACGGCCTGCGCACGCACCGCGTCCAGGGTTCGGGCGAACTCACCAAGCTCGTCCGGGACTCCGCCGCCCAGCAGGACGGCCCCGTGCTCATCGACGTGCCGGTCACCACCGAACTCCCGTCCCTGTAGCGCCCGCCCGCACCTCTCCCCGTACGACCTCCAGAAGGCCGGTATGTCCTCCGACACCCCCCTCCTGTCCCGCCTGCGCGCACTCCTCGCCGACGCGGAAGGCGGCCCCGACAGCATCCTGTACACCGACTCCGAGACGCTCGCCGCCCACTCCCGGGACTCGGCCCCCTTCTCCGAGCCGGGGACCCCCGCGGTCGTCGCCCTGCCCCGCACCGCCGAGCAGGTCGAGCACATCATGCGCACCGCGTACGCACTCGACGTGCCCGTCGTCCCCCAGGGCGCCCGCACCGGACTCGCGGGCGCGGCCAACGCCGTGGACGGCTGCCTCGTACTGAACACCTCCCGGATGAACCGCATCCTGGAGATCGACCCCGCGAACCGGCTGGTGCGCTGCGAGCCCGGCGTCGTCACCAAGCAGCTCAACGACGCGGTGGCCGAGCACAGCCTGACCTACCCGCCCGACCCGGCCTCCTGGGAGCGCTGCACCATCGGCGGCAACATCGCCACCGGCGCGGGCGGCATCTGCTGCGTCAAGTACGGGGTCACCGCCGACTACGTCCTCGGCCTGGACCTCGTCCTGCCCGACGGCCGCAGGACGCGCACCGGGCGGGACACCGCCAAGGGCGTCGCCGGCTACGACCTGACCCGGCTCATGGTCGGTTCGGAGGGCACGCTCGCAGTGGTCGTCGGCGCCACGCTCGCGCTTCGGCCCGCGCGCCCGCCGGCCCTGGCCCTGCTGGCCCAGTTCCCCAGCCTGACCGCGGCCGGGGACGCCGTCGCCGCGATCACCGCCGCGGGACACGTGCCCTCGGCGCTCGAACTCCTCGACCGGGCCACCTCCCAGGCCGTCGCCGACTACGGGCACCCGCTGCTGCACCCCGGCAGCGCCGCCACCCTGATCGTCGAGAGCGACGCCGGCGACCCGCTGCGGGACCTGCACACGATGGACCTGCTGTGCAAGGGCGCCGGGGCACAGAACGTGGTCACCTCCACCACCACGGAGGAGTCCCGGCAGATCATCGAGGCCCGGCGGCTGGTCACCCCCGCCCTCGGTGCCTTCGCCGCGACCCTCGGCGGCAAGCCCACCGCCTTCATCGAGGACGTGGCCGTCCCGCGCTCCGAACTGGCCAAGTTCATCGGGACGATCGAGGAGATCGCCGCCCGCTACCGACTGCGGATCTTCACCCTCGGGCATGCCGGGGACGGCAACCTGCACCCGACCGTCGTCTTCGACGAGTCCGACCCGGACGAGTTCCGCCGCGCGCAGACCGCGTACGACGACATCATGGCCGCCGGTCTCGCCCTGGGCGGCACCAGCACCGGGGAACACGGCATCGGCATCCTCAAGCGCGACTGGCTGGCCCGCGAGCTCGACCCGGTGGCGCTGGAGCTGCACCGGGGGCTCAAGCGGCTCTTCGACCCGAAGAACCTGCTCAACCCCGGCAAGGTGGTCGCGGCATGACCGAGCCGGAGCCCACTTCCACCACGGACAAGGTCACGGTGCCGCGGCCCGCGGCCGCTCCTGAAGCCGGGGCCGGCCCCTCCGGCCCGGGGCGCGGCCGGACCCAAGCGGTCCGCGCGGGCCGCGCCGAGACCCTGCGGTTCGCCCTCACCCACACCCTCCCCGCCTTCACCAGGGGCATCTCCGCCCCGCGCCCCGCAGTGGTCTCCGCCCTGGCCTCGGTGAACCAGTACGGCTGGTCGGCGGCCACGTTCCGGGCCCTGCGCGCCCGGCACGGCGGTGCCCCCGTGCGGATCCGCGCGCTCTCCGGCGAGATGCTGGTGCTCTTCGACCCCGCCGACGTACGGCAGTTCTTCGCCGAGCCCATGGAAAGCCTCGCCATGGACGCCGTCGACAAGGTCAAGATGCTCGGCGTCCTCGAACCCACCGGGGTCATCTGCTCGCACGGGGCCCTGCGCGAGGCGCGGCGCGAGGTCAACGACCGCGCCCTGGCGGCGGGCCGCGCCGTTCACCCCTCCTGCGCGGAGTACCTGTCCGTGATCACCGAGGAGTCCGCCCCGCTGACCCGCGGACCCGTACTGGACTACCCGCGGCTGCTCCGCGCCTTCCAGCGGATCTCCCGCCGCCTGGTCCTCGGCGACCTGGCCAGGGACGACGAGGAACTGCACCGCTGGCTGGTGGCCCTGCGCGAGGAGGCCAACTGGCTCGGCCTGCGCAAGGGCCGCGCGCCCGCCACCGAACGGCTCTACGCACGGGCCGACGCGCGCATCGCCGAGTACGCCGCCGACGCCCCCGCGCACACCCTGATCGGCCGGGCCCTCGCCGGGCCCGGCACGGCCTTCGAGGGGGAGGTCGACCGGGTCGGGCAGGCCCATCACTGGCTGCTCGCCCTCGACCTGATCTCGTCGGTGGCCGCCCGGACCCTGCGGCTGCTCGCCGCCCACCCGGCGGAGCAGGAGGCGGTGGCCGGGGACAGCGGGGTCGCCGAAGGGTCCCGGCTGCGGGCCTGCGCACAGGAGGCGGTCCGGCTCTACCCGGTCGTCCCCGACTTCGTACGGGTCACCCGCGCGGAAACCACCTGGCGCGGGGTGACCTACCCGGCCGGCACCCACGTGCTGGCCCCGATGGGCTTCCACCAGCGCGATCCCGAACACGTGCCGGGCGGTCACCTCTTCGTACCGGGCCGCTGGCTCGTCCCAGGTGCCGACGAGGACGCCCTCATGGCCCCCTTCGGGCACGGTGCCGGCCGCTGCCCGGGGGACCAGCTGGGCCTGCTCGTCACGGCCGCGGTCTGCGCCGAGGTGCTGCGCGGCCACCGGATCACCGGAGCCCACCCGGCGCTCGACCCGCACAAGCCGCTGCCGGGCGCCCTGGACGCCACGGCCGTCCGCCTCACGCTCACCGCCCGCTGACCGAAGGGACGCCGATCCGTGCCCGAAGCCGCCGCCGCTCCCGCCGCTCCCCCCGACCCCGGCCGGTCCGTCACCGAACCGGACGTAGCTTCCCTGCACCAGCTCTGCCGCGACCTGGCGGAGGCCGCCGACGCGGTACGGGACGCCGCCCGGCACGCCACGGGCCTGGCTTTCGGGGCCGGGGTCCCGCCCGCCGCCCGCCGCAGCCTGCTGCGTGCCCTCACCGACCCCGCCGGGCTCGGCTGGGGCCCGCAGGGCCGTGGGCCGCTGGCCCGCGCCGCCTGGCTCGCCGGGGTCCTCACCAGCCGCGAGAGCCTCGCGGTCAGTCTCGCCGTCACCGGCCTCAAGGCCCGGATCCGGGCCGCCGCGGTGGAACACCCCGAGCTGCTCGAAGACCCCGACACCGCGCGGGTCATCCGGGCCATCGAGGAGGACCGGCAGGCCGAGGCCGTCCGGGTCTTCCGGGCCATCATCGGGAACCAGGGAGCGGAGCGGGCCTTCGCGCTGCTCGCCCCCTCCTTCGCCGACATCGTGGCCTGGAACGCGCTGACCGACGAGAACCCGTTCAACGACGAGGCGGGGTGGGACATCGCCACAGGCCGCACGCTGTCCGCCGCGGATCCCTTCCTCGGCATCGCCGCCCGGGTCTGGAGCTTCATGGACCGCGGTCCCGGACGCGCCGAACCCAAGCCGGCCGACCGGGCCCTGCTGGAGCGCCTCGACGGCTCCGGCACCATCTCCGGCTACATCCGCAACATCGGGACCATCGGCACCGGCGGCACCCTGCTGGTCCAGCAGGTGACCGGCCCCGACGGGGTGACGCGCCACGTCGTCCAGCTCGCCGGCATGGCCGGGCTGCGCGGCGAGAGCCCGCAGGACCTGCTGGGCGCCCTGAACGCGGTGTCCCGGCCCGCCACGCCGTACTCCCGGGCCGTCACCCGGGCGCTGCGCTCGATCGTCCCCTCGGGCACCGAACTCGCGCTGGTCGGACACAGCCTGGGCGGGATCACCGCGATGAACCTGGCCGCCGACCGGGACTTCTGCGCCCTGTACCGGGTCACCCACGTGGTGGCGATCGGCTCGCCCGTCGACGGCAAGCGTCCCGCGGACCCGCGGACCCGGGTGTGCTCGCTGGTCAACGAACACGATGTGGTGCCCAGCCTGGAGGGGCGCTCGGCGGTCTCCCCGTACGCCCTTCCCGCGCAGTTCACCGAGTTCACCTGGACCGACGACACGCACGCCTTCCCGCTGTGCCACGCCGCCAACCGGTACGCGCACAACCTCGAGTTCGACGTGCCGGAGGCGAGCGCGCACGTCGACGCCGAACTCGCGCCCTACCGCGGCCGGGTCACCGCCACCCGGCTCTTCCAGCTCTACGACCGCTGAGGAACGACGAAGCACGATGACTGACACGACTGAGACGACCGCGACCGGCGCGACCGGTGCGACCAGCGCGACCGAAGGGGGCGCGCAGGCGGCGGCCGGCTCCGCGGTGGTTCCCGCCCAGGGCGCGGCCCGCCCCGGCCCCGCCCCCGTCCACGGTCCGCCCGGACTCCTCGAACGGCTCGGATCGGCGGCCTTCGAACGGATCAACCGGACCCGGGAATGGCACGAACTCCCCACCACGCTGGGCCTGCTGAACCTGTCGGTGCTCCGCGGCGACCTGCGCCGGCGCAACCTGTACGACACCTTCGGCGCCGGCGGTGAACGCCCCCGCCGCCCCACAGCCTCCCTCGCGCCCTACCGCTCGTACGACGGCTCCGGCTACGACCCGTACGACGAGGACATGGGCAAGGTCGGCACCCGGCTCGACCGCAACGCGCCGCTGCACCTGGTCTTCCCGGACTCCGACGCCGAGCTGATGTCGCCGAGCCCCCGGGAGATCAGCCGGCAGCTGCTGGCGCGCCGCGGCTTCGTCCCCGCGCCCACGCTCAACCTGCTGGCGGCCGCCTGGATCCAGTTCGAGAACCACGGCTGGGCCAACCACGGGGACAACGAGGAGGCCGAGCCCTTCACCGTCCCGCTCGCCGAGGACGACGACTGGGCGCAGGCGGGCGGCAGCTGCCCGATGCGGGTCAACCGCACCCGCCCGGACCCCGTCGCACACACCGGTCCGGACACGCCGCCCACGTACGAGAACACCGTGACGCACTGGTGGGACGGCTCGCAGATCTACGGCAGCGACGAGGCCAGGTGCCGGTCGCTGCGCACCGGCGAGTACGGCAAGCTGCGCGTCGAGGACGGGCGGCTGCCCGCCGATCCCCGTCCCGGCATGGGCTGCCTGGACGCCACCGGTATGAACAGCGACTACTGGACCGGGCTCTCGCTGCTCCACACGCTCTTCGCCAAGGAGCACAACGCGATCTGCGACCAGCTGCGCTCCCACCACCCGACCTGGGCCGACGAGCGGCTGTTCCACACGGCCCGGCTGGTCAACACCGCGCTCATGGCGAAGATCCACACGGTGGAGTGGACCCCCGGCATCCTCGACACCCCCGTCCTGAAGCGGGGGATGGACGCCAACTGGTACGGCATGCTGCCCCGCTGGGTCAGCCGCAAGTACGGGCGGATCGGCAAGGGGGAACTGCTCAGCGGCATCCTCGGCTCCCCGACGGACCACCACGCGGCGCCCTTCTCCATGACGGAGGAGTTCGTCTCGGCGTACCGGCTGCACCCGCTGATCCCCGACGAGGTGACCGTCCGCCACCACCTCTCGGGCACGGTGCGCAAGACCATCGGTTTCACCGACATGCAGGGCGCGACCACCCGTACGTCGGTCGACGAGTTCGGGATGAGCGACCTCTTCTACACCTTCGGCACCGCCCACCCCGGCGCCCTGGTCCTGCACAACCATCCGGACGCGCTGCGGAACCTGGCGCGGCTGACGGGTGAGCACATCGACCTCGGCACGGTCGACATCCTGCGCGACCGCGAGCGCGGCATCCCGCGCTACAACGCCTACCGGCAGATGCTGCGCAAGCGCCCCGTCTCCTCCTTCGACGAGCTGACCGGCGGGCACCCGAGCGACACCGCGCTGATCAGGGACCTGTACGAGGGCCGGCTCGACCGCGTCGACACCCTCGTCGGGAACCTGGCGGAACCGAGGCCGGCCGGGTTCGGCTTCAGCGACTCGCTCTTCCGGATCTTCATCCTGATGGCCAGCCGCCGTCTGAAGAGCGACCGCTTCTTCACGACGGACTACCGGCCCGAGGTGTACACCGCCGAGGGCCTGGAGTGGGTGGACCGCAACACCATGGTCACCGTGCTGCTGCGCCACCACCCCGAGCTCGGCCC
>NZ_JBEZMA010000063.1:0-40509 GCF_040652415.1 Streptomyces sp. NPDC048255
AGCTCGTACTTGGCCGTACTCGCGCGGTCCGACAACGCGGCGAGGTGCCGTGCCGGGCGGCGCGGGCCCGCGAAGATCGCCCGGACAGGGCCTAGCGGCTCAGGCTCCGCGGACGGGCCTCGTACGCGTCGCGCAGCAGGGCGGGCGCCAATTGACGGTGCTTCTTGGACAGCGGCAGCCAGATGCGTGACGCCACGGGGCGGTCGTAGCGGATGAACGTGGCGAGCGAGACGTGTTCGTCGTCGGCCTGGACGACGAGGTGGCCGGTCAGGAACCAGGAGCGGGCCTCCAGCCTGATCCAGTCGTCGCCGCGGTCGGCGATCCGCCAACCCGCCACCCGGTCCGGTGCTGCCGTGAGCCGCAGGCCGAGGAGTATCCGCCAGACGAACTGGCCCCCACGGCCCGCCACGTCGTCGAACAAGACCCTTGCCCACTGCTCCGGTGACCGGCCCGGCACACCGCCGGACATGGTGAAGAGATCGACGTAGGAGGGGTCGGTCATGGTGCTCAGGGCGCGGATCTGCTCGGGAACCGGCTCCTGTCGGCGGACGGCCGGCGGCTCCGCCGCCTCCTGCGCCCCACCCCGGGGTGTGCCACTGCCTGTTCCTGGTTCGACGTTCATACGCCCTCCCCTTTCGGTCGGTCCACGGAGCGGCTCTGCACTCGGATGGTAACTTACATACAGACATGTACGTAGGTGAGAGTGGGGTGCCAAGGGCAGGGAAACCACCGGGAGTTCGCCGGGTGCCGCCGGGCGGGTGCTAGAATGGACGTGTTGGCCTTCGGCGCCCCAGTGGGTGCGTCCGGAGGCTTTTTTCATGCCATTTGACGCATCCTCACCCGCCACGCAGCCCGCCTCCAGCTACCGCGCCCTGCTCCGCAACCGCGAATTCGCCGGCCTGTACGCCGGTTTCACCCTCACCGCCGCCGCGACCACCATGTCCGGTTTCGCGCTCGGCACGCTGGTCAACCACGAGACCGGATCCCCGTTCCTGACGGCCGTGAGCATGTACGGGGCCACGTTCGCGACGGTCCTCGGCGCGCTGACGCTGATGTCGGTCGCGGACGGGAACCGTCCGCGCCGGACCCTCGTCGCGCTCCAGTCCGTCTCCCTGGCCGGTGTCGCCGCGCAGGCGATTCCAGGACTGCCGCTGGCCGCCCGGTTCGGGCTCCTCCTGGTCCTGGGGTTCTTCCAGTCCCTCGCGACCGGAACGCGGATGGGGCTGCTCGCCGAAGTCGCGCCCACCTCCGCGTACGCCCTGGCACGTTCGCTGATGAACATCACCTCCGGCGGTATGGCGATCCTCGGCTACGCCGTCGGCGCCCTGCTGCTGCGATACCTGAGCCCGAGGGAGGTCTTCGTCATCGCCGCCGTCCTGGCCGCCCTCGGACTGGTCGTCGTGGCGACGACCGTCCGGGAGCACTCGATCCGGCTGACCCGCCGCCCCGGGCCGAGGCAGACCTGGACGACCAACATCGAGCTCTTCTCTCACCCCGGCCGGCGGGCCCTGCTGCTGAACCTGTGGGTCCCCAACGGCCTGATCGTCGGCTGCGAGGCCCTGTTCATCTCCTACGCCCCGAACCACGCCGGCGCCCTCCTGGCCGCCGGGTCGGCCGGCATGCTCCTCGGGGACCTGACGGTCGGGCGGCTGCTCACCGCCGACCGGCGGCGACGCTACGCCTTCGCCCTGCGGCTGCTGCTCGCCGTCCCGTACCTGCTGTTCGCCATCCACCCGCCCACGCCGCTGGCGATGGCCGCGGTGTTCGTGGCCGGCGTCGGGTTCGCCGCCACCCTGCCGCTCCAGGAGCAGCTCCTCGCGCTGACCCCCGACCCCGTCCGCGGCCAGGTGCAGGGCGTCGAGTCCGCCGGCCGCATGACCTGGCAGGGCATCGGCGCCGCGATAGCCGGCGGCCTCGCCCAGCACCTCACCCCCGGCGCCACGATCACCGCCCTGGCCGGGCTCTCCGTGGCCGTCACCGTCTGCTCCCGGCCCTTCGTGGTCCGCGCCCGCACGGCCGGTGTCGAGAAGGCCGGCGCATCCCCCGTCGAGACGGCCGGCGCATCTCCCCGTCTGGAAGGCCGGCGTATGAGCCCTCCCGGTCGGTAGCCGAGCGGCCTGCGCCGCCGCCGGGGGAAATGCGTAGGCGGTCATCCGCCACGGCTGACTACGCTCCCCCCATGTCCCACTCAGAACTCCAGCGGATCAACTCCTTCCTGTCGGCCTTCGCCCGCCGCCAGGCCGCGCGCACCGTCGAGGTTCCCGGCGGGTTCGCCATATTCGACGACGCCTACGCCCACTCCCGCGGGAACAACCAGGTCGTCATCGACGCCGCTGTCGACCCCGAGGCGCTGCCCGCCATCGCCGAGGAGGCGCTGGGGCAGCTGCCGCACCGGCTGATCTCCGTACTCGACGACGGCGTGGCGATGGCCTGCGCGGAGCCCCTGATCCGCGCCGGGTACACCCACTCCACCTATCTGGTCATGGTGCACACCGGCCCGGTGCCCGTCGGCGGAAGCGCGCAGGAGGTGGACCTCGACGCGATGCGCACCCCGCTCACAGGGTGGTGGCGGGGTCGCCTTCCGGACGTCGACGACGAGGTCGTACGCCACCTCGTGGAGCGACGCGAGGCGCGCCGCCGCGGGGCCGACGCCGTCCACTTCATCGGTGCCCGCACGGAGGACGGCGAGGTCGCCTCATGGGCCGACCTCTACCTGGACCCGGCGACCGGCACGGCCCAGGTCGAGGACCTGGTCACCTCGGACGCACACCTCAGGCACGGTTACGCCGACGCCGTCCTGAACACCGCCCTGCGCCTGGCCGCCGACGAGGGCTGCGGCACCCGGTTCCTGACCGCGGACGCCACGGACTGGCCCCGCCACTGGTACGAGCGCCGCGGCTTCTCCGCCATCGGCCGTTCGCACTGCTTCGAACGCGGCTGAGGCCACCGACGCTCACCGCCCGGGTCGGCGGGTCCAGGAGACCTGGCTGTGCTGGGTCGCCTGCCCGACCCGGCCCCCATCGGCACCTTGGTGCTCGACATCCTCGACGGGCGGATCCCGACGATGGGTTGCGTCCACGCAGGTCAGCGTGTGCACCGCCCGCCCGCCGGGCCGGGGATCCGTACGGCTGATTTGGTCGGATGGATCATGACGTAGCCGCCCTGGTCGAAGGCCCCCGGGGCATCAGCCGCATCCTGCCCACCGTCGCTGCCGTCGCTGCCGTCGCTGCCGTCTCCGTCGTCGTCGCCCACCTGTCGGCGAAGGGGCACGAGGCGTGAGTTCGAAGCGCAAGAAGCAGCTCTCCCTCGACACGCCGGACCTCGGCCCCGAGCCGAGCCTGGCCGTGACGCGCGCCGAGGCCAGGCGGACCGCGGCGATCCTCGAGGCCGCGGAACGGAACCTGGCGCGGGCCGTCGTCGGCCGTACGCGGGCCCTGGAGGCGTACCGACGCCAGAGGCCCGGCGCCCAGGAGGGCGAGTTCGAGGGTCAGTGGCAGGGCCTCCACGCCTTCGAGAAGGTCCGCTACCAGGTACGCAGGGCCGGCGAGCAGCACCAGGCGGCTCGCAAGCGGCTGGCCCGGTGGGAGAAGAAGGCGCGACGGAAGGGCACGGGGACGGCCACAACCGCCACCGGCGCCTCGCTGCCGGCGCCCCGCGAGGCAGGGACCGCGGCCATGGGGCCGCAACAGCTCTGCCCGGTCTGCGGCCGGGCGGGCCTGCCCGCCGGACGGACCAGGCACCAGCGGTGCGAGCGGGCCTCCCGGCCGGCCGCCGCCTCAGCTACCTCTACCTCTACCTCTACCTCTGCTTCCACTTCCACTTCCACCTCGGCCGACGCCTCGGCCGCGCAGATGGCCCCACGGGAACGGCCGACCCGCGGCGGGTCCATCGGGTCCAGCGACGCCCGGGCCCGCTACCGACAGCTCGTCCAAGCCGTCGAGGAGCGGGAACAGTACACGCGGGGCCGGCGCCGGGAGCAGACCCTCAGCCGTCCCGTCCGCCTGGCCGCTGCCCGCGAGGCAGTCCTCGTACGGAGCCAAGGCCGGTGCGAGAACCCCGGCTGCGGCGGACAGCCCGCCGACCTGACCGACGACGGCCGCCCCCTCCTGGAGGTCGACCACGTCGTCGAGATCGCCACGGGCGGCCGCGACGCACCCGAGCAGATGGTGGCCCTGTGCCCGAACTGCCATGCCATCAAGACCCGGGGACGCACCCGTGAGTCGCTCAGGAAGCTGCTCCTGGACACAGCCGCCCGTCGCCACGGGGAATGGACCGCGGCCACGCCGCGCTGAAGCCGGGCCGCAGCGCCGCGGCGGGCGAGGGCGCCCACCCTCAGTCCGTCAGCCCCGCCGGGCTGACCAGGACCAGGGGGATCTCCCGGGTCGTCGCGGTGCGGTAGGCCGCGTACGAGGGCATCGCGGCCACGACCGCCGGCCACAGGCGGGCAGACTCGGCCGCCGTGGCGGGCCGGGCCGTCGCGGTGAAGGTGTCCGAGCCGACCTGGAGGACGACCTCCGGGTCGGCCAACAGGTTGAGGTACCAGGCCGGATGGCGGTCCCCGCCCCCGTTGGACGCCGTCAGGACGTACGGGGCGCGGTCGCCCTCGCCGTCCCGTACGTAGACCAGCGCCGTGCGGCGCAGCTGCCCGGACTTGCGGCCCCGGGTGGTGAGGAGCAGGTCGTCCGTTCCGGGGCGGGGGTGGCCGCCGGTCTCCTCGAAGCGGCGGATGTGGTCGGCGACCCAGGGGGTCGGGTTGTCGCGGACCGGGTCGTGAACGCTGTCGTGGACCGTGTCGCGGACCGGGCTGGTCATACGGCAGCCACTCCCGCGTGCGTCCGGTGCAGGGCCGGGACCTCGATCTCGTCCAGCAGCGCGCGGGCGAAGTCCGCGGTCGTGATCCGGCTGTCGGCGCGGGCGGGCGCCGGGGTGGGCGCGTACCCGCCCGTGGGCTCGCCCTCGTGGTCGAAGTCGCCCGCCGGGCTCAGTACCACCCAGTCCAGCGTCTCGGGCGCGGCCGCGCGCAGCGCCTCGGTGCCGGCGCCGTGGCCGACGTAGAACTCCCGCCACTCCTGCGGGTACCCGGGTGTGTCCATCAGCAACTCCCCGGACTCGGTGGGCAGTACGGATGCCAGCCCGACCGACACCAGCCGCTTCACCCCGGCCGCCGAAAGCCCCTCAGCGAGGGCGCGGGCCATGGCGGGGAAGAACACGCCGGGGCGGGCCGACGGGTCGTACACGGCGACGATCGCCGCGTCGTGTCCGGCCGCGAGCCGCGCCACGGCCGCCGGGTCCGTCACCTCGCCGTCGGCCCGCCCGGCCGCCGTGACCTCGTGGCCCCGCCGCCGGCCCTCCGCCACAGCGGCCTGCCCGACCCTGCCACCCGCCCCGAACACGATGATCCTGCTGCTCGTCGTTTCCATGACCCGGAGCGTAGGGCGAGGGCTGGTTTCCGATCGGATACCGACCTACGGTGTAGATCATGACCAAGCCTCAGGCCCTCCGGGCCCCTCTGGATCCGGAGATGTTCGACCCCGTCTGCCCGTCCCCGCTGGTGCCGTTCCGCGTGGGTGACAAGTGGGGCGGCATGATCCTGCGCTGCCTGGAGGACGGGCCGCGCCGGTTCTCGGAGCTCAAGGTCCCGCTGCGCGGCGTCACGGCCAAGTCGCTGACCCAGTCGCTGCGCGGGCTGGAGCGGGACGGGTTCGTCGTACGGGAGGAGCACGAGGCCCGTCACGTCGAGTACGCCCTGACCCCGCTCGGCCGCGGCCTGCTGGGCCCGCTGGACACGGCCTGCGCGTGGACGCGGGAGCACTGGGACGAGCTGATCGACGCCCAGGAGGAGGGCCTTGCGCGAGCCGCCGGTCATGGACGCCTCCCCGCGGGGCACCTGGCGTGACGGCGGATTCCGGGTCGGGTGGTCAGAGCGCTGTTCAAGATCCTAAGGTCCGGTCATGACCCGTAAAGTCCCCACCGGCCCCGTCCGGCTCGCCGCCCTGGAGGTGTCAGCATGATCGACTCCACCGTCCATGTCCGGGTGGCCCGGCCTTCGCGGGACCTCGCCGCGGCCGAACGCTTCTACGTGGCCGGCCTCGGCCTGACCGTCCTGTGGCGCACGACCGAGCGGGTCCCGGGCGAGCACGACCTCCTGATGGTCGGTCCGTCAGACGGCTCCTGGCACTTCGAGCTCACGCACGACCCGGAACGGCCGCTGGAGCCGACCCCGACGGTGGACGACCTGTTCGTCCTCTACCTCGGCAAGCCGGCGGACGAGTCCCTGACCGACCGCCTGGTGGCGACCGGCGGCACCCGCGTCCCGGCGCACAACCCCTACTGGGACGAGCACGGAGTGACGGTCGCCGACCCTGACGGCTACCGCCTGGTGCTCTGCTCCCGCACCTGGACCTGAGGTCCGCCCAGCGCCCCGCCGGCGCCCCATCGGAAGCCGAACCGGCACGCCGACGCCGACGATCGATGCAGGAGCGCCTCGACCACTACCAACCGCCGGCCTGCAAGGCTCTGTTGGCCACGTCTACTCCGGTGAGGAAGCTCGACAACTGCTTCGACATCGGTGGGACTGGGCGAGCCAGGAGGCAGGTCGGCTGAGATACTCCGGCCATGGACACTGGGGCGATAGGGACCCGGGCACGGTCGGACATGGTGCTGCCCGCGCGGACGGAGTCGGCGCACGGCTCGGGGTGGTTGCTGCGTTCTGCGCAGGCAGCGGACGTCGAGGTGATCGCGGAGCTGCGGGCCGTGGTCATGCGTGCGGATTTGGAGCGGCTCGGGCGCTACGACGAGCACCGAGTGCGGCAGCGGCTGCGGGATTCGTTCTCTGCACAGCACACGTCCATCATCATGATCGACCGCGAACCCGCAGGATGCGTCACGGTCCGGCCTGCCGACGGCGGGCAGCTGCTCGAGCATTTCTACCTTGCCCCGCACCATCAAGGCCGAGGGCTCGGATCAGCCGTGTTGCGCACGCTGCTGGAGCGCACCGATGCGCGGGGCATGACCGTCCGTTTGAATGTTTTGCAGGGGAGTGCCGCCCAGGGGCTCTACGAGCGCCACGGATTCGTCGTGGAATTCCAGGATCCGATCGACGTTTTCATGGTGCGCCGGCCGGGCGCGGGCACCGTTCCGAAAGCCTGACCGGCGATAGTGCAACTGGGTGGTCGCGCGGGGCCGTAACGGGGGAGCTGCCACACGGTCGGGCGGATCGTGCGATCGGTCCGAGCCCGTGCGGCTTTGTCCCATCCTGCCTTCTGAGGACCTTCGGGACCGTCCTGGCCGGGGGCCGCCGGCTCTTGTCTCGATTTGGCCCTATGTTGACGAACTTCGATCCAAGGCGCACGCTTGAATCGAAGAACATCGATGCAGCCTGCTGAGTAGGAGCGCGTCATGACCGAGCAGACAGCAGACCTGCGTGAGAGCGTCCGCCGCCGGTACGCCGCCGCGGCCGTCCAGGTCACCGAAGGCGGCACCGCCTGCTGCGGCACCTCGTGTTGCGGACCTGCCGCGATCGAGAGCGACGACAGCTTCGGTCCCGGCCTCTACGCCGCCGGTCAGCGCGACGCGCTCCCGGCCGAGGCCGTCGCCGCCTCCCTCGGCTGCGGCAACCCCACCGCGGTCGCCGAGCTCTACGAGGGCGAGCGCGTCCTCGACCTCGGATCCGGCGGCGGTATCGACGTGTTGCTGTCGGCCCGCCGCGTCGGTCCCACCGGCAGGGCGTACGGCCTGGACATGACCGAGGAGATGCTCGCCCTCGCCCTGGCCAACGCGGCGAAGGCCGGCGCCACGAACGTGGAGTTCCTCAAGGGCACCATCGAGGCGATCCCGCTGCCCGCCGCCACGATCGACGTAGTGATCTCCAACTGCGTGATCAACCTGTCCACGGACAAGCCGGCCGTCTTCGCCGAGACCTTCCGCGTCCTCAAACCCGGCGGCCGCGTCGGCGTCTCCGACGTCGTCGCCGACGACACCCTCACCCCCGACCAGCGGGCCGAGCGCGGCGACCACGTCGGCTGCATCGCCGGAGCCCTCTCCTTCGCCGAGTACCGCCGCGGCCTGGAGGCGGCCGGCTTCACGGACATCGAGATCACCCCGACCCACCCGGTCGCCGACCGTATGCACTCCGCCATCGTCCGCGCCACCAAGCCCGCCGCTCCCTAGGTCCTGTCCGGGCGATCTTCGCGGGCCCGCGCCACCGGGCACGGCGCCTCGCCGCGTTGTCGGACCGCGCGAGTACGGCCGAGTACGAGCTGCGATCCTCCGCCTCGCGATGCACCGCACCAGACGACGCGGGCTGATCCACGAAGATCGCCCGGACAGGACCCAGGCGGGCCTGCGCATCAAGTGCTGAGCGGGGCCCGGCCGGTCGCGGGTCCGGGCTCGCGCCACATCAGCCACAAGGGCGGCCCTTCGTCCGGCAGCCGGATCTCGCGGGTGACGCGGAAGCCGAACCGTTCGTAGAAGGGGACGTTCGAGGCCTTGCTGGACTCCAGGTACGCGGACTGCCCGAGCCGGTCGCAGTGGGCCAGCTGCTGCCGCAACAGCGCCGAACCGACTCCCGTCCCCTGGAAGGCCGGATCGGTTCCCAGGGTCGGCAGATACCAGTGCGGCGCCTCCGGGTGCGCCTCGTGCAGGGTGTTCTCGACGTCCGCGGCCCGCGGCAGCCCCCGTACGCCGAAGGCGTGCGCGTAGCGCGGCATGGCCGCAAGCTCCTGCACCGCGGAGGTCTTCCAGCGACCGGGCCCCGACCACAGCGCGGCCGCGAGCAGCTGCCCGTCGCCGGTCGCGGCCACCCGGACACCTCCGGCCCGCGGCCGCTGCTGGCGCTGGATCAGCTTGAACAAGCGGGCGCTCCTGCGCTCCCGGCGGGACGGGTCGGGGAACGCCCACGCCATGACCGGGTCGTCGGCGAAGGCGCGGGCCAGGAGCACGGCGATCGCACCCGATTCTCCGGGCCGGGCACACCGGATGCCGTACCGGGCGGACGGCAGTGCTGTACGAGCGTTCATGCGGCCACGGTAAGCAGCGGCACCGGTCCGCACTGCCGTCCGCAGACGGACACGCCGGACCCGCCACCCGCCCGTCGAGGGGGCGGGTGCGCCTCAGGGGCCGTGCAGCTCGGTCTTCCACGCGGCGAACGGAGGCTCCACCTGATAGCCGGGGTCGCAGCGTCACGAGGCCATTTCACGGGTCTCGGGGGACACTCCCTGGCGCCCGCTGCCGCATTCTGGTCTCGTCGGCGCGCACGGGCGGGGACAATCTCTCGTTGTGATCGACGATGAGTTTGGGTGGCTTGAGGATGTCGAGGGCGCCGCGGCGCTGTCGTGGGTGGGGGAGCGCAACGCGGAGACGCTCGCAGCGCTGACCTCCGACCCTGCCTTCGCGGTGCTGCGGGGGGAGCTGCGCGAGGTGCTGGACGCCTGCGACCGGATCCCTTACACGGTCCGCCGGGGCCGGTTCCTGTACAACTTCTGGCGCGATGCCGGGCATCCGAAGGGGGTGTGGCGGCGTTGCGCGCTGGAGCAGTACCGCAAGGACCTCCCCGAGTGGGAGGTCCTGCTGGACGTGGACGCGCTCGGCGCTGCCGAGGGCGTGGAGTGGGTGTGGGACGGGGCGCCGGTGCGCTACCCGGACTACGACCGGGCACTGGTGAGGCTGTCGCGGGAGGGTTCGGACGCGGTGGTGGTCCGCGAGTTCGACCTCGGCAGCCTCTCGTTCGTGCCGGGCGGCTTCGAGGTGGCGGAGGCGAAGACCCGGATCGGGTGGATCGACGTCGACCACGTCTACATCGGCACCGACACCGGCCCGGGCTCCCTCACGGACTCCGGATATCCGCGCACGGTACGGCGCTGGCGGCGCGGCACCGACCTGGCGGAGTCGGAGCTCGTCTTCGAGGCCGAGTCGGCGGACGTCTCGGCGACGGGCTGGAGGGACGCGACGCCGGGCTTCGAGCGGGACTTCATCGCCCGCTACCGGGACTTCTGGCACCACGAGCTGTTCCTCCTGGACGCGGAGCAGCGGACGGTGAAGGTGGAAGCGCCGGACGATGCGGGCAAGTACGCCTGGAAGCAGTGGCTGATCGTCACCCCCAGGGAGCCCTGGCTGGGGCATCCGGCGGGCTCCCTCCTCGCCTTCGGCTTCGAGGCCTTCCTGGCCGGCGACAGGACCGCCGAGGTCCTGTTCACCCCGGACGGGCAGACCGCGCTGGCCGGGCACTCCTGGACCCGCCACCACCTCATCCTGGAGACGCTGTCCGATGTCGCGACGCGGATCGAGGTCCTCACCCCCGGCCACGGCGGCGGTGACGGCGACGGCTCCTGGACGCGCCGGCCACTGGCCGAGGTGCCCGCGCTGTCGTCCGCGGTGGTCACCGACACCGACCCCGACAGCGGGGACGAGTACTTCCTCGACGTCGCCTCCTTCCTGCAGCCCTCCACGCTCTACCGGGGCGACGTCGGCTCCGACAGCGAGATCCTCAAGCAGGCCCCGGCCCGCTTCGACGCCGCCGGGATGACGGTGCGGCAGCACTTCGCCACCTCACCGGACGGTACGCGGGTCCCGTACTTCGTCGTCGGCCGTGACACGGCGAGCGGACCCGGGCCGGTGCTGCTGTACGGGTACGGAGGGTTCCGGGACATGCAGACCCCCTCGTACAGCGCGGTCACCGGCCGGGCGTGGCTGGAGCGGGGCGGCACCTACGTGGTCGCGTGCATCCGGGGCGGCGCAGAGTACGGGCCGGCCTGGCACCAAGCCGCCCTCGGCGCGAACCGGCCCCGGGCGTTCGAGGACTTCGCGGCCGTCGCCGCCGACCTGATCGCCCGCGGCATCACCACCCCGGACCGGCTCGGGGCCGCGGGCGCCAGCAACGGCGGGCTGCTCATGGGCGCCATGCTCACCCGCTACCCCGAGCTGTTCGGCGCGATCGTCGCCAAGGTCCCCCTGCTCGACATGCTCCGCTTCCACAAACTGCTGGCCGGCGCCTCCTGGACCGGCGAGTACGGCGACCCCGACGACGCAGCCGACCGCCCCCACCTGGAGGCGATCTCCCCCTACCACCAGGTGGCCGCGGGCGGCGCCTACCCGCCGGTGCTCCTGATGACCTCCACCCGCGACGACCGAGTCCACCCCGCCCACGCCCGCAAGATGGCCGCTCGCCTCCGCGGCCTCGGCCACCGGGTCCACTTCTACGAGAACACCGGCGGCGGCCACGGCGGGGCCACCGACAACGCGCAGGCCGCCTTCAACCAGGCCCTCGCGCACACCTTCCTGTGGCACCAACTCGGCCCGGCCCGACAGGAAGGCGGGTCGGCGGAAGGCGCGTGACGCCGGCCGCGCCGAGGTGACGGCTCTCAGGCCGGGGCCGGGGGGTCGACGGCGACGAGTTCGACCTCGAAGCCGTCGGTGTTCTCCAGGTAGGCGGCGTAGGTCCGGTCGCCGCCGGCGTACGGGTGCCGGTCGGGGAACATCAGGCTCCAGCCGTGCCGCGGGGCCTCGGAGACCAGCGCCTCCACCCTGTCGCGGCCCTCGACGTGGAACGCCAGATGGTTGAGCCCGGGCCGGCACCGGTCGTGCTCGTGCGCGGTGAGGGCCGCGGACTGCTCGAAGACCACATAGGTCGTCCCGAGCCGCCAGCTGCGGCCGTTGCGCCAGCTCTGGAACGGGGTGTGGCCGAGGGCTTCCAGCAGCCAGCCGAAGGAGGCGGCGGCACGGTCGAGATCGGGCACCCAGATCTCGACGTGGTGCAGCATCCCGGTGGCCGGCCTGGCGCGCCCGGTGGTCGCCTGATGTGCCGCGTCGGTGCCTCCGGGCATCGGCCGTACCTCCGTGTGTCGGGTCCTCCCGGGCGCTGACGCGCAAAGATAGCGCGTGCCGGCGGGGCGCTGTTCAGGCCCCTTCCGTCGATGGCCAGGCTTAGTACCGGCCGTGGCGTGGAACCGATCTCGGCATGACTGAAAGTGCGAGCCCACATATCGCCTCCCCGCGGGTCACCGTCCTGGGAGTGCTGCCAGGTGACCCTCCCTTTCGCATCGTGGAGGTCGACGGGGAGATGGTCGGCCGGGCGACGTCGATGACGGACGTACTCCTGACCGCATCGGCCATGGGCATCACGGTCCATGACCTCGATGATCCGGACGTGGTCCGGTGGGTGGGCGGCGGCAAATTCACCTGGACGCTGCACTAGGCGGTGTCCGGAAGCGGGCAGATCCGGCTCTAGGCGGAGGGTGAGGGGCGAGGGGGCACGGCTGACGCGTCCGATGGTGCAGGCCATGCCCCCCGTACCTCCGGCACAACCGGATTGCCCGCGCCGCGCGAGGCGCCCCCGGTAGGTTGGCCGGATGATCGAAGTTCGTCACGCCACCGCCGACGACGGGGACGCGCTCGGTGAGATCCACGCCGCAGCCTGGGAAGCCGTCTACGCACCCTTCTTCGCTCCGGAGTTCGCCCTGCCCGCCGTACGGAGCAGGCGAACCCGCTGGCACGGGCGGATCGCGGAGGAGACGGGGACGATCCTGCTCGCCGTACGCGACGGCCGTCCCCTGGCCATGTCCTTCTGCCTTCCCTCCGCCACCCGTCCGGGCCTCGCGGAGATCTGCAGCTTCTACGGCCACCCCGACGGGTGGGGGAGCGGCATCGCGAGCACGCTGATGGCGCGGACGCTGCACGGCCTGCGCGACGAGGGATTCACCCGGGTCCACCTGTGGACCCTGCGCGACACCCCCCAGTCCCGTCGCTTCTACATCAAATCCGGCTTCATCGAGTCCGGCGCCACCCGCCCGTACGACTTCGGCGACGGCAACCCGCTCACCCAGGTCCAGTACGAGCGCGACATCTGACACCGCTGATACCGCCCGGTGACACCGCCTAAGGGGTGTCCCGCCGGTCGGCCTCCCGTGCCACGCGCTCCAGTTGACGCCGGTGGTCCTCCCACCACGCCTGATCACCCGGCGGCAGGCTGGAGTTGCCCTTCGTCATCCCCACGGCCCCGTCGGTGAGCTCGCGGATGATGTCGGCGTGGCCGGCGTGCCGTTGGGTGTCGGCGATCACACGTACCAGGACGTGGTGCAGCGTCACCTTTCTCCGTTCCTCGGGCCACCACGGGACGTGACCGGTCGCATCCAGTGCGAGCGCGGCGATCGTGGTGTCCGAGTGGCGCCATGCCTGCCGGTACAGCTCGACGATCTGCTCACGCGACTCGTCCGCCGTGGCCCACATGTCCGCATTGGGCTCCGCGACCTCCGTGAACCAGGACGGCGGTTCGTCGAAGAACGGCCGTCCGAACGTGCTGCCGAAGTACCCCAGCTCCACACCGGAGGCATGTTTGACGAGCCCCAACAGGTTCGTGCCGGTCGGTGTATGCGGACGGCGCACGTCGTACTCGGAGAGCCCGTCCAGCTTCCACAGCAAGGCGTCCCGCGCGGCCTGCAGGTAGTGCAGGAGATCTGTTTTCTGTTCCGATTCACCCATGCGGGTCAGTGTTCCATCCGGCACCGACACCCCTGAGCCCGGCCGCGTTCCGAGGCGACCGGTGCGTCGTGGCCCGGATCCAGGGCAGGCGGGCCTTGAGGCCACGGAGCGGCCGTAGGTCTCCGAAGACGGGAGGAACCCGTGATGAACTGGTCCGACGGAGCGGGCGTGTTGGCGGCCCCGGCCTGGTTCCACCTGGTGGTGATGGGTGGGGCCCTGCTCGTCCTGATCCTCAATCTGGCGAGGGACTGACCCCGTCCGAGGTCTGGGACCATGGACGGATGAGCGGACCCGCACGAGACGACCTCCTGGCCGAAGCGATACGACTGCGCGAGCAAGGGCAGCATGAAAAGGCCCGGCAACAGCTGCTCTTCCTCGCGGCCGCCCACCCGGCAGACGCCGAAGTGGCCTACCAGACCGCCTGGATCCACGACGTGCTCGGCCTGGAAGCCGAAGCCGTGCCCTTCTACGAGGCCGGCCTCCGCGGCGCGCTGTCGCCGCAGGACCGTCACGGCGCGCTCCTCGGCCTCGGCAGCACCTACCGGGTGCTCGGCCGGTACGAGAAGGCCGTCAGCACCTTCCGGCTCGGCCTCCGCGAATTCCCGGGCGACGGCGCCCTGCAGACCTTCCTGTCCATGGCCCTGTTCAACACCGACGAGCACCACGAAGCCATGCGGCTCCTGTTGAAGCTCCTCGCCGCCACCAGCGAGGACCCGGGCGTACGCCGGTACCGCGGAGCGATCGAACACTATGCGGAGGACCTGAACGAAACGGTCTGAGACGCCTCCTCGGCCCGACGTCACGGGTGGCAACGCCGGCCCCGACCCGCCCCCGCGCTCCGTGAGACGGGACGGGCCCCGGCTTCAGACGCGGCCCGCGGCGATGCGGTGTTCGTGGACGCGCAGGTGGAGGGCAGCGAGGTCCAGCAGCGGAGTGGCCACGCCCAACGCCCGTGCGCGGACGGTGAGGTCGGTCAGGACGTGGTCGGCCTCGGTCGGGGCTCCCGCGGCGAGGTCGCGGTAGAGGGACGGCGTGAGCGGAGAGCCGGGGGTGGTGACGGTAGCCGTGGTGAAGGCGAGTTCGGCCTCGGGCACCGGGTGGCCGGCGGCTGCCGACACCGCCGCGGCCTCGGCGAGCAGTGACGGCCCCAACGCCGCCCCGCCCTGGACGGCGTTCACCTCCCCGACCGTGCCGCGCATCAGGCAGGTCAGGGAGACCAGGGTGGAGATGAACACCCACTTGTGCCACATGGCCGCGACGATGTCCTCGGTCGCAGGCGAGTCGATGCCCGCCGCGGCCAGGACCGTACGGATCGCCTCCACGCGGGCCGACGGCCGGGCGTCGAGCTCGCCGGTCAGGATGACCGCGGGCGGAGCCATACGGAGGATGTCGCCGTCCTCGTTCAAGGTGGTGACCACCTTCGCGACCCCGCCGAGGACCGCCCCGGCCCCGAAGCGCGCCACGAGCGCGTCGAGATGGGCGACCCCGTTGAGCAGCGGTAGCACGGCGGTGTCCGGGCCGACGGAGGCCTCGATCTCTGTCAGGGCCGTGTGCAGGGTGGTCGCCTTCACGGACAGCAGGACCAGGTCGTACGGCCCGCCCGGGGCGTCCGCCGTCACCAGATGCGGCGTGAGGCGGAGGCTCTCCCCTTGGCCCTCGACGCGCAGGCCGCGAGCCGTGAGCGCCTTCGCTCGGGCCGGTCGGACCAGGAAGGAGACGTCCTGGCCCGCCTGCGCGAGGCGGGCGCCGAAGAAGCCGCCGACGGCGCCGGCGCCGACCGTGAGGATCCTCATGAGGGTGCCTTTCGTAGGAGGGTTCGTGCTCGGGAGACGCCAGGGTGGCAGGCGCCTGCCTTGGGGTGGGTCGTCCTGCTCGTCCGGTCCCGCCGCCGGCCTCGTGTCCGGCCCTATGTCCGGCCTGATGTCCGGCCCGCCGGAAGCCGGGTGTCGCTGACGGCCGGCTTCCCGGCGGGGCGCGGACCGTACCGGGACACGGCCACTCCGGCCAGGCAGAGCACGCCGCCGAGCAGGGTCAGCCAGGCGGGTACTTCGCCCAGGAGGGCCCAGCTCAGCAGGACGACGATGGCCGGTACGGCATAGGTCGTCGCGCCCAGCCGGCCGGCGGGCATGCGCGCCAGGGCGTAGGTCCACGTGGTGAAGGCGAGGGCGGTCGGCACCACGCCCAGGTAGACCATGTTCAGCGTGGCGGACAACGGCGCCTTCGGCAGTTCCGTGGCCAGCTGCCCCGCGAAGGGCAGGCAGACCACGGCTCCCGTCAGGCAGCTGTAGGCGGTGACCTGCAGGGGTGTGCCGTAGGAGAGTGCGGGTTTCTGCGCGATGACGCCGGTCGCGTAGGCCACCGCGGCGAGCAGGCAGAGCACGACCCCCAGCACCGAGGTGGTGCCGCCTTCACCGGACGACATGGACAGGCCCACGACCACGGCTCCGGCGAAGGAGACGGCCATGCCCGCCAACAGCCGCGGCGGCAGCGCCTCGCCGAGGAGGCGGGCCGCGAGAAGTGCCATGAGGATCGGCCCCGTGTTCACGAGCAGGGACGCCGTACCCGCGTCGACCAGGCGTTCACCCCAGTTCAGCGCGACCGTGTAGCCGCAGAACCACACCACTCCGGAGATCAGGATTCCGCGCCAGGCCTCGCGGGGCGGCAGGCCCTGGCGGCGGACCAGGAGCAGGACTGCGAGCACCAGCGAGGCGGCCAGCAGCCTGCCGAGGGCCAGCGCCCCGGGCGAGTACGCGGAGCCCGCGCTGCGGATGGAGACGAAGGCGGAGGCCCAGGCGAGCACCGTGAAGGAGACGGCGCCGACGGTGAGGACTCCGGGCGGGATCGGACTCGAGCGGAACGTCATGGCCCCACCCTAGAGCAAAACACTTCGGTGTTCACCGAATTATTTCGCGGGGTCCTGGCCTCTGCGTACGCCGTCCCGGGCTCGGGCTCGCCGAGCTCCCCGGGCTCAGCCTCCCCGGGCTGCCCGGGCTCAGCTCCAGGCGTCCGGAGTGAGCCCCAGCAGGTCACCGAAGGCCCGCTCCCCGGCCCCGGTCACCTCCAGTGCCCGCCCGCCTCCGGCCGGTCGTACCACCCACTTCTCGCCCAGCGCCCGCGCCCGCAGCCGTGCTCCGGCGACGCCGCCCAGGTGGCGACGCCGTTCGGTCCAGTCCAGGCAGGAACTCGCCACCGGCCGGCGCCCCACACGGTCGAGGCTGATCCCGGCCTCCCCGTACCAGGCCCGCCCGGCCTCCGTCAGCTCGAAGACGCCCTCGGTGCGCAGCAGTCCGAGCCGCTCCATCGCGTCGGTCACCGCCATGCCCAGCCGCCCCGCGAAGTGGTCGTAGCAGGTCCGGGCCCGCACCAGCGGGTCCGGTGCCGCGACCACCGGTACCGCGTACGCCGCGTCCCGGTCCGGGATCGCGTACGAGGCGAGTTCGTCGATGAGGCGGGCGGTCGCGGCGTCGGCGATCCGCACGTAACTGTGGCGGCCCTGCCGCTCGGTCACGCAGATACCCGCCTCGAGCAGCCGGGACAGGTGGCCGCTGATGGTGGACGGCGCGACCGCGGTGATCCGGGCCAGCTCACCCGCCGTCCAGGCGCGCCCCTGCAGCAGCGTCATGCAGATGGCGGCCCGCGTCTCGTCGGCGAGGGCCGCGGCGAAGGCGGCGAGGCGCGCGGCGGGGGCGAGGCCGTCCGCAGGCGTCCCGGAATCCAACTCGTTCATGCTCCCAGGATGCCTCAGAATTTCGGTGGACAGCGAACGATCGCGCTCGCCGGGGCCGCTCAGTGGCCGGCCGTCGCCTTGACCAGGGCGACGGCCAGGCCGATCGCCGCGTCGAGGGCACCGGCCAGCAGGGCGACTGCTGCCCCGCCGCCCATGCGGACACCGCCGTACCAGCCCCAGCCGAACAGGCTGGCGACGCTCACGCCGGCAGCCGCGTACAGGGCGGTCCGCAGGTCCATCACGCCCAGGGCGGCGGAGCCGATCAGGATCAGGGGGCCCACGGCGGACAGCAGCAGGGGGCTGCTGACCCACAGCATGTGGCGCAGCTCCCCGCCGGTGGCGAGGCGGCCGTGGACCACGCGGTGGGCCTGCTGGTCGGCGACGAGCGTCGCCAGCCACAGCCCGACGGCGGCCGTCAGTACCGTCGCCGAGGTCCCGGCGGCGTCGGCGTGCTCGGAGACGGCGAGGCCGATCACCACGGAGATCATGGTGATGGTCGCGTACAGCCGCTCCTTCAGCCGGGCGGCGGCGGTCTGCGGATCCTGGACCGGCGCGGCGACGGCGGCACCGCCGCCACCGGCACCGGCACCGGCGTCGGCTCGATCAGGCCCGGGCGCCGTGCCGCCGGTGTCTTCTTGACCCATGGCGTCACCTTAGTGACGCAGGCCGGAGATTCGGCGGCAGCGGGCGCCGACGCGTCAACGGTCGCGTCAGCGGGGCGGCAGTCGGTGAAGGGTGGTGTCGCGCAGGGCGCCGTCCACGACGGTGAGCGTCAGGTAGGTGTGGTGGGGCTGCCGTCGGCGATCGGTCGGCGACCCGGGGTTGAGCAGGCGCAGCCCGCCCGGAGCCGTGGAGTCCCACGGGATGTGGCTGTGGCCGAACACCAGGACGTCCACGTCGGGGAAGCGCTCGGCGCAGCGCCGTTCGCGCCCGGCGGCCGGGCCGGTCTCGTGGACGACCGCGAAGCGCAGGCCGCCGAGTTCGGCGCGGGCGACCTCGGGCAGCCTGCGGCGCAGGGCCGGCCCGTCGTTGTTGCCGTACACGCCGATCAGGCGGCGGGACCTCGACTCCAGCAGGTCGAGCGTGGCCTCGTCGGTCCAGTCCCCGGCGTGGATCACCGCCTCGGCCTCGTCGACGGCTGCCAGCAGGGCTTCCGGCAGGCGCCTGGCGCGAGCGGGTACGTGCGTGTCGGAGGTCAGCAGCAGCCTCATGCGCCCCAGCCTAGGCGGACGTGGCCCCGCGCGCAGTCCTCGGGTGGGCTGTACGCGCCGGTCGGGTTCGCCCGTTCCGGGCTGCGCGGCCCGGCCCGGGCAGGCGGTCTGTCGTGACGGGCTTTCAGGGGCCACACTGATGACGTCGGGTCAGCGCGTTCCCTGAACACACAGAGGTGGTGGGGCGTTGTCGGGAGAGCCTGAGCAGCAGTCCGCTCCGATCGTGCGGCCCACGGTGTGGGAGACGTACGGGCCGGCCGATCTCAGCGCCGTGCCGGTGTTCGCCGGCGGGTTCATCAACTTCGGCTTCTGGCAGTCCATCGACCTCGAACGGCCGCTGTCGCAGGGCGACCGGGTCCGCAGCGAGCAGGACCTCTACCGGCACATCCTCGACGCGGCAGAGCCCGAGGGCGGCCGGGCCGTGGAGATCGGCTGCGGTCTCGGCCTCGGGTGCGCGCTCGCCCTGGAGGAGTACGGCCCTACGGCGATCACCGGGGTGGACATCCACCCCCAGCAGCTCCAGCGGGCCCGGGAGGCGAACGCCCGGCTCCTCCGGGCGCAGCCGGACCGGATGCGCTTCGTCCTGGGGGCCGCGGAGAGCCTGCCGCTCGGCGACGGGGAGTTCGACTGCCTGTACAGCGTCGAGGCGGCCCAGCACTTCCCGGACCTGTCCGCGTTCGCCCGGGAGGCTGCGAGGGTCGTGCGGCCCGGCGGGCGGGTGGCCATCGCCAGTTTCTTCACCGTCGACGGCTCCCCCGCGCACGCCGAGCGGCTCGCGGGGCTGCTCGACTCGTTCGCCAGCGGCCTGGACATCGCCCGGCCCGTCTCCCGGCTCGCCGATGCCTTCGCCGATGCCGGTCTCGTCGACGTCCGGGTCACCTCGATCGGCCCGCAGGTCTGGCCCGGCTGGGACCGCTGGCTCGCCCGTCTGTGGGAACCGGGCACCTGGCCGCGGAACTTCCTGGCCGCCTGGGAACAGCGGATCCTGGACTACTACCTGGTCACCGCCACCCGGCCGTAGCTCCGGCGGGCGCTGACCGCACCCGATCTGATCGCCCAGTGGCTCCACGAGCGCGCAGGCGGTGATCACTTGACCCCAACCACGCTTGAGGTCCGAGACTCAAGGCCTGGGTGCCGGAGAGTCCGAGGGCCCGCTGAGAGGGGTGAGTGCCATGCGTGCGACACAGGCGATCGAGTTCGGCGGTCCGGAGGTACTCGTCCCGGTCGAGGTGCCCGAGCCGGTGGCGGGCCCCGGCCAGGTGCTCGTCGCCGTCGCCGCCGTGGACACGGTCTTCGTCGAGACGCAGGTACGCAGCGGTTGGGGCCGCGAGTACTTCACGGTCACCCCGCCCTACGTACCGGGCGCCGGCATCGCCGGTACCGTCCGCGCGACCGGCGAGGGCGTGGACCCGGCGTGGAACGGCCGCCGGATCGTCGCCTCCCTCGGCATCACCGGCGGCTACGCGGAACTGGCCCTGGCCCCGGCCGACGCGCTGGCCGCCGTGCCGGACGAGGTCTCCTTCAACGACGCCGCGGCCCTGGTGCACGACGGGGTGACGGCCGCCAAGCTGCTGGACACCACGGCCGTCCGGCCCGGCGAGCAGGTGTTGATCGTCGGCGCCTCGGGCGGCATGGGCACCGTACTGGTCCAGTTGGCGAAGGCGGCGGGCGTCCGGGTCGTCGGCGTGGCCCGCGGGGACCGCAAGACCGCCCTGGTACGGGAGCTGGGTGCGGACGCCGTCGTCGACGCGGCCCGCCCCGACTGGGTGGAGCGGGCCCGCGAGGCGCTCGGCGGCGCGGGCGCGGACGTCGTACTGGACGGGGTGGGCGGCGAGGTCGGCCTGGCCGCGTTCGCCCTGGTGGCGACCGGCGGCCGGTTCTCGGCGCACGGCGCCCCGACGGGCGGCTTCGCCCCGGTGGACCCGGCTGACGCGGCGGCTCGCGACGTCCGCCTGCTCGGCATCGCGGACCTCCAGCTGTCGGCCCCCGAGCACGCCGAACTCGCGTCGCATGCCCTGAGGGCGGCTGCCGAGGGCGCCTTGCGCCCGGTGATCGGCGCCACTTTCCCGCTGGAGCGCGCGGCATCGGCGCACGAGGCGATCGAGTCCCGGGAACTCCTGGGCAAGGTGGTGATCACCGTCTGACGTGGGGGGAGAGGGCAGGGGACGCCGCCGCCCGGCCGACGCCGGGACGCGGCCGCCCGCCGGCGCGCCCCGGGCCCAACGCCTCAGCGGACGGTGCGCACCCGTTGGTCCGGATCGGGCGGGCCGAAGGTCAGGCCGTTCTCGTCGAGGGCGTTGAAGACGGTGACGCGGGCGTCGGGGAAGACGAAGCTCAGGTCCACGGTCCGGCCCGCGGCACCGTTCACGACCCATTCCAGCAGCTCGGCCCGTTGCAGGGTCGCGCCCCGCAGCGCTCGCAGCTCGGGCAGAGGTTCGGGACGCCACTCCAGACGGAAGGGGGCCAAGGTGACCGGACGGAGGGGATCGATCGTGTTCCAGGTGAGCGAGAGGTCGTCGAACTTCCAGTGATTGATCTCCAGCTGTACGCCGTCGAAGTCGAGCAGCACCGGGCAGTCGCAGAACCATTCGTCGTCCTCGAGGTCCCACACCATCCAGACCCGGCTCAGGGGACGGCCGCCCAGAGCCCGCAGCAGCGGCCCGTGTGTGCGTGCCACCCGGGCGGGACCGCTCAGCCACTGCGGCCGGTATCCCTCGATGCCGAAGTCGTACATGAGGTCATCGTGGCAGAACGGGCGGCGGCGACGGCCCCGGCGGGGCGCCCGTGGATCACGGCGGGGGCGATTCCTGGAGGTAGGCGGCGATCATGGCGAGATCGTTGGCGATGGGCAGTACTTCGGCGGGATCGGCGCTCGGCGTGGAGGCGCCGTTGACGCCGGCGTAGAAGGGGTCGAAGCGACCGCCGCCCTTGTCCAGGTAGCCGGCGATCGTGATGGCGCCCACGGCCAGACGGTCGTTGAGGGCGTCCCCGCCGACGGCCGCGCCGGTCTTGCCGAACACCTTCCCGCGCGCCGGGCAGCCACGGCAGTTCTCGGCCAGCAGACCGTCGACGCCGAGGATGGGCAGGGCCTCCCGGAAGAGCCGCGCGTCAGGGGTGCGCTGCCAGTACGTCAGCATTTGCACGAGCACCTGGGGCGTCGCCCGGTCGGCGGGGTTGCCGCCCCGGCCGTCCATGAGCTGGGCCTGCTCGCGGTCGACGCCCGCCCGGTCCAGGAAGTCGGCGAGTACCGGGAAGCCGTCCGCGCACTGGTTGCTGCCGGCCGTCACGGCCAGCAGACAGATGCCGAGGTTGGCGCCCAGGTTGTGGCTGACCTTGAGGATCAGCTTGGCGTACTGGGCGTACGGCGGGGAGGTGTACGCGGCCACCCGCGGCCGGCCCGCGTAGTCGCGCGGCAGCCGGGCGATCGGGTTGGGGCCCGTCGGGTCGGCGGTGACCTGCACCCCGGCCCGTCGCAGGGCCTCGATCAGCGCGGCGCGGCCGAAGGCGGCCGGGTCGGTGACCGGGGAGGTGCGCAGCAGCGGCTCGGCGTCCGCCGCGATCGTTCCGGACAGCCGGATCCGCGTGCCGCCGTCGGTGGCCGTGACGGTGACCGCGGCCGGCTCCCCGGCCGCCACGGTCTTCACCGTGGAGGTGACCTGGTACGGAGCGACCTTCGGCCGCCACTCCAGCCGGGCGGCCGCGCCGGGCCGGTCACCGGGGATGGTCTCCAGGTCGATCAGGTTGTCGTTGATGATCAGGGGCGTCGGGGTGGGGTCGAGCACCGGATCGGGAAGGAAGAGCCGGCTGTCGACGACCACGTCGCCGTCGACGCGGGTGATGCCGGAGGCGCGCACCTGCCGGGCGAGTTGGTCGATCCCGGCGAGGGGGTTCTCCGGGGTGAGGGTCGCGCCGGTGAAGTCGTTGGCGTAGGTGTGGTCGAGATCGGTGTACGCGACCGTGCCGTCGGGGCGCGTCCGGCCACCCATGGTGAGGTCGCCCTGGGCGACGAGGTCGAGATCGCCGGTCAGCGTGCCGCCGCTCCGCTCGCCGACCGCGTAGACCGGGGTCACGAAGCGGTGGTCCGAGCCGAGGGTGTGCCACGGGCCCGAGACGCTGATCAGTTTGGCGGTGGACCCGGGGATGAAGAACTGCCCGGGGAACAGGCTGTGCACCACGGGTCCGCCGTCCGGCTCGGTCTGCAGCAGGCCCCACTGGGCATTGCGGTACTCCGGCTTCTGCATGATCTCCGTGATGCGCGGGTCGAGCCGGCCCGGCTCGCCCGCACCCGAAGGCGAGGGAGACGGGGACGGAGCCGGCGAGGGAGACGGAGCGGCGGCGGCCGCGGTACCCGAGGCCAGCGTCACGAACAGCAGCGCGGCGCAGACGGCGGCCGTACCGCGGCGCACCGATGCGGAGTGGTTCGGACTGCTCACAGCGCGCTCCGTTCGTCGCGGCTGTCTACTCCCGAGGCCTGTGAACAGCGTGGCACGGCTGGATTCGGGGTGCATGTCACCCGCTGTGCCGTGGCCGCCCCCGGGTGGAAGCCCGCGGTCCGCGCCCTTCCGAGCGGTGCGGACGTCGGGGGACCGGTCCCGTCCGCGCCTCGTGCACCGTGGCTGATAAAATGGGCTGAATTGTTCAGCTTTGGCCCCCTTGGCCCTGCTGCGTCGCCCCCGGCCGCGGTACTGGACCGCCGAGCACGAGGGCTGTGATGTCGGCATGAGGAACTCCCGCTCTGACGGCGCCCCGAACCACGCGCAAAGGCGCGGAGGCGCCCGCCCCGGGACCTCGCGCACCGGCCGCCGGACGGCTCTGCTCGCACCGTGCGCGGCCCTGCTGATCGCGGGCTGCCTCCTGCCCCCCGGGGCGAGCGCCGCGGTGCTCGCCGATGGCTCGGCCCCGCCCTCGGCGACGGCAACCGCCCCCTCCGTCCCCTCCACCTTCTCCGCCCCCGCGCCCTCGGCGCTGAATCCCATCGATCCGGCCGCCTTGCAGGCCGTCGTGGAGCGTGAGGCGAAGAAGCTCATGGTGCCCGGCGCGGTGGTCCTGCTCCGCACCCCGCAGGGAACCTTCCGGGCACTCACCGGCACGACCGAGCTGGGCGCTGCCCAACCGCCCACCACCGGCGACCACTTCAGGATCGCCTCCAACACCAAGACCATGACCGCGGCGCTGATCACCCTCCTCGCCCAGGACGGCGAACTCCGCCTGAGCGACCCGGTCTCCGCCTACGTCGCCTCAGTGCCCGACGGCGAGCACATCACCGTCGCCCAACTGCTGAAGATGCGCAGCGGGCTCTACAACTTCACCAACGCGCCAGAACTCGCGGCGTCCATGGACTCCGACCCGGGGAAGGCCCGGACGCCGCAGGAGATGCTGGACATCGCGTTCGAGCGCCCGCCGAACTTCGCGCCCGAGGCGTCCTACGAGTACAGCAACACCAATTACGTGCTCCTTGGCCTCATCGCCGAGAAGGCGGGCGGACACCCCCTGGCCCAGCAGTTCCAGGACCGGCTGTTCGCCCCGCTCCGACTGAAGGGCACGGCGCTGCCCGCCGCCGCCGACACGTCCCTCCCCGCCCCCTACGCGCACGGCTACATGTACGGCGGCTCGGCCTACGCGCTGGCCGACCAGCCGTACCCCGCCGACATGCAGGCGGAAGCACGGTCCGGAAAGCTCCGGCCCGTGGACTACACCCACCAGAACCCCTCCTACGCCGGCGCCGCCGGAGCCGCCGTCTCCACCGCGGACGACCTGGCCACCTGGATCGAGGCCCTGGTGACGGGCAAGGTCCTGGACACCGCGTTCCAGCGGCAGTGGCTCGACAGCCCGCAGGCCGAGGACCCGGCCGCGCCCGACGGGCAGAAGTACGGGTACGGGATCGCCTACCAGCGCTTCGGGCCGAACGCGTCGATGTACTACCACGGCGGTGAACTCCCCGGCTTCAATTCCTTCATCGGCCACGACCCGGACAACGACGTCACGCTCGTGATCTGGACGAACCTGACCCTGTCGCCCGACGGCCGGACCACGGCCCAGGCCTTGCTGCCCACCGTCCTGAACCAGGTCTACGCCGGCCTCGACCTCCCCACCGGCACCGGATAGGCCGGCCCGCTCAGGGCCCGGCCTGATCGGCAGGACACCCCGTAGGGCTGGAAGGGCCATGCCCGGCCGGTGCGCGGCCGTGTCGCCGTCGGCATCGGTACGCCTCCTGCCATCGTGGGCCACCGCGCTCCGTCGTCCCCCGGGAGGTACCTCCGTGTCCCCACGCCCGTACGGCCACGCCCGCCGGACCCGCCCGTCGCTGCGCCTGGCCGCCGCCACCGCCGTGTGCGGCGTCGTGCTGGGCGCGGCGGTGCAGCCCGCGCAGGCCGGGGGAGACCGCAACCCGCCGCGCGGGGCCGCCCTCCAGCAGGAGTTGCGGGACCTGGTGGAGACCCCCGGCGGTCCCCCCGGAGTCATCGCCGTCCTGCGCGACGGCGACCGTACGGAGGTCTACCGGGCGGGCGTGGCCGACGTGGAGAGCGGCCGTCCGCCGAGGGCGACCGACCACATGCGGATCGCCAGCGTCGCCAAGGCCTTCAGCGGAGCGGTGGCCCTGCGGCTCGTCGACCGCGGCCGGCTCCGCCTGGACGACACCATCGGCGAGGTGCTGCCCGGCCAGCCGACGGCCTGGCACGGGGTGACACTGCGTCAACTGCTCAACCACACCAGCGGACTGCCCGACTACTCGGCGTCCCCGGGGTTCGTCGAGATCATCTCCGCGGATCCCCGGCACCGCTTCGACTCGCGGCGCCTGCTGGAGTTCGTGGCCGACGAGGACCTCGAATTCAGCCCCGGCCTGCGCTACCAGTACTCCAACTCCGACAACATCGCCGTCGCCCTGATGGCCGAGGCCGCCACCGGGCGCCGGTACGAGGACCTGCTGCGCGAGCTGGTCTACGCGCCGCTGGGCCTGGACGCCACGAGCCTGCCCCAGGGGTACCGGCTGCCCGAACCCTTCCTCCACGGCTACCAGATCGATCCGCAGGCCGGGCCCGTCGACGTCAGCGAGGCCGTGAGCGCCTCGGGGGCCTGGGCGGCAGGGGGCATCGTCTCGACGCCGAAGGACCTGACCGCCTTCATCCGGGGCTACGCGGGCGGCGCGCTCGTCTCGGACCGCACCCGCGAGCAGCAGTTCAGGTTCATTCCCGACGCCCTGTCCCAGCCGCCGGGCCCCGGCCGCACGGCGGCGGGCCTGGCCATCTACCGCTACACCACGCGCTGTGGAGCGGTTTACGGCCACACCGGCAACACGGCCGGCTACACGCAGCTGGTGGCGGCCACGGAGGACGGCCGGCGCTCGCTGACCTTCTCGATCACCACGCAGACGGCGCTGGGCGTCAACCCCGACCTGCTCGCCCAAGTGCGCGACGTCCAGGAGGACTTCGTCTGCGCCCTGCTGCGCAGCTGACCTCGGCGGGCCGTGCGGCCCGCGCAGGCCGCACGCACGCGCCGTCAGTGCTCCCGCGCGGGCAGGCCGGCCAGACCGGTGTCGTGCAGGATGCGCCCGACGGTTTCGTCGAGGGCGCTCGCGGCGCCGATGACCGTCTCGACCCCGCCGGGCAGCAGGTCGAGCGGCCGGTACCAGGAGCACAGTTCGCTCGCGGAGACGTCGTCCGCGATCGGTTTGGTCGCGTGCCGGGCGAGCGTCACCTCGAAGGGAACGTCCAGGTAGTAGCCGTGCGTCGGGCCGCGGTGGTCGGCCCGCAGCCGCGCGAGCATGCGGCCGTAGTGGTCGGCGTAGAGGATGCCCTCGACGACGACGTGGTAGCCGGCGTCGAGGGCGTAACGCGCGACGGTGTCGATCAGGCCGATGTTCGCGCCGTCCGGCCGGTCGCGTTCGCGCAGGACCACACGGCGCAGGTTGTCCTGGCCCACCAGGGCCAGGCCCCGCCCGAACCGTTCGCGGATGCCGGCCGCGACCGACGACTTGCCCGAGGCGCTGTTCCCGCGCAGTACGACGAGCCGGGTGTCCGGGGTGCCCACCATCACCCGCGCAACGCTACCCGCCCGGGCCGCCGCCCAGGGGCCGGTCGTGACCTTGTGCGCTCGTCCGGTCACCGGAGCTCGCCCCGTAGGGCTGCCGTGCAGACGGGGCGTAACCTGGTCGAACCGCCGCAGAACGCGCGTACCGGAGGTCCCGTGCGTGCCGTGCGGCCCCGCCGCCGGGAACGATCCAGGGAGGTGGCGCGTGACCGACCCGTTCGGCTTCCTCAGGATCCCCCGCGAGGCCGTCCCGGCCCGTCCCGTCGAGGAAAGGCTCGGGGACTGGCGCGAGGTCCACGCGGACCGCGCGCTGCTGCCGCTGGTCTCCCGGCAGGCCGACCGCTGCATGGACTGCGGCATCCCCTTCTGCCACAACGGCTGTCCCCTGGGAAACCTCATACCCGAGTGGAACGCGTACGCCGCGCACGGCGACTGGCGCGCCGCGTACGAGCGGCTGCACGCGACCGACAACTTCCCGGAGGCCACCGGCCGGCTCTGCCCGGCCCCCTGCGAGGACGCCTGCGTCCTCACGATCAACGCCGACCCGGTGACCATCAAGAACGTCGAGCAGACGATCGCCGACGAGGGCCTGCGGCGCGGCTACATGACCCCGAGGCCCCCGGAGCGGCCCAGCGGCAAGACCGTGGCCGTCATAGGCTCCGGACCGGCCGGACTGGCCGCGGCGCAACAACTGAGCCGGGCCGGGCACCACGTCACGGTCCACGAGCGGGCCGACCGCATCGGCGGGCTGCTGCGCTACGGCATCCCCGAGTTCAAGATGGAGAAGGCGCACCTGGACCGCCGGATCGAGCAGATGCGGGCCGAGGGCACCGAGTTCGTCACGGGCGCGGACGTCGGCGGCGCACCCGGCACCGACGCCGCCGAGCTGCGCGGCCGGTGCGACGCCGTCGTCGTCGCGATCGGGGCCGGCGAACGCCGGGAGCTGCCGGTGCCAGGCCGCGCGCTGCACGGCGTCCACCAGGCCATGGAGTACCTGACCTGCGCAAACCGGGTGCAGGAGGGCGACTACGCCGAGTCGCCCGTCACCGCCGCGGGCAGACACGTGGTCATCGTCGGCGGCGGCGACACCGGCTCCGACTGCCTCGGGACGGCCCTGCGGCAGGGCGCGCTCTCCGTGGTCCAGCTCGACATCAATCCGGAGCCGGGCCCGGGTCGGACGGAGGGCGAGCCCTGGCCGGTGTACCCGAGGGTGTACCGGATCTCCCACGCCCACGAGGAGGCCCGCGGCCGCGAGGGCCGCGACCCCCGGCTGTTCTCCTGCGCCACCCTGCACTTCGAGGGGGACGACGCGGGCCGGGTGCGGGCGCTGCGCCTGACCGCCGTCGAGCCGGTGGCCCGCGGCCCGCTGGCCGGCACCGAGCGGGTGCTTCCGGCCGGGCTGGTCCTGCTGGCCCTCGGCTTCTCGGGCCCCGAGCGGGCGGGCGGCCTGCGCGAACAGTTGGGGCTGGAGCTCGACGAGCGCGGCAACCTCGCGCGGGACGCGGGCTTCGCGGCGGGCGGCGGGCGGGCGCCGGGCGTGTTCGTCGCGGGCGACGCGGGCCGGGGGCAGTCGCTGGTGGTGTGGGCCATAGCCGAGGGCCGGGCGGCCGCCGCCGCCGTGGACCGCTACCTGACCGGCTCGACGTGCCTGCCGGCTCCCGTCGCCGCCCACGATCAGCCGATGACGGCTTTGGGGCGCCTGCGCTACGGGGGCCAGTGACCGTACTCCGTGTCCACGCGGCCCGGGCACGGCTCCGTACGCGCCGGCACGGGGCCTGTTCAGGCATTCGGCCGCCACAGTGAGCGACACGCCGCTGACCATGGGTAACTTCGCAATGCCCCTGTTCCCCCACGCAGACAGGTATACGCATGAGGCGCGTTCCGCGAAGCGACCGAGAATCCTCTCCGCCCGGCCGGTCCTGGCACCCCCTCCGACGACGGCTCGCCGTCCTGGCCGCCGCCCCGCTGCTGGCCCTGTCGGCGGCCACGGCCACCGCGCAAGGGGTGTGGGTCACCGTCCCGAACCTTCCGACACCGCGCTTCAACCTCGACGGCGCGGCGGCGGACTGCCCTGAGGGGCTGATCGGTACCTGCGTGTACGCGATCGGCGGCGCCGTCGACGGCGACAGGAACGAGGTGTACAGCCCCTCCTCCGGCACCTGGGCCACGCTGGCGCCGCTGAAGACCCCCCGAAGGGGCGTCGCGTCGACGACGGCGCCCTGCCCCGGCGGGGTGGAGGGCGACTGCGTGTACGTCCTCGGCGGCAACGAGCAGGGAGGGCCTGCCCTGAACACCGCGGAGGCGTACAGCACGGCGGCCAACGTCTGGCTGAGTCTGCCCCCCGTGCAGACCCGGCGCACGAACGCGGCGGCGGCCACGGCCCCCTGCCCTGGAGGCCTGCCGCTCCGAGGGACCTGCGTCTACGTCTTCGGCGGCTCCAACGAGGACGTCCCGTCCGGCCTCACCTCGGTGGAGGCGTACAGCCCGGCCACCAACACCTGGGCCACGCTCAAGGACCTGCAGACCGGGCGGCACAGTCACGGCGGAGCCGCCGCGCCCTGCCCGGGGGACCTCGGTCTCCGCGGCAACTGCGTGTACGCCGTCGGCGGCACGGCGGCCGGAGGCAGCCTCGACTCCGTGGAGGTGTACAGCCCCCTCCTCGACGCCTGGCAGTTCGCCCCTGACCTGCCCGCCGCCCGCACCCAGCTGGGCGCCGCCACAGCGCCTTGCCCCGAGGGGATGAGCGACGGCTGCGTGTACGCCGTCGGAGGGGGCGGCAGCCCCGGAGCGGAGACCAAGGTGGAGGCGTACACCCCGGTCAGCAACGTATGGGTGACCCTGCCTTCACTGCCCACACCGCACCGGGGGCTGGCCTCGGCCACGGCGCCCTGCCCCAGGAACACCAGGAACACCTGCGTGTACGCCTTCGGCGGCTCACCCAACGGCGCCGAGTCCCTCACGTCGGCGGTCGAGGCCTTCGCGATCGAAGGCGCCCACGGCAGGCCCGCGCCCAGGCCGGAGCCGGAGCAGAGGCCGGAGCAGAGGCCGGAGCCGGAGCAGAGGCCCGAGCAGATGCCGCAGCAGCGGCCGGACCAGAAGCCCGCGCCCGCGCCGAAGCCCGATCCCAAGCCTGCGCCGAAGCCGACCCCGAAGCCTGCGCCTTCGGAGGACCCGTCGGCCGACCCCGATGAAGGCTCGCCGTTCGACACCCCGGCGCCCGGCGCGGCATCGGGCCGCGGATAGCGGCGGACAAGGCCGGGCCGTTGTCCCGGCGTCCACCACGGCAGCGGCGGGTGCGGGGGTGGTTGCGGCGACACGAACTGGGAGCAGGGCTACCCTGCCGCTGTGACGGATGACGAAGACCGGATTCTGGCGGACGCGCTCGGCGCGGTGGGTGCGATCGGCGGAGGGAGCGGCGGCCGCCTCGGCGCCACCTTCACGGCGAAGCGCCTGAGGAAGAACGTGCACGAGATCCCACTGACGCTGCCCGTGTCCGTAGACGCGGCCGCGGACCACGTGGCCGGCCTCCTGGCCCGGCTCGGGAACCTCCTGGAGGCCGGCAGCGGTGCGGACCCGGACGGGCGACGCGTCGTCAGGGCCCTGGTCGGCGGCGGGTTCGGGAACATGAACCCGGTCCTGGTCACGGTGACCCTGGCCGCTGCCGGCCAGCAGGGCACCGCGGTGTCCGTACGGGGCGCGGCGAAGGAGGGGCTGATCAAGCAGCGCGCGGGAGAGAAGACGGCCCAGCAGGTCGCGGACCTGCTGGGCCGGCAGATCTGACGCCGGGGCCGCCTGCCGGCGCCGTTGCGTTCAGTCGACGAGCACCCCGGGATTGAGGATGCCCCGCGGGTCGAGCGCGCCCTTCGCCGCGCGCAGCGCGAGGGCGAAGGGGTCGGGCCGCTGGCGGTCGTAGGCCGGCCGGTGGTCCCGGCCGACGGCGTGGTGATGGGTGATGGTGGCCCGGTGGCGGTGCAGGACCTCGCTCGCCACGGCCTTGAGGTCGTCCCAGAAGGCGACCTCGTCGCCGGGGCGGCCGGCGGCGAGGACGGTGAAGTACGGGGCCGCTCCGTCGGGATACACATGGGTGAGGCGGCAGTTGACGGTCGCCGGGTGCCCGGAGGCCTTGACCGCCGCCGCGCCGACCTCGTCGCGCACCGCTTCGATCAGGCCGGGGATCCGGTCCCAGGTGGCCGCCGTCTCGAAGGTCTCCGCGACGGCGCCCATCCTGGCCAGACCGTCGCGGAGATAGGGCATCCGCAGGAAGGCCGAGCGCCAGGCGCTCACGGCGGCGTCGGCCGGGGCGCCGTCCCCGGCCGGATCCGTGCCGCGCCGGCCGCCGTGCGAGCGGGCCAGGCCGACGGCCTGTTCGAGCCGGGTGGAGACCGGTCCGTCCGCCGACTCGAATCCCAGGACGAGTACGGCGGAGCCGTCGTGCGCGGCGCCCGACAGTGCGGCCTCGCCGGCGTCCAGCAGACGGCAGTTGGCGGGCAGGAGGTCGGACTGTGCGATGGCGCGCACCGCCCGCAGCGCCGCCTGGAAGTCGGCGAAGGCAAGGGACGCGGACGCCTTGTGGGTGGGGCGTTCCTGCAGCCGGACCCACGCCTCGGTGATGACGCCGAGCGCCCCTTCGGAGCCGAGGAAGAGCCGGTCGGGGGAGGGGCCCGCGCCCGATGCGGGCAGCCGCCACGAGGCACTGGTGCCGGCCGGGCTGACGACGCGCATCGACTGGACGAAGTCGTCGATGTGCGTGCGGCCGGTGGCGTAGTGCCCGCCGGCCCGGGTGGCGAGCCAGCCGCCCAGGGTGGAGAACTCGAAGCTCTGCGGGAAGTGCCGCAGGGTCAGGCCGTGGGGCCGTAGCTGGTCCTCCAGGGCCGGCCCGAGGGTGCCTGCCTGGATGCGTGCGGCCCGGCCTTCCGCATCGACCTCCAGGACGCGGTCCATGGCGGTCAGATCGAGCGAGAGCACCGCCCGGTGGGCGTCGCCGCGGTATTCGACGCCGCCGGTGACCGAGGAGCCGCCGCCGTACGGGACGACGGCGACCTGCCGGTCACCGGCCCAGTCCAGCAGGGCGGCCACGTCCCGTTCGTCCCTCGGGCGCGCCACGAGGTCGGGGATGCGGCCGGGCCGCCCGCGCAGGGCGCGTACGACGTCCCGGTACGCCTTGCCCATGGCGTGGGCGGCCCGCTGCCCGGGATCGGTGTCGACCAGGTGGGCGAGGCTCGCGGGGGGCTCGACGGCGGGTCTCGCGATGCGCAGGTCGCGCACGCGCGGAACGGGGAGCGGGCGGGCCAGGGTGCCGGGGAGCAGGGCGCCCATCGCGGTGCACTCGGCGTCGTCGGGATGTGCGTCCGCCCAGCCCCACCCCCACCAGGAACGGGTGCGGGAAGCCGGTCGGGTCTTCGTGCCGGACATGGGCGTGCTCCAGGGGCCGCAGGAATTTACCTAGCGGTAAATTACTTACTGATAATATCTGCCCATGGCAACCCCGCGTTCGAAAGCCGGTACCAAGGGAGTCCCGCGGCAGCACCGCCAGCAGCAGATCCTGGACGCCGCCACGGAGGAGTTCGGCACCCGCGGCTACGCGGCGGCCTCGCTCGCCGCGATCGCCGCGCGGGTCGGCGTCACCAAGACGCTGCTGCACCAGTACTTCGGCACCAAGGAGGACCTCTACGTCGCCTGCCTGGTCCCCGTCGGGGACCGGCTCCTGGACGCCGTCCGTACGGCGATGGGTCCGGACGGGACCGCGCCGCACACGCCGCTGCGCGTACTCCACGGCATCTTCACCGCCCTGGAGGGACAGCGGGAGGCCTGGTTCGTGCTCTACGACACCACCCTGCCGCCCGACGGCGAGGCCGCACGCCGGGCCGCGGACTACTGGTCGGCCATCGACCGGCTGGCGGCCGGCGGCACCGCGGACCTGCTGCGCGCGGCCGGATCCACCGACCCGCTGGACGCCGACGCGCTCAAGTACGTCTGGCGGGACCTGGTCGCCACGCTCGTCCGCTGGTGGGTCAAACACCCCGACCAGTCCCCGGAAGCCATGACCCAGCGCTGCGCCCGCCTCTTCGCGGCCGCCGCCGCGCTCACGCCGGGCCCCACCGGTTGAACCCGGGCAGCAGCAGGTGCGGGCAGAGCCGGCGGGCGGTCAGGGGATGAGCACGCAGTGGTTCTCGATGACCCTGCCGCTGCGGTCGAGACCACCGCACACCGCCAGCTTCGGATACGCCCTGAACTCGCGGTTGACGGGGAACCGCCATCGCGACACCCCGGCCTTGCTGTCCCGGAAATCGCCCACGAAGGCGCGCAGCGTCCCCGGCAGCCCTTCCCGGGTCGTGACGGTGATGTCCTGCACGAAGTCGCGGCCCTGGTAGGCGGTGGCCACGCAGATGTAGGAGCCGCAAGTGGACTTGACCGAGGCGCTCGCCGGCGCCGCCGTGACCATCCCGAACGCGGCTGCCGCGGTGAAGGCCGCCGCGACCGTCGCCAGTCGTCGCCATGCGGTTGTCGCCGGACGGACCATCTCCTGGCGCGCGTACATACGAGACCCCCTCGGCCTGCCGTGTCGGCTGCACACCTTTTGACACTGTCACGGACCCGGGCGGATTCGGCAAGTGGTGTGGAATCGCAAGCATCCTGACGGCCCGTCGGCATCGTCTGCCCCTTCCCGCTCGCACAGCGGAAGCCTCACCCCCGGCTCAGAGCCTCGTACTGGCCGGGGTGCGAGAGGAGCGCCGGCTCCGGTGGCTCCTCAAGCGCTTGGTCACCCCCCTGGCCGTGGACGTGCCCGCACGGAAACCGGAAGGCCCCGCCCCCCTGAGGGGGCGGGGCCGGGCTCGGACGACGTGACTCCTCTTACCGGTCCAGGAAGAGGCGTGTGAGCCGGGTCGCTAACCCTTGACCGGTGTGTGGGCGTGCGACAGGTCGCCCTTGAACATGCTCCCGCGCAGGGGGGTCATGGGCGTCTGGTCGACCCAGCCCCCGACGGGAGTGAAGTTCCCCCCGGTGATGTCGAACTGCAGCTGGTAGACCCGGCCGGTGGTGGTCAGGATCTTGACCTGGGCGCGGGTGGCCTGGGCCGCGATCGAGATGCCGCACGGGAACCCTGTGGCGGCGCTGTTGGGATAGCCGGTGATGCCTGACAGGTTCTGCCAGACCACCGGATCGCCCGGGTTCGGGGCGCGGCCGGCGTATGCCACGTTGTTCCGGAGGGCCGCGCTGTAGGACTCGCTGGCCGAGGGCGAGTAGCTGTCGATGTCGATGCAGGGGCCCGTCGCACCGGGGCGACCAGGGGTGCCGGGGGGGCCCTGCGGTCCCTCGGGTCCCTCAGGTCCGGGAGGGCCAGGTCGACCCCGGTAGCCCCGCGGACCGCGCGGCCCCTGGCAGTGGGATCCGGCCGGAGCCGCCTTCGACCCGGAGTCGGAGGTCTTGCAGGGGTCTCCGCCGCCGGCCGCCGGGTCCGCCGTGACTACCTCGGCGGCCTTCGTCTGGACCCCCGGGACTGCTGCCACGGCCGGGGACGTGATCCCCGCCAGAACCAGGGCGATGGAGGCGAAGGTTCCGCCGGCGAGCCAGCGGGCCGACCGCCCGGGTAGCGGACCCAGGGTGGATCTGGTCCTGTCCTCAGGACGCATGTGCAGCTCCTTGCGAAAAGCTGATGGGATGGTCACCGGGAAGTCCGGTTGTCCGCAGTCATCCTGAGGACCGCACCCGCCGCCCGCCCGGCGCCGCGCCCACGCTGTCAGCGGTTCGGCCCAACGCGCGGGCCCACTCGGGTGCCTCCGCACCAGCCACCCGGGTCCGCCGCGCGGCGTGCCGCTGCCCGTCCGTGACCGACCGTCCATAAGGTCCCGCCGTGAAGTCCACCATCTGCCTCTGCATGATCGTGAAGAACGAGTCCGCCGTCATCGAGCGCTGCCTGGCCTCCGTACGGGACCACATCGACACCTGGGTCATTTCGGACACCGGTTCCACCGACGGGACCCAGGAGCTGATCCGCACCGCGCTGGACGGGATCCCGGGCGAGCTCCACGAGGAGCCCTGGGTCGATTTCGGGCACAACCGGAGCCTCAACATCGCCCACGCCCGCGGCAGGGCCGACTACCTACTCCTGCTCGACGCCGACCTCGTCCTCCGCCAGGACGCGCCGATGCCGCCGCTGGTGGCGGACTCGTACATGCTGCGCCACATGGGCGAGACCGAGTACCGGATCAAACGGCTGGTGCGGGGCAGCCTGCCCTGGCGGTACGAGGGGGTCACGCACGAGTACATCACCTGCGACCGCCCCGACACCGCGGTCCACCTGGACGCCCTGGCGATCGAGGACCACGGCGACGGCGGCTCCAAGCACGACAAGTACGAACGCGACGCCCGCCTGCTGAGAGCCGAGATGGAACGGGACCCGGCCTGCACCCGCACGGTCTTCTACCTCGCCCAGACGATGCGCGACATGGGCGACCGCGCCGAGGCCGTCCGCCTCTACGAGCGGCGCGCGGCCATGGGCGGCTGGGGCGAGGAGGTGTACCAGTCCCTCCTCCAGGTCGGCATGCTGTACGGGGACAGCGGAGACCCCGCCGACTGGCCCGCGGCCATGGACGCGCTCGACCGGGCCTGGGAGTCCCGGCCGGAGCGCCTGGAGGCCTGCTACGAACTGGCCTCGCGGCTACGGGTGCTCGGCCGGTACCACGCGGCCCATGCCGTCGTCCGGGCCGGCCTGGACCGGCCGGCCCCGGACGACATCCTGTTCACCCGGCCCTGGGTGTACCGCTGGGGGCTGCTCTTCGAGTACTCCATCACCGCGTACTGGGTGGGCGACCTGGCGGCGTCGCTCGAAGCGTGCGACCGGCTCCTCGCCCTTCCCGACCTGCCCGACCCCTACCGACGGCAGACCCGGATCAACCGCGGCTTCGCCGTTCAGCGGCTCTCCGTTCCGGCGCAGGCCTGAGCGGAGGGGCGGGGCTGGCGCGGGCTACCGCGCGGGGGCGGCCGTACCCGCTTGGTTCCGGACGGCGTTCAGCTGCATCGCCGTCGACGCCATGCGGGTCGGGGGCTCCCAGGTCGTGGTGCGCACGGAGGTGAAGCCGGCCGCGAGGACCGTGTTCGCGAGGGTGTGCAGGTCGGTGGGGAGCCATTTCTCGTGGGCGGAGAGGAAGATGCGGCCGCCCGGGCGCAGGACGCGGTGCAGTTCGGCGAGGGCGGCGGGCACGTCGGGCCAGAGCTGGAGGTTGTTGACGGAGATCACGACGTCTACGGACGCGTCGGGTTCACCGGTGCGCTCGGCGGTGCCGAGGGCGAGGCGGACCCGGCCGCGGGCGATCGGGGACGCGCAGCGGCGACGGGCCATGGCGAGCATGACCTCGGAGGGGTCGATGCCGATGACGTGGGCCGAGCGCTGGGCAGCGGCCGCCAGCCCGACGCCGGGGCCGGGGCCGATGACCAGGACGACGTCGTCCTCGGAAGGCGCGGCGAGGGCGACGACATGCTGCTCGGTCGCGGCGTTGCCGTGGGCCATGAGCCGGCCGCCGATACGGCCGAAGAGGCCGCTGGGCCGGCCGAAGCCCTTGGTCAGTAGCCGTTGCGTGATGCTCTCCACGTCCACATCGAAGCACGCGGCCCCCGGCCGACGCCGCTGTCACGCGCCGACGGCGCGGCCGTCGAGCCGTACGGCGGACGCGACACTCCCGAGGCCCGAGGCCCGTCCGACGGTCACGTGACTGCGGAGCGCGCCGATCGCGCCGATCGTGCTGAGCGTCGCGGTCGGCGGTTCAGCGGCACAGGGCCGTGTCCACGACACTCTCCAGATGTTTCGTGCCCGCCCCGCCGACCGGGATGCTGGTCACCGTGATGTTGGCGGCGCGGCCGTCGTCGGTGACCCCGCCCCGGGTCTCGTATCCCGAGATGTCACCGCCGTGGCCCCAGTAGACACCGCCGCAGGACAGCGGCCTGCTCAAGAGCCCCAGTCCGTAGCCGGCGCCGGTGTCCCCGATGGGGACCGTGGTGCGCATCTGGGCGAGCTGGGCCGCCGGGAGGAGGCGGCCGGCCAGGAGCGCGGTGAAGAACTGGTTGAGGTCGGAGTTGGTGGAGATCATCTGACCTGCAGCCCAGGCCGCCGAGGGGTCTATTTCCGTGACGTCGCGCAGGGGCGCGCCTGCCGCATCCCGGTGGTAGCCCTGGGGGTGGGGCTCCCGGATGGTCACGTCGCCCGGGGCGGGGAAGTAGGTGTGGCGCAGCCCGATGCGCTTGATGACGCGCCGGTCCGTCTCCTCGGCGAGGGGCCGGCCGGTGACCTTCTGGACGATCAGGCCGGCCACCACGTAGTTCGTGTTGCTGTACGCCCAATTCGTTCCGGGGGCGAAGTCGGCCTTGCGCCGGAAGGCGAGGTCCAGGAGGTCACGGGGTTCGAAGTACCGGTGCTGAAGGATGTCTTCGCCGACGAGGCTTTCGTAGTCGGGAAGTCCGCTGGTGTGCTGGAGGAGCTGACGGACGGTGATGTGGCGCCCGTCGATCCCCTCCCCGCGGACGAGACCCGGCAGGTACGTCTCGACCGGCGCGTCCAGGTCGATCTTCCCTTCACCGACCAGTTGCAGCACGACCACCGCCGTGAACGTCTTGGTGTTGCTGCCGATCCGCACCTGACCGTCCCTGGGCACCTTCGAGCCGGTGGCGACGTCGCCCAACCCCGCGGTGTACGTACGGCTGCGGCCCTCACGGCCCTTGACGGTCGCCAGCGCGGCGGGCAGGCCGTCGGAGTGCACCAGCGCGTTCAGGCCCTGCTGGACGCTGTCCGGCCTGGCGGCGGCGAATGCAGCGGACGGCGCCAGGGCGCCCATCGCCAGGACACCGACGGCCAGCGCGGCCACCGCCGGCACGGCCCGGCGCCGGCCGCTCCGGGGCCGCCGGGAAGGACGGAACTCTTGCTTCGCCTGCTCGCGCACGAGTCAACTCCTGGGAAATCGTCGGGAAACCAGCGGGTTTGTGCCGGTCCCAGCTTCGCCGGATGCGGCCGCCCGGGGCGCTCCTGCTACCCGCCCAGCTCCCGGTAGGGCTACCCCCCGACGCCCGACGTGCGAGGCCGGTCCTCGTCGCCGCCCCACCGGTGTCGCCGCAACCCGGGTTGCTGCCCCGTGTCGATCTATCGCGTCGACTTCAGCGTCAGGCGGTGCCTACTCTGCCCCCATGGCTCATGCGAAGACCTCGTACGTCTGCCTGCTCTGCCGGGCCTCGTACAAGCAGCCTTACGACAGGGGCCGGCGGCGGATCTGCCCGCGGTGCGCGGAACCGCTGGTCCACGTGGGGTCGGCCTTCGCCGCGCCCCGACGGCGGGACACCGAGGCGTGGCGGACGCTCTCGGTGCTGCTGAACGCGGGCGTGCGCTTCCACAAGAGCTGCTGCGGCGGACCCGGATACAGGCCCCGCACCCTGCATGAGGTGCGCGAACGGATGGCGTACGCGCGGCGAACCGGCACGCCCTTCGCCCAGGCGCTCGTACTCCGCGACCTCCCGTGACCGGACCAGACGGCCTGGCGCGGCTCGTGCCGCCGGCCGCCCGTCGGTCTGGGGCACCGAATCAGCCTTCTACGGCACCAGGCGCTCAGGCAGGCGTGCGCGGGGCGAGGTCCAGCATCATGTCGGGGGACCGCACACCGCCCGCCCCGGCGAAGGAGCCGGTCGGGCGTTGTCACCGCCCGACCGGCGGGAGGGCCGGCCGGCTCACCGGCCCTCGGGGGAGCTGTAAGACCTCAGACCTCAGACCTCAGCCGGAGGCCTTCAGGCGGCGTAGGACCTCCTCGGACACCCTCCGGTGGAGTTCGGCCAGTTGCTCGGGGCTGTACGCGCCGAGGTCGCCGACGTCCCCGGGGCTGCTCCCGTTCTCCGGCTTCTTCTGTTTCTCCTGCTCCCTGCGTGCGAGCTCCTGTTCCTCCGGAGAGCCGGGCGCCGCGTACGCGCAGCGGATGAGCGTTCCGTCGGCGCCCTTGAGGCAGGTCGCCTCCCGGCCGTCCACCACGCCCCGCCCCTCCACGCGGTAGCGGATGTTCTGCTCGCTGCCGATCGTCGCCGTCCAGGTGCTGCCGCCCGTGGGGACGACCTCGAACACCCGGTCGTCGTTGTAGCAGCAGACGTCCCGGTACTCCGCCTTGACCAGGGCGACGAGCGCCTTCGGCGACGACCACGTCGGACTGAGCCGGTGGACGGTCAACGGGGCGAGGCCGCTGCCCCGATGGCGGGTCGGTACCGTCGAGACGGCCACCACCGAGCTCGCCTCCCCCTGCGGGGTCAGCGGCGTGACGTACGCGCTGTTCCCCGCCCCGTCGCGGTACCGCAGGGTGAACTCCGCCTCGTTGCCCTCGTTGGCCCCGTCCTCCGACTCGTCCCATCCGCTCCGTTCGAACCACCAGTCCGCGAAGCTGCCGACGGCTGCCGTGGCCTCTCGCTGCCGGGCGGCGATGCTCAAGGGATAGGAGGGACCGGGGATGGTCAAGGTGTCGTCGGTGATGGTGAGTTCACCGGTCCGCCCGTTGTAGAGCGCGACCCCGGCGGGCCGTTCGGTCACGATCAGGAACCCGGTCTGGCGCTTGAGGGGAACGACCACGGTCGGTACGCGGCCCGAGCAGGTCACGTACGCATCCCCGGGCTCGAAGCGGACCCACCGCTTCTGGGCGGAGATCTTGCGGCCGAGGTTGTGGGTGAACCAGCCGCCGAGCCGCGCGTCCGCCTTCTCCACGTCGAACGAACAGCGCTGCTGGTCACGGCTGTTGCCGCCGAGCGGGATGTCCTGCACGAGCCCGACCTCGTACCCGGCGAGCCAGCCGCGCCGTTCGACCAGGGTGGCGAACCGGTCCGAGTCGGGCAGGTAGGTGATGTCCGCTATCTCCCCGGTGACGTCGCCCAGGTGCGGAGCGGCCTGCGCCTTCCCCACCACGTAGGGCGCCCGCGCCGACAGCCCGGGAACCGGCTCGGCAACGATCTCCACGGCGCCCATGTACGCGCGGTCCTGCAGGTACGCGCCGTACACCAGCCACGACACGGCCAGCGCCAGCCCGGCCAGGCCGCCGAGCCAGCCCAGGGTCGCCACCGCGTACCTGCCGCCGGCGGAACGCCGGATCCACCGCACCGTCAGCCACAGGACGACGACGACCGCCGCGGCCAGCAAGGGCAGGGCCAGCCAGGCGAACAGCTTCCGTATCTCCCACCAGACCATCGTCGTGAAGTACGACGCGTACCACAGGGCTAAACCCGTGAGGAGTACGGGAATCCCCACTCGAAGTGCCCGGCCCATCAGTGCCCCCCGACGTCGGTCCGATCGATTCTGCACCCCTGGCCGGGCCCTGTCACCCACACGGCCCGGCCCTTCGGATCCGGTCGATCCGAAGGGCCGGGGTGGCGTTGCGTGACTTCTTGATCGTTTGATCGGTAGGCAGGCGGAGCCCGAACCGGCTGTCCGCCGCTAGGGGTGAGCGAACGAGGAGTCGACGATGAACGGCAGCTTTGTACGAAGGGCCGGCCGATGGGTGGCCGCCGGCGCCGCCGTGGCGGTGGCCGGTGTTCTCCAGGTGGGGGTGGCACACGGTGACGAGCAGTCCACCAACTCACACAACGCACCGCGCATCGGGCTGATCAACACGGGGCAGATCGACGACCCGCTGGAGGACGTCCTGGAGCACGTCCTGATCTTCGGCGACGGGCAGGCCGGGGACTGAAGCCTGTCCCGCCCGGCCGCGGGCAGGGCGACCGCCGCGCCGGTGGAGGCGAGGGTGCCTCCGCCGGTGGTGGCGCTTTGCGACGGGAATCGCGGGTAGGCGCGCCTCGAGGCACTACGGCGGTTCTCGTTGTTCCGCCGAATCCCTGAGGTAGGAACGAGGGGCGTCATGATTTTCGTCGGACTTATCCTCCTGCTCATCGGCTTGCTGACCGGAATCTCCATCCTGTGGACCATCGGCGTCATCCTGCTCGTGGTCGGGGCCGTGCTGTGGATCCTGGGCTCCGTCGGGCACGCGGTCGGTGGCCGCCGTCACTACTGGTAGCCCGGTGGGCCGGTTCGGCAGCCCGGCGGCGTGGGGCCCGGCGGATCCAGGT
>NZ_JBEZMA010000064.1:0-40259 GCF_040652415.1 Streptomyces sp. NPDC048255
GGCCGGGGGGCTGAGCCCCGGCCGACGCGGACGTCGCGCCGGGGGACCACCGTCAGCGCCGGCACGCTGCTGCGCCCCGCCGGCCGTGCTGTGCCGCCGGCCCGGACTAGCGGGATCCCACGATGCGGCCGGTGACCTCGCCGAGGCCCACGCGGGTGCCGTCGGCGCCGGGGGCCCAGGCGGTGAGGGTGACGGTGTCGCCGTCCTCCAGGAAGGTGCGCTTGCCGTCGGCGAGTTCGATGGCGTCGCGGCCGTTCCAGGTGAGCTCCAGCAGGGAGCCGCGCTGGCCGGTCTCGGGGCCGCTGACGGTGCCAGAGCCGTAGACGTCGCCGGTGCGCAGGGACGCGCCGTTGACGGTCATGTGGGCCAGCTGCTGCGCGGCGGTCCAGTACATCGACGCGAACGGCGGCCGCGCCACCTCCTGCCCGTTGATGGAGACGGTGATGCGCAGGTCGAAGCCGCCGGGGCGCTCGCTGCCCGCGTCGTCGAGGTAGGGCAGGAGGGGGAAGTCCCGGGCGGGCGGGGCGACCCGGGCCGCGTCCAGGGCCTCCAGCGGGGTGACCCACGCCGAGACGGAGGTGGCGAAGGACTTGCCGAGGAAGGGGCCCAGCGGCACGTACTCCCAGGCCTGGATGTCGCGCGCCGACCAGTCGTTGAGGAGGAACAGGCCGAAGACGTGGTCCTCGAACTCGCCCAGCGCCACCGGGCTGCCCAGCTCGGACGGGGCGCCGACGACGAAGCCGACCTCGGCCTCGATGTCGAGCTTGACGGACGGGCCGAAGACGGGCGCCGGGTCGGTGGGGGCCTTGCGCTGTCCGGAGGGCCGTACGACGTCCGTGCCCGACACCACGATCGTTCCCGACCGGCCGTGGTAACCGATGGGCAGGTGCTTCCAGTTGGGCGTCAGGGCGTCCCCGTCCGGCCGGAAGATCTTCCCCACGTTGGTGGCGTGGTGCTCGCTCGCGTAGAAGTCCACGTAGTCGGCGACCTCGTACGGCAGGTGCAGCGCGACCTCGTCCAGCGGCAGCAGGTGCGGCTCCACCGACGGGCGGTGGCCGGGGTCGGTGACCCAGGCGGTCAGCGCGCGGCGCACGTCGCGCCAGGCGGTGCGCCCGGCGGCCAGCAGCGGGTTGAGGGAGGACTGCCCGAGCAGCCCGGCGTACGGGGAGCCGAGCGCGGCCGCGGCCGCCCCCGCGTCGAGGACGTGCCCGCCGATCCGCACACCGATCCGGCGCCGGGCCGGGTCCTGCGGGGTGGAGAAGACGCCGTACGGGAGGTTGTGCGGCCCGAACGGGTCGCCCTCGGGGACATCGAGGGGGCTCTGCTGGGGCATGGGGTACTGCCTCGCTTTCGACGCGGTCCGGGGGTGTCCCGGGAGCTGGCTGACACGTTACGTGGCTGGTGGTGCCTGCGGGAGGCGGGATTCAGGCGCAATTTGTAGGACTTGTCCAAGGGGGTCCGTATCCTTGCGCCGTGACTTCCGCCCTGCTTTCCGCCCTCCCCTATGCCTTGATCGCCACTGACCTGGACGGGACTCTGCTGCGCGCCGGAGACACCGTCTCCGCCCGCTCGTACGAGGCACTCGCGACCGCCCGCGCGGCCGGCGCACAGCACATCGTCGTCACCGGCCGCCCGGTGCCACAGGTCCGACACGTCCTCGACGGCCTCGGCTACACAGGGCTCGCGGTGTGCGGGCAGGGCGCGCAGGTGTACGACGCGGCGCGCGGCCGGCTGCTGCACTCCGTCTCCATGGACCGGGGCCTGGCCGAGGTGGCCCTCGGCAAGATCGAGGCCGAGATCGGCGAGGTCTACGCGGCCGTCAACCAGGAGGGGGTGGACGCGGAGATGCTGATAGGGCCTGGCTACCGGATGTGGCACCCGCACCTGCCGACGGTGCGAGTGCCCCGGCGCGGCGACCTGTGGTCGGCCCCCATCAACAAAGTGCTGCTCCAGCACCCGCAGCTGGACGACGACGAACTGACGCGGGTGGCCCGGTCGGTGGTCGGCGACCTGGTGAACGTCACCATGGCGGGCGAGCACACGGTCGAACTCCAGCCACCGGGCATCGACAAGGCCACTGGGCTCGCGCGGGCGGCGGAAGTCCTGGGCCTGGCCGCCTCGGCGACGATCGCGTTCGGTGACATGCCGAACGACGTCCCGATGTTCGCGTGGTCGGCCCACGGGGTGGCCATGGCCAACGCCCACCGCGAGCTGTTGGCCGTCGCGGACGAGCTGACGCTGTCCAACGAGGACGACGGGATCGCGGTGGTCCTGGAGCGGCTGTTCGGCTGACCGCTGGTTGGCAGGGGCTCCGCCCCCGCACCCCCCCGCCTCAAACGCCGGCGGGGCTGGGTTGTGCCCGGCGGACGGCATCAGCCGGATCCAGCCCCGCCGGCGTTCGAGGCGCGGGGGTCTGGGGGCGGAGCCCCCACCAGCGGCGCCCGCACCTCGCTCAGCCCGCGGAGCGGGGCAGGCGGCGTTCCCACGTGCGGTGGAAGACGACCTCGGCCCCCTCCCGGCAGACGACCTCGTTCGACGTCAGGAAGCCGCCCTCGTCGCACGAGATCTCCGACCGGGTCTCCACCCGCGCGTCCCAGCCCAGTTCGGGCCGGTGGAGCCGGATGCGCCACTCCGAGCGGGTCCGGGCGGACAGCGGGTCGGACTCCTGGATCTCGTAGACCTCCCGCGCGTCCTCGCTGTACTCCAGGCCGTCCGGGTACACCCGGGTGCCCCCGTAGCGGGGGTCGACCTCCAGCCGCCAGGTCCCGCGCGCCACGTCCCGTACGACAAGCCGCTCCGGGCGCGGCTCGTCCAGCGTCGCGGGGAAGACCACCCCCAGCGGCTCCGCCTGCTCCGGCGCCTCGAAGACGATGCCCTCGTCCGCCCGGGACGGGGTGCGGACCGGGAGGGTCAGCGTGCTGCCCTCCGGGTCCAGGGTCCAGCCCGCCTCGGAGCCCGCCCGGGGCCAGATCCAGGGCCAGTAGGCCGAGGACACCGCCAGCCGGATCCGGTGCCCGGGCGGAAAGGCGTGTCCGATGCCGTTCAGCTCGAAGGTGACGTCCTCGTACGCGCCCACGGGCCACGGCACGGCCTGCTCCCGGCCCCGGCGCGCGGAGAGGTTCAGCGCGCCCCGGGTGATCAGCGTGGAGGCGCCGTCCGGTGCCACGTCGCACAGCCGGGCCACGACCTGCCCGTACGGCACGTCGAGGCGCAGCCGCAGGGTCACCGACGGCCGGCCGAGGATCTCCACCGGCTCGCCCGCGCCCACCGGGAACTCGAAGCAGGCCGACTTCGCGTCCTCCTCCCGCTGGTCGGGCGGCAGGTCGGCCTCGTTGCCATAGGGGAAGAAGCGGCCCGCGTCCACCCCGGTGTGCTGCGGGGAGGCGACGAGCACCGGCGCGCCCTGGAGCCCGTACGGGACGGGGATCACGGACGCCGACGGCCAGGCCTTCTCGCCGACCCAGCGGCCCGGGAGCTCCTCGTACACGGTCGCGGGCGGGTGGGAGTCGCTGATCCAGGCGCGCAGCGGCGGCTCGCCCATCACGCCGTTGTCCACGCCCTTGAGCCAGTGGTCCCACCAGCGCAGGGTCTCCTGGAGGAAGCCGATCGCCGGGCCGGGCGGGAGCCCGCGGTCGGGGTACTGGTGCGACCAGGGGCCGATCAGGCCCCGTACGCGGTCGGCCGGCAGGTGCTCGACGAGCCGCAGGACGGTGTCCCGGTACGGGTCGTGCCAGCCGCCCACGGCCAGCACCGCCGCGCCGATGGCCGGGTAGTCCTCGCAGACGCTGCCGTGGCGCCAGTAGGCGTCGCGCGTCTGGTGGGAGAGCCAGGTGTGGATGAGCGGTTCCACGGACTCCAGCCGCGCCAGCCACTGCTCGCGCCAGCCGTCCCCGGCGAACGCGGGGTCCGGCGGGCGGGAGGCGAAGGCCAGCATGGTCGCCGCCCAGGCGTGCATGTCCACGGCCAGGACCGAGCCGCCCGTGTAGTGCACGTCGTTGTCGAAGCGGTCGTCCGTGGAGCAGACGGTGACGACGGCCTTGAGGGGCTCGGGGGCCAGCGCGGCGATCTGGAGGGAGTTGAAGCCGCCCCAGGAGATCCCGAACATGCCCACCGAGCCCGTGCACCAGGGCTGGGCCGCCAGCCACTCCACGACCGCGACCCCGTCGGCCAGTTCGCGGGCGTCGTACTCGTCGCCGGGCAGGCCGCCGCTGCACCCGTGGCCGCGTACGTCCACCCGTACCGAGGCGTAGCCGTGCCCCGCGTACCAGGGGTGGCGCTGCCAGTCGCGCGGCGCCGTCCAGTCCGTCAGGCGGTACGGCAGGTACTCCAGCAGGGCCGGAACGGGCTCGTCCGTCACCGGCCGCCAGATCCGGGCGTAGAGCTCCACGCCGTCGGCCATCGGGATGCGGACGTCCTCGCGGGTGGTCCCGTACGGGAAATCGGTGCGGATGATCATGGGGTTGAGTCGCCTCTCGCCTCAGTGGACGGGGTGCATGGTGCGCCGCAGCCACGGCGCCAGCGCGATCACGGCCAGGCCTGAGGCCACGGCGACGGCGCCGTTGACGCCGAAGTACACGGGGTCGGACACCTGGCCGTAGACCTTCACGACCTGCGCCTGGATGCCGTTGGCCAGGGCCAGTGAGAGGAACCACAGGGCCATGGTCTGGCTGCTGAAGGCCTTCGGGGCGAGCTTGCTGGTGGCCGACATGCCGGAGGTCTCCAGCAGGACGTCGCCGAGGCCGAGCAGCAGGTAGGAGCCGACGATCCACCAGGCGGCCATCCGGTAGTCGTGCCCGCCGTGTCCGGAGGTCGGGATGACCATCAGCAGGAAGGACAGACCGCCCAGGATCACCCCGAAGGCGATCTTGTTGGAGGCGTGCGGCTGGCGGTGGCCCATCCTGACCCACAGCGCGGCGACCACCGGGGCCAGCGCCACCTCGAAGGCGCCGAGCGCGGAGGCGTACCAGCCGGCCGGGAAGTGGAAGCCGAGGATCTCGGTGCGGGCACTGGTCGAGGCCAGCAGCATCATCGTCGAGTAGGCCTGGAAGAGGATGAAGTTGAAGACGACCGAGGCCAGGAAGAGCACCACGTACGGGCGCAGCCGGGTGCGCTCCGCGGGGGTCACCCGCGGGCTGCGGAACATGATCGCGAAGTAGACGGCCGGGGCGATCACCGAGACGAGGGTGAGCAGGTCGACGAAGCGGGCCATCGCCAGCCAGCCGGCGGCCGCCAGCAGGGTGGCGAGCGCGGCGAAGGCGAGGCAGCCGACGATGATCTTCGTCACTGCGGCGCGCATCGCGTCAGGGGCGAGGGCGAACTCTGCGGAGTGCTTGCGTCCGGCCAGATGGCGGCGGCCCAGGACGTACTGGACCAGGCCGGCGGTCATGCCGATCGCGGCGGCGGAGAAGCCCCAGTGCCAGCCCTGGTGTTCGCCGAGCCAGCCGGTGACCAGCGGTCCGGCGAAGGCGCCGGTGTTGATGGCCATGTAGTAGAGCGCGAAGCCGGCGTCGCGCCGGTCGTCGTCCGTCCGGTACAGCTTGCCGACCATGCTCGCCACGTTCGGCTTGAGCAGGCCGGTGCCCGCGCTGATCAGGCCGAGGCCCGCCCAGGTCATGGTGGCGGTGGGCACGGCCATGGCGTAGTGGCCGCAGGCGATCAGGATGCCGCCCCAGAGCACGGCCCGGTAGGAACCGAGGATCCGGTCGGCGAGCCATCCGCCGGCGACGGAGACGAGGTAGACCATGGTCCCGTAGGCCGCCGAGACGGAGGCCGCCGTGCCCGGGTCCATGCCCAGGCCGCCGTTCGCCACCGCGTCCGCGAAGTAGAGGACGAGGATGGCCTGCATGCCCAGGAACGAGAACCGCTCCCAGACCTCGAGTCCGGAGAGGGTGGCGAGGCCCCGGGGGTGGCCGAGGAAGGCGTGGTCGTCGCCGGGTGGCGGCTGGTCCGCCTCCGGGTCCGGGGGCTCCTCTACATCGGGCGCAGTTCTGGACAAAACGTATTCTCCGGTTGATTCGGCTCCTCAAGAACATACCGGTGCGCTTCGGGCGGTGTGCGGGTGACGGCCGGGCAGGCGCTCTCGGTGATCGAAAACAGACCCGATACGCTGGCTTGAGTGATGGCAGCGACACATCGACAATCCAGGTGATCGTCACCGTGATCGTCAGCAGACAGGAGTACCCCTCGTGACCGTCGTCGGGCCGTTCGGACTGAGCGTGCGGGACCAGGCTCTTGAGGCCGATGTGCAGGCCGGACTGGCCGCCGTCGAGGCGGGTCTGCTGGAGGCCACCAAGAGCGAAGTCCCCTTCATCACCGAGGCCGCACAGCACCTGGTGCGGGCCGGAGGCAAGAGGTTCCGCCCGCTGCTGGTGATGCTCGCTTCGCGGTTCGGTGATCCGTACGCGCCCGGAATCGTGCCGTCCGCCGTGGTGGTGGAGCTCACCCACCTGGCGACGCTCTACCACGACGACGTCATGGACGAGGCGGACGTGCGCCGCGGGGTGGCCAGCGCCAACACCCGCTGGGGCAACTCGGTGGCCGTCCTGACGGGTGACTTCCTGTTCGCCCGCGCCTCGCACATCCTGGCGGACCTCGGCCCCGAGGCCGTACGCATCCAGGCCGAGGCCTTCGAGCGGCTGGTGACGGGCCAGATCCTGGAGACGGCCGGCCCCCGCGACGGCCGCGACCCGGTCGCCCACTACCTCGACGTCATCGCCGGCAAGACCGGCTCGCTGATCGCCGTGTCCGGCCGCTTCGGCGCGCTCATGGCCGGCGCAGACGAGTCGGTCGTCGACATCCTCACCCAGTACGGCGAGCGGCTCGGCACCGCCTTCCAGCTCGCCGACGACGTCCTCGACATCGCCTCCGACACGCACGAGTCCGGCAAGACCCCGGGCACCGACCTGCGCGAGGGCATCCCCACCCTGCCCGTGCTGCGGCTGCGCGAGGCCGCGGCCCGCGACGGGCGGCAGGAGGACCTGGACCTCGTACGGCTCCTGGACGGCGACCTGACGGACGACGCCCGGCACGCCGAGGTGCTGACCCGGCTCCGGGCGCACCCGGCCCTGGAGCAGGCCCGCCGCGACACCATCCGGTACGCGGAGGACGCGCGGGCCACGCTCGCCCCGCTGCCGGAGGGCTTCGCCAAGTCGGCGCTGGAAGAGCTCTGCGACGCGGTGGTGCACCGCGCGGGCTGAGCGCGCCCCCAGAACAGCGGAACGGGCCCTTCCGCCCCGTCGACCCCTACGGGTCGGGGCAGAGGGGCCCCTTCCGTGTCATCCCACGGTCGTACGCGCAGTTGCTTCCGGGGACTGACGCCCCCGGGCCCCGGATTTGGTCAGATGGAGTCATCAAACCCCACCAGATCGGGTGAGCGCGGCGACACGGGGGTCGCCGCCGTCGACACAGAGGGCAGGGCACTGACATGGCAGCGAACACGAAGACTTCTCGCAAGGTCGCCCGGTACGCCGTACCGGTCGCGGTGGCAGGTGTGGCCGCGGCGACCGTCGCGATGGTCCCGGCCTTCGCCAACGCCGGCGGACCCGACCTTCCGAAGGTGACGGCGCAGCAGCTCATCGAGAAGGTGGCCGCCTCGGACGTGCAGGAGCTGTCCGGCACGGCCAAGCTCAGCACCGACCTGGGCCTGCCGAAGCTCGCCACCGGCCTGCTCGGCGGCGGTGGCGTCGCGGGCGGCTCGGCCGCTCCGGAGGACAAGGTCGCCCAGCTGGCGAGCGGTACGCACACCTTCCGCGTCGCCGCCGACGGCCCGGACCGCCAGAAGCTCACCTTCCTGGACGGCAAGGACGAGTACAGCCTCATCCACAACGGCGACGACGTGTGGGGGTACGACTCCAAGTCGAACGAGGTCTTCCACGAGAAGGCCGACCAGCCGGGCAAGGACGGCCGGGACGGCAAGGATGCAGCCAAGGAGCACAAGACGGGCGACCGCCTGGCCGCCTCGCCCCAGCAGCTCGCCGAGGACCTCCTGAAGGCCGCCGGCCCGACCACGGACGTCAGCGTCGGCGACACGGCGCAGGTGGCCGGCCGCGACGCCTACCAGCTGGTGCTCAAGCCCAAGCAGAGCGGCTCCACGATCTCCTCGGTGCAGATCGCGGTGGACGCCAAGAACGGCGTGCCGCTGCGCGTGCAGGTGCTCTCCACCCAGGGCGGCAAGCCGATCGTGGACGCGGGCTTCACCAAGGTGGACTTCGCCAAGCCGTCCGCCGACACCTTCAAGTTCACCGTGCCCAAGGGCGCCAAGGTCACCGAGGGTGCGGCCGAGTCCGCCCGCGGGGACAAGGAGTTCAAGGCGCTCGAATCCTTCCCGGGCCTGGAGGGCCTGATGGGCGGGGCGAACGGCAAGGGTGACGTGAAGGTCCTCGGTGAGGGCTGGGCGACGATCGCGCGGATCGACTCGGGGCCGGGCAAGGGCCTCAAGGACCTGGAGAACGACAAGAACGCGCCCAAGGAGGCCAAGCAGTTCCTCGACTCCCTCGGTGACAAGGTCTCCGGGAAGTTCGGCGAGGGCCGGGTCCTGTCCACCCGCGTGGTCAACGCGCTGATCACCGACGACGGCAAGGTCTACGTCGGTGCGGTCACCAAGGACGCCCTGGTGAAGGCGGCCGACGCCAACAAGTAGTCACCCGTAGGAAGACTGTCCGAAGGGGTGGGCCGGGAATGTGTCCCGGCCCACCCTTGCGTCGTTCCCCTCCTGCGTACAGCGCGCCCGCTGTACGGTGGAGGGCATGTCGAGACACGTCACCATCCGCCTGGACGAAGACTTCCACGAACGCCTGAAGGCGCGCGCGGCGGCGCTGGGCACGACGGTCACCGCGCTGATCACCGAGGTCACGGAGCGCGAACTCGACGAGGACCGGAAGAACTTCCTTTCCGGCATAGAGGAGTTCGCCGACCACTGGGGCTACTTCCAGGAGCGGTTCGGCAATTGAAGATCACCATGGAGTGGGCCTGGACCGCTCTGGCCCACCATCTTCCGTCCGATCCCGCCGTGTGGGACCCCTCGGGGGTCGCCGCCGCGGTCGCCCGGCACCAGAACGACCTCGTCCTGGTGCCCGAACAGCCCGCCCCGGACACCGCGTGGCGGGCCGCCGCGTTCCTGCACACCCTCGCGGTGTGCCCGGCGCTGGAATCCCCGATGAACGAGTTCTACGCGGCCGCGGCCACGCGCTCGTACCTGCGCGTGGCGGGGGCCGGACAACTGCCCTCGCCGGAGGTGCTCGGCGATCTCGTCGAAGCGGCGAAGCTGGGCCGCGCGGACGTCGCCGCGGTGGCCGAGGAACTGCGGGCCCGCATACAGGACCCGCAGCCCGCCTCGCCCGGCCGGAACCAGTCCTAGAAGGTGATCTTCCAGCTGTTGATGTAGCCGACGTCCTGCGCGGCCGTGTCCCTGGCCTGGAGCTTCCAGGTCCCGTTCGCGACCTCGCTGGAGGCGTTGACGGTGTAGCTCTGGACGAGGTTGTCGGCGCTGCCGCCGCTGCGGTTGTGCAGGTTGTAGACGCTGCCGTCGGGGGCGACGAGATCGACCACCAGGTCACCGCGGTAGGTGTGGACGATGTTCACGTCGACCTTGGTGGTGGCCGGGGCGTTCCCCGTGACACCGGAAACCGTGATCGGAGAGTTCACCGCGGCACCGGGGGAGTCCGGGATGTTCACGTCCGCCGTGTTCTCGAAGGACGGGCCCGGCGGGACCGGGGTGGCCGCTCCGAGGGTCCAGATCGCGTAGGCGACGGCGTCCGAGTTGCGGTCCAGGGCGGTGTCGTTGATGTTCGCCGTGTTGTCGCAGGAGGAGTGGTAGCAGCGGTCGAAGGCCTGACCGGCCGTGCCGCCCCACTTCTGGGCCTGCGCCGAGGACTTCGTGTTGCTGGCGCCGGTGAACAGGCCGCCGACCGGGATGCCCACGTTCTTGAACGAGGCGTGGTCGGAGCGGCCGTCGCCCTCGGTCTCGATCTCGGTGGGCACGCCGAGGCCCGCGTAGTAGTTCTTGAAGGTCTGCTCGATGGTCGGGTCGTCGTCGTAGACGAAGTAGCCCGGGTTCGGCGAGCCGATCATGTCGAAGTTCAGGTAGCCGGAGAACTTCGCGCGCTCCGCGGCCGGCAGGTTGTTGACGTAGTACTTCGAGCCGATCAGGCCCAGCTCCTCCGCGCCCCACCAGCCGAAGCGCAGGTGCTTGGTGGGCTGGAGGCCCGCCCGGGAGACCGCGAGGGCCGTCTCCAGCACCGCCGCGCTGCCCGAGCCGTTGTCGTTGATGCCCGCGCCGGAGCTCACCGAGTCCAGGTGCGCGCCCGCCATCAGGACCGAGTTGGGGTCGCCGCCCGGCCAGTCGGCTATCAGGTTGTAGCCGGTGGCGCCGCTGGAGGTGAAGGTCTGCAGGGTGGTGGTGAAGCCCGCCGCGTCCAGCTTGGCCTTCACGTAGTCGATCGAGGCCTTGTAACCTGCCCTGCCGTGGGCCCGGTTGCCGCCGTTGTTGGCGGCGATGGTGGAGAGCTGCGACAGGTGGGCCTTGACGTTGGCCAGCGGAATGTCGGGCGGGGTCGGCGCCGCGGTGACCGCCGTGGGGGCGGCGAGTGCGGCGGGAGTGGCGGCGGCGAACAGGCCGGCGACCGCGAACGCGGTCACGGCGGCAAGACGCCGGGAGACGGACAGGCTCATGGGGGGCTCCGGGATTCCGCGGGGATATGACGGAACGTGCGGTGATGGCGCGGGTGAGCGTTCGTGCGTCAGTGCGAGCCTGATGGTCAGCGAGGACATGACAATCCGTCAAGACCAAAATCCGGTCAGGACGGTTCGGAAAACGGACGATCCCCGGTACGTGTGGTCCGTACCGGGGATCGTGAGGGTGGAGCGTGTGCTGTTACGCCGGCTCGCGCGCCGGTGCCACGACCACCGCGGGCACCTCCGGCGCGGCCGCCAGCCGCGCCCGCGACCGGCGCGCCGTACGGAGCGCGTCCCAGGTCAGGACGGCGAGCGCGGCCCAGACCAGCGAGAAGCCGGCCCAGCGCTCGGGGGGCATGGCCTCGTGGAAGTACAGGACGCCGAGGCCGAACTGGAACACCGGCGCCATGTACTGGAGCAGCCCGAGCGTGGACAGCGGGACCCGGATCGCGGCCGCCCCGAAGAACACCAGCGGGACCGCGGTGACCAGACCGGTGGCGGCGAGCAGGGCGGAGTGCCCCAGCCCCTCCGTGGCGAAGGTGGAGCGGCCCTGCGTGCCCAGCCACAGCAGGTAGCCGAGGGCGGGCAGGAACAGCACGGCGGTCTCGGCGGTCAGCGACTCCAGCCCGCCCATGTCGAGCTTCTTCTTGATCAGCCCGTACGTGGCGAAGGAGAAGGCCAGGATCAGCGAGATCCACGGCGGGCGCCCGTAGCCGACGGCGAGCACCAGCACGGCCGCGAAGCTGATGCCTACGGCCGCCCACTGCGCGCGGCGCAGGCGTTCCCCGAGCACCAGCACGCCGATCGCGATGCTGACCAGCGGGTTGATGAAGTAGCCGAGGCTGGCCTCGACGACCTGGCCGTTGTTGACGGCCCAGATGTATAGGCCCCAGTTCACGGTGATCACGGAGGCGGCCAGGGTGGTCAGGGCGAGCTTGCGGGGCTGCCGGAGCAGCTCCCGTATCCAGCCCCAGCGGCGCAGCGCGAGCAGCGCCAGGCCGACCACGGCCAGTGACCACACCATGCGGTGGGCGAGGATCTCGATGGCTGCCGAGGGCTTGAGGAGCGGCCAGAAGAGGGGGACCAGCCCCCACATCCCGTAGGCGCCGAATCCGTAGAGCAGACCCGTGCGCTGATCGTTCTCCGCCTTCACGGGGCCTCCTGTACGCATTCCAGCCAACTTGACGAAGGTAGCGCCGTGCGGGGCGGATGTCATGCCCGTCAGGTGGAGATACTCATGACATCTTCCAGGGCTTGTGTGGCCGGCCTCCAGCGGATCCCGTAACCGGCCGGGCCGGGCCGGGGCTCGCGGCGCCGGGTACGCGTGAAGCCCGGATCCCGTGGGGGATCCGGGCTTCACGCACCGCTCTGTCCTGCCCGTCAGCCGACGACGGTCCAGGTGTCGTTCCCGTGGAGGAGGGCGGTGAGGTCGCCCTTGCCGTGGCGGTCGATCGCCGTGTCGAGCTGGTCGGCCATGAGGGTGTCGTAGACGGGCCGCTCGAAGCTGCGGAAGACCCCGATGGGGGTCTGGTGCAGGGTGTCGGGGTCGGCGAGGCGGGAGAGCGCGAAGGCGTTGGTGGGGCTGGCGACGCCCGCGTCGTGGACGAGGACGCGCGCCTCGTTCTCGGGGGTCACCGTGACGACTTCCAGGTCTCCGGTCGAGGGGTTGCGGACGACGCCCTTGGCGTTGTCGGCGCCGAAGCGGATGGGCTGCCCGTGTTCGAGGCGGATCACCGCTTCGAGGGCCTGGTCCTTGTCCTTGAGGGCCTCGAAGGCGCCGTCGTTGAAGATGTTGCAGTTCTGGTAGATCTCCACGAGGGCGGTGCCCTGGTGGTCGGCGGCCTGGCGCAGGACCTCGGTGAGGTGCTTGCGGTCGGAGTCGATCGTGCGGGCGACGAAGGAGGCCTCGGCACCGATGGCCAGGGACACCGGGTTGAAGGGGGCGTCCAGGGAACCCATCGGCGTGGACTTGGTGATCTTGCCGAGTTCCGAGGTGGGGGAGTACTGCCCCTTGGTCAGGCCGTAGATCCGGTTGTTGAACAGCAGGATCTTGAGGTTGACGTTGCGGCGCAGGGCGTGGATCAGGTGGTTCCCGCCGATGGACAGCGCGTCGCCGTCGCCGGTGACGACCCAGACGGACAGGTCGCGGCGGGAGGTGGCCAGGCCGGTGGCGATGGCCGGGGCACGGCCGTGGATGGAGTGCATCCCGTAGGTGTTCATGTAGTACGGGAAGCGGGAGGAGCAGCCGATCCCGGAGACGAAGACGATGTTCTCCTTCGCCAGCCCGAGCTCGGGCATGAAGCCCTGCACGGCGGCGAGGACGGCGTAGTCGCCGCAACCGGGGCACCAGCGGACTTCCTGGTCGGACTTGAAGTCCTTCATGGACTGCTTCGCCTCGGCCTTGGGGACCAGCGACAGCAGGTCCCGGTGGCCGGTGGGGGCGTCCGTCACCTCAGTCATTGATGGCCTCCTCGAGGACCTTGGCGAGCTGCTCGGCCTTGAACGGCATTCCGTTGACCTGGTTGTACGACTGGGCGTCGACCAGGTACTTCGCCCGGAGCAGGCCGGCGAGCTGCCCGAGGTTCATCTCCGGCACCACTACCTTGTCGTAACGCTTCAGGACCTCTGCGAGATTCCCGGGGAAGGGGTTGAGGTGGCGCAGGTGGGCCTGGGCGATGGGCCGGCCGGTGCCCCGCAGGCGGCGGACCGCGGCGGTGATGGGGCCGTAGGTGGAGCCCCAGCCGATGACCAGGGTGCGGGCCCCGTCCGGGTCGTCCACCACCAGGTCCGGCACCGCGATGTTGTCGATCTTGGCCTGGCGGGTGCGGACCATGAAGTCGTGGTTCGCGGGGTCGTAGGAGATGTTCCCGGTGCCGTCCTGCTTCTCGATGCCGCCGATGCGGTGCTCCAGGCCCGGGGTGCCCGGCACGGCCCAGGGGCGGGCCAGGGTCTCCGGATCGCGCTTGTAGGGCCAGAACGCCTCGCTGCCGTCGGCCAGCGTGTGGTTGGGGGCGGTGGCGAACTGGACCTTCAGGTCCGGCAGGTCGGTGACCTCGGGGATCCGCCACGGCTCGGAGCCGTTGGCGAGGTACCCGTCGGAGAGCAGGAACACCGGGGTCCGGTAGGTCAGCGCGATCCGGGCCGCCTCCAGCGCCGCGTCGAAGCAGTCCGCCGGGGTGCAGGGGGCGACGATCGGGACCGGGGCCTCGCCGTTGCGCCCGTACATGGCCTGGAGCAGGTCCGCCTGCTCCGTCTTGGTCGGCAGGCCGGTGGAGGGGCCGCCGCGCTGGATGTCCACGATCAGCAGCGGAAGCTCCAGCGACACCGCCAGACCGATGGTCTCCGACTTCAGGGCCACGCCCGGCCCCGAGGTGGTCGTCACGCCCAGTGCCCCGCCGAACGCCGCTCCCAGCGCCGCGCCGATCCCCGCGATCTCGTCCTCGGCCTGGAAGGTCCGTACGCCGAAATTCTTGTGCCGGGAGAGCTCGTGCAGGATGTCGGAGGCCGGGGTGATCGGGTACGAGCCCAGGTAGAGCGGCAGGTCAGCCTGCTGACCGGCCGCGATCAGGCCGTAGGCGAGTGCCAGGTTCCCCGAGATGTTGCGGTACGTGCCGGTGGGGAAGGCCTTGCTCGCGGGCGCGACCTCGTAGGAGACCGCGAAGTCCTCCGTCGTCTCCCCGAAGTTCCAGCCCGCCCGGAACGCGGCGACGTTCGCCTCCGCGATCTGCGGCTTCTTCGCGAACTTCTGCCGCAGGAAGGACTCCGTACCCTCCGTCGGCCGGTGGTACATCCACGACAGCAGACCCAGCGCGAACATGTTCTTGCTGCGCTCGGCCTCCTTGCGGGACAGCCCGAAGTCCTTCAGGGCCTCCACCGTCAGCGTGGTCAGCGGCACCGGGTGCAGGTTGTAGGCGTCGAGGGAGCCGTCTTCCAGCGGCGAGGTCTCGTACCCGACCTTGGCCATCGGACGCTTGGTGAACTCATCGGTATTGACGATGATCTCCGCGCCGCGCGGCACGTCCCCGATGTTCGCCTTCAGCGCCGCCGGATTCATCGCCACCAGCACGTTCGGGGCGTCGCCCGGAGTGAGGATGTCGTGGTCGGCGAAGTGCAGCTGGAACGAGGAGACGCCCGGCAGGGTCCCGGCGGGCGCCCGGATCTCGGCGGGGAAGTTCGGCAGCGTCGACAGGTCATTGCCGAAAGACGCCGTCTCCGACGTGAACCGGTCACCGGTGAGCTGCATACCGTCACCCGAGTCACCCGCGAAGCGGATGATCACACGGTCGAGACGGCGGACTTCCTTGCCGCTGGGATCCGTGGGGGTGCGCTGTCCACCGACAACCGCACCGCCGGCCCCATCGGCCTGCTCGGCTGGGCTACTGACCTGGCTGGTCACTGAACTGGACCTCCTTCGAGGCGTGGTTCCCCAAGACCCACCCTACGTCCGTAGCGATCAGGTCCAAGAGGGCGACCACATTCTGGACCGTCGGACCGCCCATTGAGACGATCCGACCGGTATGCCATGTGCCATGTCTGACAGAGTGTCAGTCGATCAAGATTTCAGGTAAGTGAGAACGGCCAGAACACGCCGGTGATCCCCGTCACTGGGCGAGAGGCCGAGCTTCATGAAGATGTTGCTGACGTGCTTCTCCACCGCCCCGTCGCTCACCACCAGCGCCTTCGCCACGGCGGAATTCGTACGCCCTTCGGCCATCAGCCCCAGTACCTCGCGCTCGCGCGGGGTCAGACCCGCCAGCACGTCCTGCTTCCGGCTGCGGCCGAGCAGCTGGGCGACGACCTCGGGGTCCAGCGCGGTACCGCCCCGGGCCACGCGGACCACGGCGTCCAGGAATTCCCGCACGTCGGCGACCCGGTCCTTGAGCAGATACCCCACCCCGGTGCTCGAACCGGCCAGGAGTTCGGTGGCGTACTGCTCCTCCACGTACTGCGAAAGGACCAGCACCCCTATCCCGGGATGCTCCCGCCGCAGCCGTACGGCGGCCCGTACGCCCTCGTCGGTGTGCGTCGGCGGCATCCGCACGTCGGCCACCACCACGTCCGGCAGCGCGTCCTCGGCCGCCAGCTCCGCCACCGTCTTGATCAGGGCTTCCGCGTCCCCGACGCCGGCGACGACGTCATGCCCCCGGTCGGTCAGCAACCGGGTCAGGCCCTCACGCAGCAGCACTGAATCCTCGGCGATGACCACCCGCACCCTGTCTTCCACGACTCAGCAGCTCCCGCGTCCACTCGTTCCCGCACTCCGTTACCCAGCCAAGCATCCCAGCCTCAAGGCCGGATCCAGGCAGAGCTGGAACAACGAGTGGGCGTGCGGCGGGAGTTTTCAGCCCCGGGCCGGGCGGGGCGCGGCTGGGCGGGTGCCGCGCAGGGCCCGGGCGCCGCGGGGCCGGGGCTGCGCCTGGCCCTGGCCCTGGCCCTGACCCTGACCCTGGGCCGGGGCGAGGCCGCGCCTGGCCCTCACCCTGGGCCGCGGCGGGCGGGGCCAGTCCAGTCCGGGCCAGGCCAATCCGGTCCTACGGTCGCCAGGGGAGCTCGGCGGTGACGGTGGTCGGGCCACCGGCCGGGGAATCCACGACCAGCACCCCGTCGACGGCGTCCAGCCGCTCGGTCAGCCCCGCCAGCCCCGTCCCGGCCCCGGCACCGCCGCCCGCGCCCGCCCCGCCCCGGCCGTCGTCGGCCACCTGGATCAGCAGCCGCTCCCCGGACTTCCACACGTCCACCGAGGCCGACCGGGCCGAGGCGTGCTTGCTGACGTTCTGCAACAGCTCAGAGACGGTGAAGTACGCGATCCCCTCGATCGAGGCCGCGGGGCGGGACGGCAGGTCCACGGCCACCCGTACCGGCACGGCGCACCGCGAGGCCACCGAGGACAGGGCGGCGTCCAGGCCGCGGTCGGTCAGCACCGCCGGGTGGATCCCGCGGGCCAGGTCGCGCAGCTCCTGGAGGGCGATCTTCACCTCACCGTGGGCCTCGTCCACCATCCGGGCCGCGACCCGCGGGTCCTCGGCCAGCTTCTCCCTCGCCAGGCCCAGGTCCATGGCGAGGGCCGCCAGCCGGGCCTGCGCCCCGTCGTGCAGGTCCCGCTCGATGCGCCGCAGGTCGGCGGCGGCCGTGTCCACGACCACCCCCCGGTCGGACTCCAGCTCGCTGACGCGGCTGTCCAGGCGGGACGGACCGAGCAGCCCGCCGACCAGCAGCCGGTCCACGGCGGTCAGGGCCCGCAGCACCCACGGGGTGGCGAGGGTGAAGGCCAGCCCGACCAGGAAGGTCAGGGCGATCTCGACGGGCGAGTCGAGGAAGTAGGAGTAGTCGCCGTTCTGGAAGAGCTGCAGACCGGGCTGGTCGGTGAAGGCGGGGAAGACCCAGAACCAGGCCGGGTACAGCACGAGGGACCAGCCCGTCGCCCAGAACGTCAGCGCCACGCAGAAGCCGAACACCGCCCACGGGAAGTGGATCACGGAGTACAGGACGTGCCGCCAGGCGCTCCCGCTCTTGAGCAGCGCCCCCATGGCGGCCAGGGCCCCGCCCTTGCGGGCCCGGACCGGCGCGGGATCGGCGATGCGGGTGCCGAGCAGGGCCCGCACCCGGGCCCGCTCCAGGTGCCCGAACCCCCGGCACATGGCGAGCACGCCCGCCAGCACCGGGATCCCGAGGAAGGTGACGAGCAGACCGGCGCCGAGGCTCACGCCGGTGACTGCGAGCGAGAAGTACAGCGTGCTGAGTGGCAGCCCGACCAGCAGATATCCGAGCTCCCGCCACGTCCGCCCGGCGATGGGCGCACGCAGCACCGCCCCGAATCCCGAACCCGCGCCCACACCGTCGTCCATGGCCCCGACCCGCCCTTCCCGTCTTCTCTCCACCCCTCCACCCTGCCGCCCCCCACCCGCCCGAACCATGCAGCGAGTGGGCCTCTCGACCGGGGGGTTAACCCCACCCACCCCAGCCCCGCCGAGCCACCCGCCCCAGCCCCGCCGAGCCCAATTCCAGCCCCGCCGGCGTTTGACCATCCCAGCCCCGCCGGCGTTTGAGGCGCGGGGTCCGGGGCGGAGCCCCGGGAGGCCGAGCCGCACCCGGACGCACGAGCGGGACCCCCGCCCACCTGGACGAAGGCCCCGCTCAGCCACACCGAACCCGCCCCGCAGGGCAAGGCCGCCCCGCAGGGCAAAGCCACCCAGCCCAGCTACCCGCGGCCGCGCCACGGCAGCTCCGCCGTCACCACCGTCCCCTCCCCCTCCGGGGAGTCCAGGACGAACACCCCGTCCACCGCCCCCAGCCGCTCCGCGAGCCCGGCCATCCCCGTCCCGCCGGACAGCCGCGCGCCACCCCGGCCGTCGTCCGAGACCCGGATCAGCAGTCGCGCCCCCGACCGCCACACCTCGACGCTCGCGCCCCGCGCCCGCGCGTGCTTGCTCACGTTCTGCAGCAGCTCCGACACCACGAAGTACGCGATCCCCTCGATCGCCTCCGCGGGCCGGGCCGGAAGATCCACCGACACCTTCACCGGCACGACGCACCGCGAAGCCACCGACGACAGCGCCGCGTCCAGGCCGCGGTCCGTCAGCACCGCGGGGTGGATGCCCCGCGCGAGGTCCCGTAGCTCCTGGAGGGCCAGCTTCACTTCCCCGTGCGCCTCGTCGACCATCGCCGCCGCGCCCTCCGGGTCCTCCAGCAGCTTCTCCTTCGCCAGGCCCAGACCCATGGCCAGCGCCACCAGCCGGGCCTGCGCCCCGTCGTGCAGGTCCCGCTCGATGCGCCGCAGGTCGGCGGCCGCGGTGTCGACCACCACGCCCCGGTCGGACTCCAGCTCGGCGATCCGCCGCTCCAGCTCGTCCGAGGGCGACAGCAGGGCCCGTACCATCGCGCGGTCCACGCTGGTCAGGCCGCGCGCCACGTACGGCAGGACGGGCCACAGCACGAAGAGCCCGGTCAGCGCGATACTGAAGGTCAGGACGCCCCACGGCAGCCGGATCAGGTCGTACAGCACGTTCCGCCAGCCGACGGGGTCCTTGATGCTGGTCCACAGCCAGGGGAAGAACCCTCCGGACCGCCGTGGACCGGGAATCGGGGTCGGCTCGTCCACCCGTACGCCCAGCAGCGCCCGGGCCCGCGCCCGCTCCAGCCGTCCCAGCTGCCGAGACCCGAAAAGACCGCAAGCGAGCAGCGGAAGACCGATTGCGGTCACCGACAGACCGCCCGCGGTGGAAACCATGACAACCGCGTACACGAATCCGACGATCGCCATCGGCAGGTTGGTCAGCAGATGGGCGATCTCCTTCCAGGTCGCGGCGCTGAAGGCGGCGCGCACCGGGGGAGGTCGGTCCTCGTCGGGGATGTCATGGCTCGTGGTCATGCGCCACAGCCTGTCAACTGCGACGCGCGGATGCCATGGGGTGGCCGGGGTGCTGTGAACGGGGGATAACCCCACCCCGTGTGAGGCAGGCCCTAGACTCCCGTGCGTAACAGATCGTCGACAGTGGCCAAGGAGCGAGGAACGGACGTGTCCGACCCAACGGTATCGACCGTAACCGTGCTCGCGGCCGACTATTTCCGGAGCTATTCGGTCGTCGGCCTGCTGGCCGTTCTCGGTGTGCTCTTCGTGGCGGTGGCCTTCGGCGCCGGCCGGCTGCTGCGCCCCGTGGTGCCGACCCCCGAGAAGCTGCTGACGTACGAATGCGGCGTGGACCCGGTGGGCGAGGGCTGGGCGCACACCCAGGTCCGCTACTACGTCTACGCCTTCCTCTACGTCATCTTCGCCGTCGACTCGATCTTCCTGTTCCCGTGGGCGACGGTGTTCGCCGCCGCCGGTTACGGCGCCACGACGCTGGTGGAGATGTTCATCTTCCTGGGCTTCCTGGCCGTCGGCCTGCTCTATGCGTACAAGAAGGGCGTCCTCGAATGGACGTGACACCGGAGCCCGTGATGCTCCCGGAGCCCAAGCGTCTGGGAGTGCTCTCCCGCCTCGCCCCGGAACCGATGAAGGTGGTCCTGAACTGGGGCCGCCGGTACAGCCTGTGGGTCTTCAACTTCGGACTCGCCTGCTGCGCGATCGAGTTCATCGCCGCGTCGATGGCCCGCCACGACTTCATCCGCCTCGGCGTCATCCCCTTCGCGCCGGGGCCGCGCCAGGCCGACCTGATGATCGTTTCGGGCACGGTCACGGACAAGATGGCCCCCGCCGTGAAGCGGCTCTACGAGCAGATGCCGGAGCCGAAGTACGTCATCTCCTTCGGCGCCTGCTCCAACTGCGGCGGCCCCTACTGGGACTCGTACTCGGTGACGAAGGGCGTCGACCAGATCATCCCGGTCGACGTCTACGTACCCGGCTGCCCGCCCCGGCCGGAAGCGCTCCTCCAGGGCATCCTCAAGCTCCAGGAGAAGATCGCCCGAGAGTCGCTCGCGGACCGCTACGCGACGGATCCGTCCGTGTCCCAGCTGACCAGCGGCCTGGTCACGCCTCCGCCGGCCCCCGGGAGCGGTGCGTGAACCTCTACGACTCCCTGCCCGACGCGGCGCCGACGGTATTCGGCGAAGAGGCCGTCGGCTCGTACGCGTACGACGTCCTGACGGTGGACGTGCCCGTCGGCTCCTGGATCTCCGCCCTGGAGATCGCCCGGGACAAGCTCGGCTGCACCTACTTCGACTGGCTGAGCGCCGTGGACGAGCCGGGCACCGGCTTCCGGATCTGCGCGCACGTCGTCTCGCTGGAGAACCACCGCGTCCGCCGGCTGCTGCTCCGTACGACCGTCCCGCACGCGGCCCCCTCCCTGCCGTCCGCGGTCGCGGTCTACGCGGGGGCCGAATGGCACGAGCGCGAGACGTACGAGATGTTCGGGGTCGTCTTCACCGACCACCCGCACCTCGTCCACCTCCTCCTTCCGGAGAACTTCGAGGGACACCCGCTGCGCAAGGACTTCGTCCTGGCCGCGCGCGTCGCCAAGGCCTGGCCGGGTGCCAAGGAGCCGGGCGAGGCCCACGACCCGGACGCGCCCAAGCGCCGCCAGATGCTTCCGCCGGGCGTACCGGACCCCAACGACTGGGGCCCGATGAAGGGCCAGCTGCCGCCGGCCCCGGCCCGCCCGGCCCGCACCCCGCGCGCGGCCGGTGCCGCCGGTGCCGCGCGCGAGGGCGCCCCGGCCCGCCGCCCCCGCCCGGCGGCGACGGAGGGCACGCCGACCCCGGACACCGAGGCCCCGGCCCGCCCGGTGCGCCGTACCCGCTCGGTGTCGGAGGGCTCGGCCGGTCAGGCCGTCCCGGAGGCCGCGGCGAGCCCGGAGGCCGAAGCCCCGGCCCGCCCGGTGCGCCGTACCCGGACCGCGGGCGAAGGTTCCACGAGCCAGACCCCGGCGGCGGAGCCGCAGGCCCCGGCCCGCCCCGCCCCGCGCAGCTCCGACGCGCCCTGGCACGACCCGAAGCCGGCCTTCGACGAGCCGCAGACGAAGCCCGCACCCGCGGCCGAGCCGGAGCCCGCACCCGTGGCTAAGCCCGAGCCCGCACCCGGGGCGGAGCCCGCGCCCGAGGCCAAGCCGACGGCGAAGCCGGAGCCCGAGCCCGCGCCGGAGGCGACCACGGCCGAGTCCGAGACCACCCGCGACAACGGAGGCGACGCGTGAACGAGGTCCTCGACGTCGCCCTGCGGCTGCTCATCGTCTTCGCTGTCTTCCTCGTGCTCCCGCTCGTCGTCGGGCAGACCGAGCACAAGGTGATGGCCCACATGCAGGGCCGCCTCGGCCCCATGTACGCCGGCGGCTTCCACGGCTGGGCCCAGCTCGTCGCCGACGGCGTGAAGTTCGCGCAGAAGGAAGACATCGTCCCGGCCAACGCCGACCGGCGGATCTTCCAGCTCGCGCCCGCCGTCGCCCTGCTCCCGTACCTCCTCGTCCTCGTCGCCGTCCCCATCGGCCCCGGCGAGGGCGCGGTCGGGCAGGTCATCGACGCCGGGCTGTTCTTCGTACTCGCCGTCATGGGCGTCGGAGTACTCGGCTCGCTGATGGCCGGCTGGGCCTCCGCCAACAAGTTCTCGCTGCTCGGCGGCCTGCGCACCGCCGCCCAGCTGCTCGCCTACGAGCTCCCCATGCTCCTCGCCGCGGCCTCCGTGGCCATGGCCGCCGGGACGGTCTCCCTCCCCGGCATCGTCGAGGCCTACCAGTGGTGGTGGCTGCCCTGGCAGATCGTCGGCGCGCTCGTCTTCTTCACCGCGGGCCTCGCCGAACTCCAGCGGCCCCCCTTCGACATGCCCGTCGCCGACTCCGAGATCATCTTCGGCGCGTACACCGAGTACACGGGCCTGCGCTTCGCGCTGTTCCTCCTCGCCGAGTACGCGGGCATCGTCGTCCTCTGCGCCCTCACCACCGTCCTGTTCCTCGGCGGCTGGCACGGGCCCCTCGGAGCCGACGGCCTCGGCTGGGTCTGGACCCTGCTCAAGACCGCGGTCCTCGCCTTCGTGGTGATCTGGCTCCGCGTGAGCTACCCGCGCCTGCGCGAGGACCAGCTCCAGAAGCTCGCCTGGACCGTACTCATCCCGCTCGCGCTCGCCCAGATCGCGCTCACCGGCATCGTGAAGGTGGCGATCAACTGATGCCCATCCCCGGATCCGGCCTCGCCAAGGGCCTGGCGGTCACGCTGCGCACGATGACGAAGCGCTCGCACACCGCCCAGTACCCCGAGGTCCAGCCCGAACTCCCGCCCCGCTCCCGCGGGGTCATCGGCCTGTTCGAGGAGAACTGCACGGTCTGCATGCTGTGCGCCCGCGAGTGCCCCGACTGGTGCATCTACATCGACTCCCACAAGGAGACGGTCCCCGCGTCCACCCCCGGTGGCCGCGAGCGCAGCCGCAACGTCCTCGACCGGTTCGCCATCGACTTCTCCCTCTGCATGTACTGCGGGATCTGCATCGAGGTGTGCCCCTTCGACGCCCTCTTCTGGTCGCCGGAGTTCGAGTACGCGGAGACCGACATCCACGACCTGACGCACGAGCGCGACAAGCTCCGCGAGTGGATGTGGACCGTCCCGGCGCCGCCCGCCCTGGACCCCGCCGCCGAGGAACCCAAGGAAGTCGCCGCCGCCCGCAAGGCAGTGGAGAAGGCCGAAGCCGCCGCTGCCGCGGCAGCCGCAGCCGCGGCCGAGACCACCGCGACCCCGGAGGCAGACGCGTGACCCCCGCCGCCACCCTGGCCGCAGCCGCCACCACCGGGCCCGGCTTCCTCTCCCCGACGGGCGTCGAGGTCGCCTTCGTCCTCGTCGGCCTCGCCACCCTCGGCGCGGCGCTCGTCACCGTCACCACGAGGCAACTGGTGCACGCCGCCCTCTGGCTGGTCGTCGCGCTCGGCGGCATCGCCGTCGAGTACCTGCTGCTGACCGCGGAGTTCATCGCCTGGGTCCAGGTCCTGATCTACCTCGGATCCGTGGTCGTCCTCCTCCTCTTCGGGCTCATGCTCACCAAGGCCCCCATCGGCCGCTCCCCGGACGCGGACTCCGGCAACCGCTGGGTCGCGCTCGGCGTCGCCGTGACCGCCGCCGCCGCGCTGGTCTGGGTCGTCGTCGACGCCTTCCGCACCACCTGGATCGACCTCGACGGTCCCGTCCAGGGCTCCACGAAGGTCTCCGGCGAGATCCTCTTCCAGCACTGGGTGCTGCCCTTCGAGGCGCTCTCCGTCCTCCTCCTGGCCGCCCTGATCGGCGCCATCGTGCTGTCCCGCAGGACCGGACCGGCCGACTCCGACTCTCCCGCCGAAGCCCGTGACAAGGGGCAGCGCTGATGCACCTCGCCTACCCCGCCGTGCTCGCGGCGCTCCTCTTCTGCACGGGCCTGTACGGAGTGCTCGCCCGCCGCAACGCCATCCTGGTCCTGATGTCCGTCGAGCTGATGCTCAACGCCGTCAACCTCAACCTGGTCGCCTTCGACGTCTGGCTGCGCGACACCCTCCACGCGGGCCAGGCCCTCACCCTCTTCACCATCGCCATCGCCGCCGCCGAAATCGGCATCGGCCTCGCGATCGTGCTGATGGTGTACCGCAACCGGGGCACCTCGGACGTCGACCGGCTCCGCGACACCGCCGAGGGCCACGAGCCCGCCTCCACCACGCCGAACAGCCCGAACACGCCGAACACGCAGAGCGAGGCCGCCGCGTGACCACCCCGACCCTCGCCGTCCTCGTCCCCCTCCTCCCCTTCCTGGGCGCGGTGGCCGGACTGCTCCTCGGCCGCACCTCCCCCGGCTTCGTCCGGCCGCTCGCCATCCTGCCGACGCTGGCCGCCGCCGTACTCGCCGTGCTCGTCGCCTTCCGCCAGGGCGGCGGCAAGGACATCGACACCGCGACCGAGCTGACCCCGACCGGCTCGGTGCCGATCGAGCTCTCCCTCCACCTGGACGGCTTCGCCGTGCTGGTCGCCGTCCTGGTCGGGCTCGTCGCCACCTGCGTACAGCTCTACTCGACGGCGTACCTCCGCGAGGACCCGCGCTACCCCTCGTACGCGGCTCTGATCTCCCTCTTCACCTCCGCCATGCTGCTCGTCGTCTACTCCGGCGACCTGATGGTGCTGCTGGTCGGCTGGGAGATCATGGGCATCTGCTCGTACTTCCTCGTCGGCCACTACTGGGAGACCGAAGCGGCCCGCTCCGCCTCCCTGAAGGCCTTCCTCGTCACCAAGCTCGGTGACGTCCCCTTCCTGATCGGCCTGTTCGCGCTCGCCACCGACGCCGGCTCCTTCCGGATCACCAAGATCCTGGACACCGTCGAAAAGGGCGGGCTCGACCACCCGACGCTGATCGCGCTGCTCCTGCTCGCCGGCGTGGCGGGCAAGTCCGCGCAGTTCCCGCTGCACACCTGGCTCCCCGACGCCATGGCCGGCCCCACCCCGGTCTCCGCGCTGATCCACGCCGCGACGATGGTCGCCGCCGGTGTCTACTTCATCGCCCGCCTCCTCCCGGTCTTCGCGGCCTCGCAGGCCGCACTGGTGGTCATGGCCGTCATGGCGGCCGTCACGATGATCGGCTCCGGCCTCGCCGCCCTGGCCCAGGACGACATCAAGCGCGTGCTCGCCTACTCCACGATCGGCCAGCTCGGCTACATGACCGGAGCCCTGGCCGTCACCGACCGCGGCGCGGCCGTCTTCCACCTCCTGTCCCACGGCGCCTTCAAGGCGCTGCTGTTCCTCGGCGCGGGCGTGATCATCCACGCCGCCGGTACGAACTCCCTGGCCGCCATGTCCCGCATGGACGGCCTGGCCAAGCGCATCCCCGACGCCTTCTGGACGATGACGATCGCGCTCCTCGCGCTCGCCGCCATCCCGCCCTTCGCCGGCTTCTTCTCCAAGGAAGCCGTCCTCGTCGCCGCCGAACTCGCCGCCACCGGACACTCCGACCAGGCACCCGCCACGGCCGGCTGGCTGGTGCTGATCGCCGGCCTGCTGACCGCGCTGCTCACCGCCGCCTACGCCGCCCGCCTGTGGCTGATGGCCTTCCGCGGCCGGGGCGCCCCCGCCCCCGACCACGGCAAGGAGCCGCTCGCCATGACCGGCGTGCTGTGGCTGCTGGCGATCCCGTCGATCGCCTTCGGCCTCGCCGCCGTCCCCCTCGCCGACTGGTTCGACGGCGGACAGCTCACCCCGACCCTGACCACCTCCGCCCTCGGCACCGGCGCCGCCCTCATCGGCGTCCTGCTGACCTACGGCCTCTGGCAGGGCGCCGTCGCCAGGAGCGCGGCCGGAGCCCGGGGCGGAGCCGGCGTCCCCGTATCGGTCGCCGCCGCCGAATCGGCCGCCGAGACCCCCGAGGTCGCCGAGGTCACCCACGACCACCCCGCCGTCCCCGCCGGCACCGCCCCCGACCCCGGCAAGGCGCTGCTCGGCCCGCTGCACCGCCACGCGGCCGACGGCTTCCACCTCGACGCCGTCTACGACCGGCTCTTCGTCCGCCCCGTCCGCGCGGCCGCCGGCCTCGTCCGCTTCCTCGACCGCGAGGTCGTGGACGCCTACGTCAGCGGCGCGGGCCTCGGCCCCCGGCTGCTCGGCACCCTCGTACGCCGCGCCCAGACCGGCAACGTACAGAGCTACCTGAGCGCCCTGCTCGCCGGCGCCGTGGTCCTGGCGATCGCCACCGCCGTCCTCGCCAACGTCAACGCCGGATCGTGAGCCGTGAGTCAGCCGTGATTGATATCAGCCCGTCCGTGATGCAGTTCCTTCTGGCGTTCATCGTGGCCGCACCGCTCCTCGGCGCCGCCGCGGCCCTCCTGCCGCCCCCGCCCGGGCTCAAGGGCAAGAGCCCCGAACAGGCCGTGCTGCGCCACGGCGTGACCGTGACCGGAGTGATCCTCGCCGCGGCGATCGCCCTCACCCTGGGCTTCGACCACGACGCCCCGTCCCGCTTCCAGGCGACGACGGACATCAGCTGGATCCAGGCGCTGAACGTCCGGATCCACCTCGGCATCGACGGCATCTCGCTCCCCCTCCTCCTGATGACCGCGCTGCTGTTCTTCCTCTGCGCGCTCTACAGCTACTTCAAGCTCCCCGAGGGCCCCTCCCCGAAGGCCTTCGTCGCCCTGCTCCTCGTCCTCGAGTCCGGCACCCTCGCCACCTTCGCCGTCCTCGACCTGATGCTCTTCTTCCTCGCCTTCGAGATGGTCCTCATCCCGATGTACTTCCTCATCGCCCGCTGGGGCGGTGCTCAGCGGCAGGCCGCCGCCTGGAAGTTCATCCTCTACACCCTCCTCGGCTCCGTCGTCATGCTGCTCGGTCTGCTGCTCATCGGACTGAACAGCGGCACTTTCGACATGGTGGCACTCGCCTCTGACAACGGCCGCGAACTGACGCACACCACCCAGCTCCTGGCCGTCCTCGCCATCGGCATCGGCCTCGCCGTGAAGACCCCCATGTGGCCGCTCCACAGCTGGCTGCCCGACGCCCACACCGCCGCGCCCACCGTCGGATCCGTCCTGCTGGCCGGCGTCCTGCTCAAGATGGGCACGTACGGCTTCGTCCGCATCCTGCTCCCCGTCACCCCCGACGGCATGCACACCTTCGCCCCCTACCTCGGCGCCTTCGCGGCCGTCGGCATCGTCTACGGCTCCCTCGCCTGCCTGGCGCTGGCCCGCAAGGGCAACAAGGGCGACCTCAAGCGCCTCATCGCGTACTCCTCCGTCGGCCACATGGGCTTCGTCCTCCTCGGCATCGCCTCCATGACCCCCACCGGCGTCAACGGCGCGCTGTTCGCGAACATCGCCCACGGCCTGATCACCGGCCTCCTCTTCTTCCTCGTCGGCGCCCTCAAGGACCGGTACGGCACCGCCGACCTCGACACCCTCGCCGGGGCCACCGGCGCCGCCCTCTACGGCCGCGCCCCCCGCCTGGGCGCGCTTCTCGCCTTCGCCGCCGTCGCCTCGCTCGGCCTGCCCGGCCTGGCCGGCTTCTGGGGCGAGATGCTGGCCCTGTTCGGGGCCTTCGACCCGGCCGAGGGCCTGTACCGTCCCGCGTTCCTCACCTTCACGGCCATCGGCGCGTTCGGCACCCTGCTCACCGCCGCCTACCTGCTGATCGTCGTGCGACGCGTGTGCATGGGCGACCCGAAGGCCGAGAGCGCCGCCCCCGCCGCCCTTCCGGACGTCCAGCGCTACGAGTTCGCCGCCTGGACCCCGCTCGTCGCCCTCACCGTCCTCGCCGGCCTGTGGCCCGCGGTCCTCCTCGGCCTCACCGACCCGGCCGTCCAGAAGCTCCTCGCAGGAGGCAACTCATGACGGCCCTGTCCGCCGCAGCCCCCACCGAACCGACGGCGAGCCTGGTCCAGTCCGTCGACTGGCTCGCCATCGCGCCCGTGGCGCTCACCGCCGCCGTCGCCCTGGCCGTCCTGGTCGCCGACCTCTTCGTACCCGAGCGGCGCAAGCCCCTCCTCGGCTGGATCTCCGTAGCCGGCCTGGCCGCCGCGACCGCCCTCCTGCTGCCGCTGCGCGCCGGCGACCGCAGCACCTTCTGCCTCACCGGCGACCCGGCGGCCTGCAGCTACACCGCCGACCACTTCGCGCTCGTCGTCCAGTTCCTGGTCCTCGGCGGCGCCCTGGTCACCGCCCTGCTGTCGGTCACCGCCGTCCGTGACACGCGCATGCCCGCCGGCGAGTACTGGTTCCTGCTGCTCTCCTCCGCCGCCGGCGCGGCCCTGCTGCCCGCCTCCCGCGACCTCGCCACCCTGATCGTCGCCCTCGAAGTGGCCTCGCTGCCCGCGTTCGCCCTCGTCGGCATGCGCCGCGGCGACCGGCTCTCCTCCGAGGCTGCGCTCAAGTTCTTCCTGTCCTCCGTCACCGCCACCGCCGTGTCGCTGATGGGCGTCAGCTTCGTCTACGCCGCCACCGGCTCCCTGCACCTCACCCAGGTCGCCGACCGCCTCGAAGACGTCCCCGGGCAGCTCGACACCCTCGCCATGGCAGGCGTCGCGCTCACCCTCGTCGGGTTCGCCTTCAAGACCGCGGCCGTCCCCTTCCACTTCTGGGTCCCCGACACCTACGTCGGAGCGCCCCTGCCCGTCGCCGGCTACCTCTCGGTGATCGGCAAGGCCGTCGGCTTCACCGGCCTGATCCTCGTCACGGTGATCGCCTTCCCGGCGTACTCCGACATCTGGGGCCCCGCCCTGGCCGTCCTCGCCGCCCTCACCATGACCCTGGGCAACGCCGCCGCCCTGCGCCAGTCCGCCGACCGCCCGAACAGCGCCGTACGGCTGCTCGCCTGGTCCTCGGTCGGCCAGGCCGGCTACCTGCTGGTCCCCATCGCGGCGGCCGCGTACTCCGAGCGCGACCAGATCGGCTCCACCGTCGCCTACGCCCTCATGTACGCCGCCGTGAACCTCGGCGCCTTCGCGGTCGCCGCGCTGGTCGCCCGGACGAAGCCGCTCCACCGGATCAGCGACTACCGGGGCCTGTACGCCGAGCGCCCCCTCGCCGCCCTCTCGCTGGCCTTCTTCCTGCTCTGCCTGGCCGGCCTGCCCCCGGGCCTCATCGGCCTCTTCGCCAAGGTCACCGTCTTCCGCTCCGCGGTCGACGCGGGCCTGGGCTGGCTGGCCGTGGTCATGGCCGTCAACGTCGTGATCGCCCTGTACTACTACCTGCGCTGGACGGCCCTGCTCTTCCGGACCCCGGAGACGGCCGGAGCCCCGGCCACCGCCCCCGCGAAGGCCCCCTGGCCGGTCACCGCCGCCATCGCGGTCACCGCGACCGCGGCGCTCGTCCTCTCGGGCGCCCCGCAGCTGGTCCTGCGCTTCGCGGCCGGCAGCCTCTTCCCGCAGTAGCCGCCCGCCACGGCCCCCGCGCGGTCGCCCGTACGCCGGGACCCGCGCGGTAACCCGTACGGAGTAACGCCCGCCGCCGCCCCACGGCCCCAGCCACGGGGGCGGCGGCCCGGTGCGCCCTGGGAACCAGAAGCCCTCACCTGGCGTTGACCAGGAAGGGAGCGTCCACTGGACCGTAGACCCGCAGATCCGCAGATCCTGGACGGGGTCCCCCTGCCGCACCACTAGGAGGGCGTACCGTGCACCGCCGGCACAACGGGCTCAAGACCGCCGTACTCCTCGGCGGGCTGTCCGCAGTCATCATCGTCATCGGCAGCTTCTTCGGACGGACCGGCCTCATCGTCGCCGTCCTCATCGCCCTCGGGACGAACGCGTACGCGTACTGGAACAGCGACAAGCTGGCTCTACGCGCGATGCGCGCCCGCCCCGTCAGCGAGTTCGAAGCCCCCGAGCTCTACCGCATGGTGCGCGAGCTCTCCACGTCCGCGCGCCAGCCCATGCCCCGGCTCTACATCTCACCGACCGAGGCACCCAACGCCTTCGCCACGGGCCGCAACCCGCGCAACGCGGCCGTCTGCTGCACCGAGGGCATCCTGCGCATCCTCGACGAACGGGAGCTGCGGGGAGTCATCGGCCACGAGCTGAGCCACGTCTACAACCGCGACATCCTGATCTCGTCGGTCGCCGGAGCGCTCGCCTCGGTGATCATGTTCCTGGTGAACTTCGCCTGGCTGATTCCTGTCGGTCGATCGAACGACGACGAGGGCCCCGGCCTCCTCGGCATGCTGCTCATCATGATCCTGGGCCCGCTGGCCGCGTCCGTGATCCAGCTCGCCATCAGCCGCTCGCGCGAGTACGAGGCGGACGCCTCCGGCGCCCAGCTCACCGGGGACCCGCTCGCCCTGGCCAGCGCCCTGCGCAAGCTGGACGCCGGCACCAAGCAGCTCCCGCTGCCCGCCGAGCCGAGGCTGGAGACCGCGAGCCACATGATGATCGCCAACCCGTTCCGTCCGGGCGAAGGACTTTCTAAGATGTTCTCCACGCACCCCCCGATGGCCGAGCGCATCGCCCGGCTCGAACAGATGGCAGGCCGCCGGCAGTGAAGACCATTCTGAATGTCATCTGGCTCGTACTCAGCGGCATCTGGCTGTTCCTGGGCTACTGCCTTGCGGGCCTGATCCTCTGCATCACCATCATCGGCATCCCCTTCGGGATCGCCGCCTTCCGCATCGCGGTCTACGCCCTCTGGCCGTTCGGCTACACCACGGTCGAGCGGCGCGACGCGGGCGCGGGGTCCGCCATCGGCAACGTCCTGTGGCTGGTCCTGGCGGGCTGGTGGCTGGCCCTGGGCCACATCTTCACCGGCATCGCGCTCTGCATCACGATCATCGGCATCCCCTTCGGCATCGCCAACTTCAAGATGGTGCCGCTCGCCCTGCTCCCGCTGGGCCGCGAAATCGTCCCGACGGACGCGCCGTTCGCCTCGCGCTGAGCCGCGTACGCGGGCCCGTGCGGCCCGTGGAGGCGGCCCCCCGGGCGGACCGGTCCGCCCGGGCGGCGGGCCGGTCCGCGCCGGTCGCGGGGCCGCTGCCTCGCTCGTCGGCCGGCGGCCGCTACCTCGCCTTACGGAGCTCGGCCGCCGCCTCCGTGGCCGCGTCGTACGCGCCCGCGTAGGCCTTCTCGCCGTCGCCGTCCACAGGGGCGTACCGGACCGCGACCACCAAGTTGCTCCGCCGGAAGAAGATCTCGGTCGTACCCCGGCCCCCGCCGGGATGGCGGGTGCGGACGAACGCCTCGTCGCCGAAGTCCGTCAGGTCCGTCGTCATCGGACCCATCTTCCCCACCGCCGCCTCCTCCTGCGTCCGCTGGAAGCTGCTCCGCGCCTCGTCCAGCCGCAGCCGGGTCACCTGCACCTGCAGGACGGGCTGCGCGTCCTTCCCGAGCCCGGGACCCGCCCAACTGCAGTACGACATCGCCTCCACCCCGTCCGTCGGCTCCGACAGCAGGCGGGCGGCCGTCCCGGCCGAAACGAGCGAGCAGGGACGCGGATCCGAGGCGAACTCACCCTGCTGCGACCGGTCCTGGTACAGCGACGCGAAGACGGCGCCGGCGGCGATGGCGGCCGCGGCCAGCGCGATGCCGGCCACGCGGGCCGGGCGGGAGAGGTGGGCCATCGCCGCAGCGTACTGGCGGACCGGTCGAATGCCCAGGTCAGGGCGATTGTCAGTGGGGTCGGTCACGCTGTATGCATGGACGGGACCGAGCAGTTGCTGGAGCAAGTCGCAGACCGTGTACGCACGTCCGCGAGAGGGTGCGGCAAGCCCCTCCCCGCGCCTGTGGGCCGCGGGGAGACCGCCCGCGCCGAAGGCATACTCGGCTTCGCCCTGCCGCCGCTGCTCGGCGAGCTCTACCGCCGCGTCGCGGACGGCGACTTCGGTCCCGAGTACGGGCTGCTGCCCCTGCGCCAGGCCGTCCTGGAGTACCAGCGGATGAGAGCCTCCGCCTGGCGCTGGCCCGAGGGCGTGCTGCCGATGGCCGACTTCGGCTGCGCCATGTACGCCTGCGTGGACTGCCGCTCCGACACCGCCCAAGTCCTGCTGTTCGACCCGAATCCGGGGGAACCGGAGCTCGCCTGGTCCCTCGACACCCCGAGCCTGGCCGGCTGGCTCCGGGGCTGGCTCGACGGGACCGCCTGGTACTGCGAGGACTCCGCCGCGGGGGAGGAGTACGACCTGGACCTGGCGCCCTGGACCGAGTTCAGATCCCGGATCTGAGCCGCGCCCGCACCCCGTAGGCCAAGGCGCCCGCGGCCAGCACCGCCGCCCCCGTGACCGTCGACGCGAAGGGCAGCGTGCAGGCCAGCACCACACAGCCGGACAGCCCGACCGCTGCCACGGCCCGACCCTTGACAGCTGAACCGAGAGTCCAGGCGGAAGCGTTCGCGATCGCGTAGTAGACGAGCACGCCGAAGGACGAGAAACCGATCGCGCCCCGCAGATCGGCGGTGGCCGCGAGCACCGCCACGACCGCACCCACTGCCAGCTCGGCATGGTGCGGCACCTGCCGCCGGGGATGTACGGCGGCCAGCGCCCGGGGGAGATGACCGTCCCGGGCCATCGCCAGCGCGGTCCGCGAGACCCCGAGGACGAGGGCGAGCAGCGAACCCAGCGCGGCCAGGGCCGCGCCCACCCGGACGACCGGGGCCAGTTCGGGCAGGCCGGCCGCCCGGACCGCGTCGGCGAGCGGAGCCGCCGACTCCGCCAGCCCGTCGGCGCCAAGCACCGACAGGGCCGCCACCGCCACGGCGGCGTACACCAGCAGCGCGATCCCCAGGGCCAGCGGCACGGCCCGCGGGATGGTGCGCTCCGGATCGCGCACCTCCTCACCCAGGGTGGTGATCCGGGCGTACCCCGCGAAGGCGAAGAACAGCAGCCCGGCGCCCTGCAACAGCCCGAAGGCGTCCCAGTCCGCGCCGGCCAGCCGCCCGGCGTCGGCCGCGCCGGAACCCAGGCACACGACGACCACGGCCGCCAGCACCGCCAGTACCGCCGCCACGATCAGCCGGGCGATCCGGGCCGACTTCTGCACCCCGCCGTAGTTGGCGGCGGTCAGCGCCACCACTGCCGCGACGGCCACGGCGTGCTGCTGCCCGGGCCAGACGTACGCGCCGACGGTGAGCGCCATCGCTGCGCAGGAGGCGGTCTTGCCGATCACGAAGCCCCAGCCCGCCAGATAGCCCCAGAAGGGGCCGAGTCGCTCACGCCCGTAGACGTAGGTGCCGCCGGAGGAGGGGTAGCGGGCCGCCAGCCGCGCCGAGGAGTGCGCGTTGCAGTAGGCCACGAGTGCCGCCAGCGCGAGGGCCGCGAGGAGCGCGCTGCCCGCCGCGCGCGCCGCGGGGGCGAGGGCGGCGAAGATGCCGGCGCCGACCATCGCGCCGAGTCCGACGACGACGGCGTCGGACACGCCCAGAGTGCGCTTCAACCCGTTTTCCACAGGCGGAGGGTAACCGCACTAGATGACGCCTTCGCGGCCGGGCAGCGGCGCCCGCTTGCGCTCCCATCCCTCCAGGGCGGTCAGGCAGGCGTGGTCGAGATGGCGCAGCCCGGTCAGGTCGAGCCGCACCGGCTGCCCGTGCGGCAGCGCGTCCAGGGCGTCCAGCAGCTTGGGCAGCCGCAGGAAGCTGGCGTTCCCCACGACCCGGACGCACAGGTCCTCGCCCTCCCACACCTCCTCGATGTGCACGTGGGAGGTCTCCCAGGCCGCCTTGGCGACGGCGAGCCCCAGCCCGACCAGCACGCCCTCGAAGAGGCTGGTCACCACGATCGCGCCGGCCGTGGCCACCAGCACCACTGCCTCGCCCCGGTGCGTCCGCCACAGCGCGGCCACCGCCCGGCCCGGCAGCAGCTTCCAGCCCGCGTGCAGCAGCACCCCGGCCAGCGCGGCGAGCGGTACGACCTCCAGCACCTGCGGGAAGGCCACGGCGAAGAGCAGCAGCCAGCCGCCGTGCATCACCCGTGCTGCCCGGGTGCGCGCCCCCGCTTCCACGTTCGCGGCGCTGCGTACGATCACGGCGGTCATCGGCAAGGCTCCCAGCAGCCCGCAAAGGGTGTTCCCGACGCCCTGGGCCACGAGTTCCTGGTCGTAGTGGGTCCGTGGCCCCTCGTGCATCCGGTCCACGGCGGCGGCGCTGAACAGTGTCTCGGCGGAGGCGATCAGGGCCAGCGCGAGCACCGTCCCGGCGGCCCCGGCGGAGGCAAGTACGCCGAAGTCCCCCCAGGCGGGCAGGGACACCGCCTCCAGTACGCCCGTCACCCGGACCTTCTCGACGGGCAGTCGCAGCAGCTCGGCCACGGCGGTGGCGGCCGCCACGCCGACGAGCGCCCCGGGCACGACCCGCAGCCGGGCGGGCATCCGGCGCCAGGCCACCAGGAGGGCGATCGTCCCCGCTCCGAGGGCCACGGCCGCCCAGTCGGCCTGCGCTCCGAGCTGCGGCACCCCGGCCAGTTTGGCCAGGGTCCCTCCCGGAGCCTCCCGGCCGGCCAGCGCGTACAGCTGCCCGGCGATCAGCACGAGCCCGATACCGGCGAGCATCCCGTGCACCACGGCCACCGAGATCGCCCGGAACCACCGCCCGAGCCGCAGCACCCCCATGCCCAGCTGCACCAGCCCGGCGGCCAGCACCAGTACGCCGAGCGCGCGCAGACCGTACGTCCGCACGGCCTCGTAGACGAGCACGGTGAGTCCCGCCGCGGGACCGCTCACCTGGAGCGAACTCCCGCGGAACCACCCGGTGACCAGCCCCCCGACCACCCCGGTGACGATCCCCAGCTCGGCCGGCACACCGGAGGCGACGGCCACCCCGACACAGAGGGGTAGCGCGACCAGCGCGACGACCACGGACGCCCCGAAGTCTTCGCGAAACGTGCCGGCCCCAGGCATCCGAGAACCCCCTGCCACGCGGTGATGGATGCCACCCAGCCTGCTGGGCGCACCCATCACTGCCCAGTGCCCACAGAAGCCCGCACAGGCGCACGCGCCGCTCACACCCCGCACACACCCCCGCACACACCCTGCACCCCCGGAAACCGCCGCGGCCCGGCGGTCGGTGAAGACCGCCGGGCCGGCGTGGAAGGCAGGTCGCGGACCTGGGTCAGCGGTAGTTCACGAACTGGATCGCGAAGTCCAGGTCCTTGCCCTTGAGGAGAGCCTGGATGGCCTGCAGGTCGTCGCGGCTCTTGGAGCTGACGCGCAGCTCCTCGCCCTGGACCTGCGCCTTGACGCCCTTGGGGCCCTCGTCCCGGATGATCTTCGCGACCTTCTTGGCGTTCTCCTGGGAGATGCCTTCCTCGATCGTGGCGAAGATCTTGTACTCCTTGCCGGACAGCTGCGGCTCGCCGGCGTCGAGCGCCTTCAGCGAGATCCCGCGCTTGACCAGCTTGGTCTCGAAGACGTCGAGGACGGCCTTGACGCGCTCCTCGGAGTTCGCCTCCATCAGGATCTTCTCGCCGGACCAGGCGATCGTGGCGCCGGTGCCCTTGAAGTCGTAGCGCTGCGAGAGCTCCTTGGCGGCCTGGTTGAGGGCGTTGTCGACCTCCTGCCGCTCGACCTTCGAGACGATGTCGAAACTGGAGTCGGCCATGTGCTGTGGCTCCTTGAAGTCGGTTGCGAAGGCCCCGGAGGGCGCGGCCGGACGGGCCCGGACCGCTCCGCAAAGCCTAGCCACCGCACCCGCCGGGGGCGCTGATCAATCCGGTGGCGAAGCACCCCTGTGGATCGGGTATCGTTTACGTCGTTGCCGCAGAGCACCGCCGAAAGGCGGAAAACCGGCAGCATCCCATGGCGGTGTGCCCGAGTGGCCAATGGGAACGGACTGTAAATCCGTCGGCTCTGCCTACCCAGGTTCGAATCCTGGCGCCGCCACGCGAGTGAGGCCCCCGTTCAACTGCGGAAACGCAGTGAGCGGGGGTCCTCTCGCATGTGCCCGCAAAAACCCGCGCACCACCGCATCGGGCGTCGCCCGTTCGACGGCAGGGAAGCCCGCGGCCCGCATCGTCACGCTCTCCTGTTCGTTCACCTGGCGTGAAATGGACATCTGACACGCGCGGAAAGGTCGGGGGCGGAGTCCTGCTCGCCCTCCTCGGCGCCGGCATCCCGGCTCTGGTCGGGGCGGCGCTGCACCCCGAGGTGGGGGAGCCCTACCGGGAGACCCGGCTCTACTTCGGCACCGCACACCAGGACGGCCGGGGCGAGGTCGGCGAGAGCGAGTTCATGCGATTCCTGGGCCGGGAGATCACACCGGCCTTCCCCGAGGGGCTCACCGTCCACGACGGATACGGCCAGTGGCGCGGCCAGGACGGGACGAGCGTGCGCGAGACCTCCTACGAGGTGGTGCTCCTCTACCCGGAGAAGGACGCCGACGACCGCAGCGTGCGCATCGAACGGATCCGGCAGGCCTACGAGGACCAGTACCAGCAGGATTCGGTCGGCCGCTCCGACGACAAGGTGACCGCGGGCTTCTGAGCCGGCCGACGGCCCGTCAATTGCCCGCCATGTCCTTGACGGCCACCGACACCGGCGTGGAGCCGGAGACCAGCTCCAGGGTCAGGCCCGCGGTGGCCGGGGTGTCGACCAGCTCGGCCAGCACCGCCGCCACGTCGTCACGCGGGACCGAGCCGCGGCCCGTGTGCGCCTCCAGCCGGACCAGGCCCTTGCCGGCGTCGTCGGTCAGCGAACCCGGGCGCAGCACCGTCCACTCCAGGCCCAGCCGGGTACGGACGTGGTCGTCGGCCTCGCCCTTGGCCCGCAGGTAGACGTCGAAGACGTCGTCGCCCTCGTGCCGGGCGTCCGCACCCATCGAAGAGACCATCAGGAAACGCCGGACACGGGCCCGTTCGGCGGCATCGGCGAAGAGCACCGCCGCACCGCGGTCCACGGTGTCCTTCCGCCCGACGCCGCTGCCGGGCCCCGCCCCGGCGGCGAACACCGCCACCTCCGCGCCCTGCAGGATGCCCGCCACGTGTTCCACCGAGGCCGACTCCAGATCGCACAGCACCGGCTCGGCACCCGCCTCCCTGAGGTCGTCGCCCTGCACGGGGTCGCGGATGATGCCCGCGACCTCGTACCCGCGCGCGGCGAGCAACCGCTCCAGCCGCAGCGCGATCTGACCGTGTCCACCCGCGATGACGATGCGCATGACCCGACCGTACGACGAGCCGGGCGCCCACGCCCGCGAACGCACGGCGAACCTTCAGGGTCCAGCCTCCGTACGGCCCTGCCGGGGCAGGTCAAGGGCCACCGCCACCGCCGAGTCGCAGTACTCACGTACGGCACTCGTCCTGGCTACCACCCGCCCCCGGTGGATCACGATCCTGCTGTACGCGAGGGACAGCACGGCCGCGATCCGGTCCCCGCGCACGGCGAGCAGCTCCGCCGGGAAACCGGCCTCCACCCGCACCTCCGGCAGGCCCATGGCCTCACGGGCGGCGGCGCTCACCGACTCGTACGCCTCGCCGGCCCGCAGTCCGCCCTGGGAGGCCAGCAGGTACGCGGCCTCCAGCGGGTCGCCGCGGCCGACCGGGTTGCCCGCGTCCCGCAGTGCCCCGCTCCCGGCCGACACCCGCACCCCGGCGGCCCGCAGCAGGCGTACGGGCGCGGTGCGCAGGCCGCGCCGCTCCAGGGCCGCACAGTCGCCCTGGGGCAGACAGGTCACGCGTACGCCCGCCGCGGACAGCTGGTCGGCCACGCGGGCCGCCACGTCCAGGGGGAGCCGCGACAGCCCGCCGCACGGGCCGATGGTCACCCCGGGGCGCAGGCCGCCGGCCATCGCCGCGAGGCGGGACAGGCGGCCCGGATCGTCACCGTCCGTGTGCAGGTCCACCGGGCAGCCGTGCTCCGCGGCCAGCTCCAGGACGGCTTCGAGGAACCCCGTCGGGTCCGGGTCCAGGTCGGGGCAGCCGCCGATCACCGACGCGCCCATCTTGACCGCGTCCCGCAGCATGGCCAGCCCGTCCGCGCCCGCCACCCCCGTCAGCAGCCGGGGCACGGCCACCGCGGTGAGGTCGGTCAGCCCGCGCAGCGAGCGGCGGGCCTGGAGCACGGCCTCCAGGGGGCCGAGGCCGTGCACGTCGCCGATCCGCACGTGCGAGCGCACGGCGGTGGCGCCGTGGCCCAGCTGGAGCAGCGCCGCCTCGGTGGCCCGGCGCTGGACCTCGTCCGGGGTGTACGAGACGGGCCCCTCCCCGTCCGCGGTCAGGGCGGTGTCCCCGTGGGCGTGGGGCTCGGCAGGGGCGGGGAGCAGCAGGTAGCCGCCGAGGTCCACCCGGGACAGAGCGGGGGCGGGGAGGCTGCCCGCGGTGCCGACGGCCTGGATCCGGCCGCCGCTGAGGCGCACGTCGACGGTCCGGCCGTCGGTCAGCCGCGCCCCGGCGAGCAGCAGGGTGGTTGCCTCGGCGGCGGCCGCGTTGCCGAGTCCGCGGAGGTGGCCGCCGGGGGCAGGGCTGTGGGAGGGGGTGCGCGACGTGCCGCGGCCGGGGTGGGACGGGCTGCCGGAGGGGCTGCCGGAATGGGTGCCGGAACGGGTACTGGAGGGGCCGATCGCGGGTCCGTGGCCGCCGCCCTCGCCGTGGCCGCTACGGGGGGAGTGGGACGGCTGCTGCGGCTGGCTGTCGGACATCGCGCGCTCCTGCGGTGGCTCGGGCGGTTCCTGGGCCTGGCCGTGGCCCGCGGCCCAAGATCACGCAGCGTGCTCAGAGCCTAGGGTGCGGCGCACCCCGCTTCACGGAAGAGCGCAATAGTCGTACCGGTGTGGTGCCCGTGCGCCGCGGCGCGCCCTGGTGCGCCCTGGGGCTCGCGGGGCGCCGGTCGCCGCGCGCCCCGGGTGTGAGCCCGCACACAATCCGGCGGAAAACTCGCCCCGGGGCGGCTTGCGGGCTGATCAAGAAAGGCTGGCGAACCCCCTCGGAGCCCTGCTCCCGCAAAGGATTTGGGCGATCGGCAGGCAACCGTGTAATGTCTTCATCGCTCGCCCCAATAGCTCAGTCGGTAGAGCGTCTCCATGGTAAGGAGAAGGTCTGCGGTTCGATTCCGCATTGGGGCTCTGGTGAGAGAGGTTCCCCACCCTCGGGTGGGGAGCTGATCACATCAAAGCGGCGTAGCTCAGTCGGTAGAGCAAGCGGCTCATAATCGCTGTGTCACCGGTTCAAGTCCGGTCGCCGCTACACACAGTAGCCGATTGCGGGGTCGGTCTCCCGGTCGGCTACTCTTGTATGCGTTCATCCGTCCCAATTTCCGTCAAGGAGCACTCACGTGGCTGCCACCGACGTCCGCCCGAAGATCACGCTGGCCTGCGTGGAGTGCAAGGAGCGGAACTACATCACCAAGAAGAACCGGCGTAACGACCCGGACCGTCTTGAGATGAAGAAGCACTGCCCGCGTTGCAACTCGCACACCGCGCACCGCGAGACCCGCTGACCCTAGCGAAGTCCCGTATACAGGCACCGTCATGAGGTCGTCCCCTTCATCGGGGGGCGGCCTTGTGTCGTTTCTGTGCCCCGCCCGGCGGGGGCCGCGCGGTTGTCATTGCAGCCGCCTTTGTATCTTCCGCAGTACCTGACGTGATGTACCTGACTTTGTGTCTTTCATGTCCCTTCACCAGGAGGTAGTGAGTCATGGCGCTCGACCAGTCCTTCGTGGGGCGGAGCTACCCGCCCACCGATCCGTACGAGGTCGGCCGGGAGAAGATCCGCGAATTCGCGGTTGCGGTGGGTGACGCGAATCCCGTCTACACCGACCCCGAGGCCGCCAAGGCGTTCGGCCACCTGGACGTGATCGCACCGCCGACTTTCGTGTTCGCCATCACTTTCGCGGCGGCCGGTCAGGTGGTCGCCGACCCGCAGCTGGGGCTGGACTACAGCCGCGTGGTGCACGGGGACCAGAAGTTCGCGTACTCCCGCCCGGTGCGCGCCGGTGACCGGCTCTCGGTGGTCTCCACCATCGAGGCCGTGAAGTCCATGGCGGGCAACGACATCATCGACATCCGCGGCGAGGTCCACGACGAGACCGGCGAGCACGTGGTGACGGCGTGGACGAAGCTCGTCTCCCGCGCCCCCGAGGAGGCCTGACATGGCAGCGCAGATCAAGTACGCCGACGTCGAGGTCGGCACCGAGCTCCCGGCGGGCTCCTTCCCGGTGACGCGGGCCACGCTCGTGCAGTACGCCGGCGCCTCGGGTGACTTCAACCCGATCCACTGGAACGAGAAGTTCGCCAAGGAGGTGGGCCTGCCGGACGTCATCGCGCACGGCATGTTCACCATGGCCGAGGCGATCCGCGTGGTCACCGACTGGGTCGGCGACCCCGGCGCGGTGGTCGAGTACGGGGTGCGCTTCACCAAGCCCGTAGTGGTCCCGAACGACGACCGGGGCGGCCTCATCGAGGTCACCGCCAAGGTCGCGGCCAAGCTGGACGACAACCGCGTACGGGTCGACCTGACGGCCATGAGCGCGGGCCAGAAGGTCCTGGGCATGTCCCGCGCAGTGGTCGCTCTGGCCTGAGGGGCGGGGCGGGGCGGGACGGGAGCGGCTTGCGGGGCGGGGGCTTCGGGGGCCTGTTCCGGTGGGACGGAATCTTGGACGCGGGGCGGGGTCGGGGGCCTGTGCCGGTGGGACCGATCTCGGACGCGGGGCGGGGGCCTGGGGGCCTGAGCCAGCGGAACCCGATCAGAGATGGTTTGGGGGTTTCCCGTCAGTCCCATGGTCTCTCCGTGTCGGGCCGGCCCCTCAAGGGCGCTCCCTGCGGTCGCGTCGCTTC
>NZ_JBEZMA010000065.1:0-39675 GCF_040652415.1 Streptomyces sp. NPDC048255
ACGCCCGGTTACATTCCGAACCCGGAAGCTAAGCCTTTCAGCGCCGATGGTACTGCAGGGGGGACCCTGTGGGAGAGTAGGACGCCGCCGAACAACCCGCCCTTTTAGCTCAGTCGGTAGAGCGTCTCCATGGTAAGGAGAAGGTCAACGGTTCGATTCCGTTAAAGGGCTCCAACGAAAAGGCCCCCGCCTCTTGGCGGGGGCCTTTTTGCGTTTACGGCCGTCAGTAGTAACTCTTCTCGCCGTCGAGGAGTTCGCGGATCGCGTCCAGGTGGCCGGCGTGGCGGGCCGTCTCCTCGATCATGTGGAGCAGCATCCAGCGCAGTGAGGCGGCGCCCGCCTTGAACTCGGTGTTGCGCCCGGTGTCGTCCAGGGCGTGTGCCGCGATGATCTCGTTGGACAGGGTGCACTGGCGGTCGTACTCCTCCAGGAGCTGTGCCAGCGGGGTGTCGTCGGCCATGAAGTCCTCGTCCTCCTGGCCCACGAACTGGGGGCCGGTGGCCGGACGGTCCAGGAAGAGGACTTCGAACCAGCACTGTTCGGTCCACCGCAGGTGGGATATCAGGCCGGCCGGGGTCATCAGGGGTGAGGAGGGGAGGACGGGGCGGTGTGCGTCCGCCTCGGAGAGGCCCTCGCACTTCCACTGGATGATCGAGCGCTGCATGTTCAGCCAGCCGAGGAGCTGGGTGCGTTCGTCCGCGGTGTATTCGGGGCGGGTGCGTGAAAAGGGCATGACCGCAGACCCTAGGGCGGGCGGCCGGGGCCCGCACCCGGATTCAGTCGCCTTCGCGCTGCTGCGGCACCCGGAAGGCGAGGATCGCCATGTCGTCCGAGGCGGGTTCGGCCGCGAAGCGCTCCACCGCGCGCAGGACGCGCGAGGCGACCGCGCCGGCGGTGAGGCCCGTGCAGGTGGTGAGGACCTCGGTGAGGCCGTCGTCGCCGAGCATGCGGGCGCCCTCGCGGCGCTCGGTCACGCCGTCGGTGACGCAGAGCAGGACATCGCCCGGGTCGAGGGTGAGGGTCTGCTCGTAGAGCTCGAGGTCCTCCAGCACGCCGAGCAGGGGCTGCGGGTCCGCGGCCGGGACGACCTCGCCGCTCGGGCGCAGGCGCAGCGGCAGCGGGTGGCCGGCGCAGACGACCTTCATCAGGGCGCCGCCGTCGGGCTGCGGGTGGAGCTCGCCGTAGAGGAGGGTGAGGAAGCGGCTGCGGGCGCCCTCGTCGAGGATGGCGGCGTTGAGCCGCTCCAGGACGGCCGGGCCGCCGAGGCCCTCTCGGGCCAGCAGGCGCAGGGCGTGCCGGGCGAGGCCGGTGACCGCGGCCGCTTCGGGGCCGGTGCCGCAGACGTCGCCGATGGCGAACCCGTACACACCCTCGCGGATGGGGAAGACGTCGTAGAAGTCGCCGCCCACCTCGTTGCCCTCGCCGGCGGCGCGGTAGATGACCTCGACCTCCATCCCGGGGATGGCGGGTGAGCCGGGCGGCAGCAGGCTGCGCTGGAGGGAGCGGCTGATGGCGGTGCGCTCGGAGTAGAGCCGGGCGTTGTCCAGGGCGAGGGCGGCCCGGCGGGAGAGGTCCTCGGCGAGTTCGAGGATCTCCTGGCGGAAGTGCTCCTCGCTGGGCTTGCCGAGGGTGAGCATGCCGATGACGCGGTTGCGGGCGAGGAGGGGCAGTACGACGGTCTCGCCGCCGACCGCGAGGGCCGTCTCCGGCCAGGGGCGGGCGCCGGCCTCGCGGACCGGTTCGGGCGGGCTGACCCGGGACAGGAGGGCCTTGAGGCCGTCGATGCGCTCCTCGTCCTCGTGGAGGACGTAAGAGAGGTACGGGTCCGATGCCGGGTCGGCGATCGTGTAGACGGCGCACCAGGTGGCGAGGGTCGGGACGGTCATCTGGGCCATGAGGGCCAGGGTCTGGTCCCGGTCGAGGGTGCCGGCCAGCAAGTCTGAGGCCTCGACGAGGAAGGAGAGGGAGCCGCGGCGCAGTCGTTCGAGTTCGCCGAGGCGGGCGGACTCGACGGCGAGGGCGATCCGGTCGGCGGCGAACTGGAGGCGCAGGGCCTCTTCGTTGGAGTAGCGGCCGGGGACCTCGGTGGCGACGCCGAGGGAGCCCGTGAGCCGGCCTTCGACCTTGAGCGGGACGGTGACCACGGAGCGCATGCCGGTCGCTTCGAGGAGCGGGACGGCTCCGGGTACGGCGGCGAGGTCGTCGTGGACGGCGGGCATCCGGGCGGAGCCGTACCGGTTGGTGCCCGCTTCCACGGGGACGCGGGCGAAGCGCTGGCGGGTGGAGGGCAGGCCGGTGGTGGCGCGGACCTCCAGCTCGGTCTCGTCGTCGGTGGCCAGCAGCAGGAAGGCGGCGTCGGCGTCGAGGAGGTCGCGGGCGCGTTCGACGGTGCGCTGGAGGAGGCCGTCGAGGTCGTCGGGGGCGGGTGAGCCGATGAAGACCTCGAAGGGGTCCGGGCGGGACTCGGTGAGGTGGGCGCTGTCGGTGGGGACGCGTACCGGGGTCTGGAGCAGGGCGCGCTCGTCGTCGTGGACGAGGAGGCAGACGATGGAGGGTTCGCCGTGTGCGTCGCGGACCCGCAGGTGGGAGGCGTAGACGGGGATGACGCGGCCGTCGGCGCCGCGGATGCCGTAGCTGCCCTCCCAGCGGGACAGGCGCAGGGCCTCGGCGATGCCGGTTCCGGTGCCGGGGGTCTGCGGCCAGGCGGCGAGCTCGGCGAGCGGGCGGCCGACGGCCTTCCCGGCGGGGTAGCCGAAGATGTGCTCGGCGTCCTCGTTCCAGGCGGAGACGGAGTCGGAGGCGTCGATCTGGAGGACGGCGACGCGGACCCGGCTGTCGGCGAGGGGGAGCAGCCGGTCGGGGACGAGGGGGCCCGCGGAGCGGGTACCGACCGGCCGGTCTGGGAGGTCCAGGCGGAACCACACGTGCTTGTGGGTGGCGGTGTACTCGACGCCCCAGCGGGTGGCGAGGGCGGCGCAGAGCATCAGCCCGCGGCCGTTCTCGCGGTCGGGGTCGGCGTACGGGCGCTCGCCGGGGTGCTGGAGGGGGAGCTCGCGCTCCGGGTACCGGTCGGCGACCTCGACCCGTACGCCGCCCTCGGCGCGCAGGCACAGGACCTCGGCCCGGGTTCCGGCATGGACCACGGCATTGGTGACGAGCTCGCTCGTGAGCACCACCGCGTCGTCGACGATGTCCGCGAAGCCCCAGCCCTGCAGGGTGTCGCGGACGAATGCGCGAGCGGCGGCGACCGAGCGCCCGAGGGGATCGAACGTGGCAGCCGCCCGTGCCGTGATCACGAGTCTCCTTCGACGCGGTTGGACATCGGGTGCCAGGTTACTTACCTTCGCGGTCGGCATGGTGCCGTCGTCGGGGATTCCACCCGCAGGGTACGGCCGGTGTGCGATGGTGCCGAAGTGTTATGGCCGGGTTCGGCCAGGGTGAAACACTGGGCAGGCTTGGAGAGCCGGCTCGAGAAGAGTCAGGTGTCCGGTGGAACAGCGGTCGACCCTTTCGGGAGGGACACGGTGGAGTCTGGCGCAGCGGTGCGGCGTACGGGTACGCGGCCGAAGGGCGGGCGGTCCCGGCGGAACGGAACGACGGAAGTCGACACCGCCGCTCTGAACAGGCTGCTCACGGCCCTGGTGTCGATGCGGGACGGGAACTTCCGCAAGCGGCTGACGGTGTCCGGCGAGGGCGTGATGGCGGAGATCGCCGCCGTCTACAACGAGGTCGCCGACCGCAACCTCCACCTCACGGGGGAACTGTCCCGGGTCCGTCGGATGGTCGGCCGCGAGGGCAAGCTGAGCGAACGGCTTGAAACAGGTGCCTGCGAGGGCTCCTGGGCGGCCGCGATCGATGCCTCGAACCAGCTGGTGGACGATCTGGCCCGGCCGGTGTCCGAGGTCGGCCGGGTGCTCTCGGCGGTCGCCGAGGGTGATCTGGACCAGCGGATGGATCTGCGGACGCAGACGGCCGACGGGTCCGGGCAGCCGCTGCGCGGGGAGTTCCTCAAGGTCGGGCGTACGGTCAACAACCTGGTCGACCAGCTGTCCGCGTTCACCGACGAGGTGACGCGCGTGGCGCTGGAGGTGGGTACCGAGGGCAAGCTCGGCGGCCAGGCCCAGGTGCGCGGAATGTCGGGTTCTTGGAAGGATCTGACCGACTCCGTCAACACGATGGCGTACCGGCTCACCGCTCAGGTGCGTGATATCGCTCTCGTCACGACGGCGGTGGCGAAGGGCGATCTGTCGCGCAAGGTCACGGTGCACGTGGCCGGCGAGATGCTCCAGCTGAAGAACACCGTGAACACGATGGTGGACCAGCTGTCGTCCTTCTCCTCCGAGGTGACCCGCGTCGCCCGCGAAGTGGGTACGGAGGGCGAGCTGGGCGGCCAGGCGAAGGTGCCCGGGGTCGCGGGCGTGTGGAAGGACCTGACGGACTCGGTCAACACCATGGCCGGGAACCTGACGGCCCAGGTGCGCGGGATCGCGCAGGTCACGACGGCGGTCGCGAACGGCGACCTGTCGCAGAAGGTCCGGGTGAGCGCGCGCGGCGAGGTGGCGCAGCTGGCCGAAACGATCAACCAGATGACGGAGACGCTGCGGACCTTCGCGGACGAGGTCACGCGGGTGGCCAGCGAGGTCGGCGCGAAGGGCCTGCTCGGCGGTCAGGCGCAGGTGCCGGGCGCGGCCGGGACGTGGAAGGACCTCACCGACTCGGTGAACACGGTCTTCCGCAACCTCACCACTCAGGTGCGGGACATCGCGCAGGTGACGACCGCCGTGGCCAACGGTGACCTGTCGCAGAAGGTCACGGTCGACGTGGCCGGCGAGATGCTGGAGCTGAAGAACACCGTCAACACGATGGTCGACCAGCTCCAGTCCTTCGGTGCGGAAGTGACGCGTGTGGCCCGTGAGGTCGGCGTCGAGGGTGAGCTGGGCGGTCAGGCGCAGGTGCCGGGCGCGGCCGGGACGTGGAAGGACCTCACCGACTCGGTGAACACCGCCTTCCGCAACCTCACCGGGCAGGTCCGCAACATCGCGCAGGTGACGACGGCGGTGGCCAACGGCGACCTGTCGCAGAAGGTCACCGTGGACGTCTCCGGCGAGATGCTCCAGCTGAAGAACACCGTGAACACGATGGTGGACCAGCTGTCCTCCTTCGCCGACCAGGTCACGCGGATGGCCCGGGACGTGGGTACGGAGGGCCGGCTCGGCGGCCAGGCCCGGGTGGAGGGGGTGTCGGGGACCTGGAAGGAGCTCACCGACTCCGTCAACTTCATGGCCGGGAACCTGACCTCGCAGGTGCGCCAGATCGCCCAGGTGACGACGGCGGTGGCGCGCGGTGACCTCTCGCAGAAGATCGACGTGGACGCCCGGGGCGAGATCCTGGAGCTGAAGAACACCATCAACACGATGGTCGACCAGCTCTCGGCCTTCGCCGAGCAGGTGACCCGGGTGGCCCGGGACGTGGGCACCGAGGGCCGCCTCGGCGGCCAGGCGCAGGTGCCCGGGGTGGCTGGCGTATGGCGTGACCTGACGGATTCGGTGAACGGCATGGCCGGGAACCTGACCTCGCAGGTGCGCAACATCGCTCAGGTCGCGACGGCGGTGGCGCGCGGTGACCTCTCGCAGAAGATCGACGTGGACGCCCGGGGCGAGATCCTGGAGCTGAAGAACACCCTCAACACCATGGTCGACCAGCTCTCGAACTTCGCGGAGCAGGTGACCCGCGTGGCCCGCGAGGTGGGTACCGAGGGCATCCTCGGCGGTCAGGCGGAGGTCAAGGGTGTCTCCGGCACCTGGAAGGACCTGACCCAGTCCGTCAACTTCATGGCGAACAACCTGACCTCGCAGGTGCGCAACATCGCCGAGGTGACCACGGCCGTGGCCATGGGCGACCTCTCCAAGAAGATCACCGTCGATGCCAAGGGCGAGATCCTCGAGCTGGTGACCACCGTGAACACGATGGTGGACCAGCTGTCGTCGTTCGCGGAGCAGGTGACGCGGGTGGCCCGTGAGGTGGGTTCGGAGGGCATTCTGGGCGGTCAGGCCCGGGTGCGCGGCGTGACGGGCATCTGGAAGGACCTGACCGACAACGTCAACCTGATGGCCAACAACCTGACCTCCCAGGTGCGCAACATCTCCCAGGTCTCGGCGGCGGTCGCCAACGGCGACCTGACGAAGAAGGTCACGGTGGAGGCGCGCGGCGAGGTCGCGCAGCTCGCCGACACCGTGAACACGATGGTGAAGACCCTGTCGTCCTTCGCCGACGAGGTCACGCGCGTGGCCCGTGAGGTGGGCACGGAGGGCCGCCTCGGCGGTCAGGCGCACGTCCCGGGCGTCTCGGGGACGTGGAAGGACCTCACCGACTCGGTGAACTTCATGGCCTCCAACCTCACCGGTCAGGTGCGGCAGATCGCCATGGTCACGACCGCCATCGCCAAGGGCGACATGACCAAGAAGATCGACATCGATGCCCGCGGCGAGATCCTCGAGCTCAAGACCACCATCAACACGATGGTCGACCAGCTGTCCTCCTTCGCCGACCAGGTGACGCGGGTCGCCCGAGAGGTGGGTACGGAGGGCATCCTGGGCGGTCAGGCCCGGGTGCGTGACGTCGACGGCACGTGGCGGGACCTGACCGAGTCCGTGAACGAGATGGCCGGGAACCTCACCCGGCAGGTGCGCGCGATCGCGGCCGTGGCGACGGCGGTGACCCGGGGAGACCTGAGCCTGAAGGTCGACGTGGACGCGGCGGGCGAGATCCAGGTCCTCCAGGACAACATCAACACGATGATCGTCAACCTCCGCGACACCACCCTGGCCAACAAGGAGCAGGACTGGCTCAAGGGCAACCTCGCCCGGATCTCGGCGCTGATGCAGGGCCGCCGCGAGCTGGACGACGTGGCCTCGCTGATCATGAGCGAGCTCACTCCGGTGGTGTCGGCGCAGCACGGCGCCTTCTTCCTGGCGCTGCCGGCCGGCGGTACCACCGAGATCGGGACGGAGGGGGGCGCGGACGGCTCGTACGAGCTGCGGATGCGCGGGAGTTACGCGTACGCGGGCGGCCAGATGCCGATGTCCTTCCGGCCGGGGGAGGGGCTGATCGGGACGGTCGCCGAGGAGAAGCGGACGATCCTCGTCGAGAACACCCCGCCCGGCTACCTGAAGATCTCCTCGGGGCTGGGTGAGGCGCCGCCGGCGCACGTGATCGTGCTGCCGGTGCTCTTCGAGGGGAAGGTGCTCGGCGTCATCGAGCTGGCCTCCTTCACGCCGTTCACGCAGATCCAGAAGGACTTCCTCAGCCAGATCGCCGAGATGATCGGTACGAGCGTCAACACCATCAGCGTCAACTCCAAGACGGAGATGCTGCTGAAGCAGTCGCAGGAGATGACCGAGCAGCTGCGCGAGCGCTCCGACGAGCTGGAGAACCGGCAGAAGGCCCTCCAGGCCGCCAACGCCGAACTGGAGGAGAAGGCCGAGCTGCTGGCCCAGCAGAACCGCGACATCGAGGTGAAGAACACCGAGATCGAGGAGGCCCGGCAGGTCCTGGAGGAGCGTGCCGAGCAGCTCGCGGTGTCGATGCGCTACAAGTCCGAGTTCCTGGCGAACATGTCGCACGAGCTGCGCACCCCGCTCAACTCGCTGCTGATCCTGGCCAAGCTGCTCGCAGACAACGCGGACGAGAACCTCTCGCCGAAGCAGGTGGAGTTCGCCGAGACCATCCACGGGGCCGGCTCGGACCTGTTGCAGCTGATCAACGACATCCTCGACCTGTCGAAGGTCGAGGCGGGGAAGATGGACGTCTCGCCGACCCGGATCGCGCTGGTCCAGCTCGTCGACTACGTGGAGGCCACCTTCCGGCCGCTGACGGCGGAGAAGGGCCTGGACTTCTCGGTACGGGTCTCCCCGGAGCTGCCCGCGACCCTGCACACCGACGAGCAGCGGCTCCTCCAGGTGCTGCGCAACCTGCTGTCGAACGCGGTGAAGTTCACCGACACCGGGGCGGTGGAGCTGGTGATCCGGCCCGCCGGGGCCGATGTGCCGCAGGCGATCCGGGAGCAGCTGCTGGAGGCAGGTTCGCTGCGGGAGCCGGACGCGGACCTGATCGCCTTCTCGGTGACCGACACCGGGATCGGGATCGCGGCCAGCAAGATGCTGGTGATCTTCGAGGCGTTCAAGCAGGCGGACGGTACGACGAGCCGCAAGTACGGCGGTACGGGCCTGGGCCTGTCCATCAGCCGGGAGATCGCCCGGCTGCTGGGCGGTGAGGTCCACGCGGCCAGCGAGCCCGGCCGGGGGTCCACCTTCACGCTGTACCTGCCGCTGCACCCGAGCGAGCTGCCGCCGCAGGGCTACGCGCCGCCGACGCCCGGCGGGGCCCGCAGCGAGCTCTACCGCAGCCGGTCGGTGGACCAGGCCCGGCCCGCGCTGTCGGCCTCCCCGGCGGCGCCCGTACCCGCCGCGCCCGCGCAGGCGCAGCCGGCCCGGGCGGCGCTGCCCGCCTCGGAGCCGGCCGGGCAGGGGCAGGGCGGTGCGGCGCTGTTCCGGCGGCGGCGCAAGGCGCTGAGCGATCTGGAGCCGCGTACGGCGGTGCCGGGGCAGTCGAACGTCCAGGGGGCCGAGGACGCCTGGAGCAACCCGGAGGAGGAGCTTCCGTCGGCGCCGCGGACGTACGACTTCCACGGCGAGAAGGTGCTCATCGTGGACGACGACGTACGCAACGTCTTCGCGCTGACCAGCGTGCTGGAGCAGCACGGGCTGGCGGTGCTGTACGCGGAGAACGGGCGGGAGGGCATCGAGGTCCTGGAGCAGCACGACGATGTGACGGTCGTGCTGATGGACATCATGATGCCGGAGATGGACGGGTACGCGACGACCTCGGCGATCCGGCGGATGCCGCAGTTCGCGGGCCTGCCGATCATCGCGCTGACGGCGAAGGCGATGAAGGGGGACCGGGAGAAGGCCATCGACTCCGGTGCTTCCGACTACGTCACGAAGCCCGTCGACCCCGACTATCTGCTGTCGGTGATGGAACAGTGGATGCGAGGGAAGTGATCGGCGTGCGAGCGTACTGATACCAATTGCTGACTCACTGTGGCCGCGGCGGTGTGGGAGGGCGGTATACGGGGAACCTTCTGCTCTCCCACCACGTTTCTGCTTCGTGCACAGTGACATCTTGGTGACAGGGTGTGGCGATCTCGGGACTGGGGCTACGATGACCGGCACAAGGACGGACGGCGCAAGGATGCCGTCCTCTGGGGCGGGGCCCGGCGTACACGCCGGAGCCAGGAGCCGGGGAGGCCCCATGCCGGGGCGAGGAGGACAGGGCATGGTGCAGAAGGCCAAGATCCTCCTGGTCGACGACCGGCCGGAGAATCTGCTGGCGCTGGAGGCCATCCTCTCCGCGCTCGATCAGACACTGGTCCGGGCGTCGTCAGGAGAGGAAGCGCTCAAAGCGCTGCTGACGGACGATTTCGCGGTCATCCTGCTGGATGTGCAGATGCCGGGAATGGACGGATTCGAGACGGCTGCGCACATCAAGCGGCGGGAACGGACCCGGGACATCCCGATCATCTTCCTCACTGCGATCAACCACGGTCCGCACCACACGTTCCGCGGCTACGCCGCGGGCGCGGTGGACTACATCTCCAAACCCTTCGACCCGTGGGTGCTGCGGGCCAAGGTCTCGGTGTTCGTGGAGCTCTACACCAAGAACTGCCAACTGCGGGAGCAGGCGGCCCTGCTGCGGCTCCAGCTGGAGGGCGGCAGTCCGAACGGCTCGGACGGCAGCAAGGAGACGGCCGGACTGCTGGCCGAGCTCTCCGCGCGGCTCGCGGCGGTCGAGGAGCAGGCCGAGGCGCTGACCAAGCAGCTCGGCGAGGATTCGGCCGACACCGGGGTGGTGGCGACCGCCGCCCATCTGGAGCGCAAGCTCACCGGACTGCGGCGGGCGCTCGACGCCCTGGAGCCCGGGGCCGGCGGGGGCGCGGCCATGCTGCCCGCGCAGGGCTGAGCAGGGCCGCCCGCGAAGAGCTGAGCCGGCCGCCCGGCCCCGTCCGCGAAGCGGGCCGGGGCGGCGGCCGCCTGGGAGTGCGTCAGGTCTGGCGGTGCGTCAAAGCACCTACGGGGCGGACGACACGAACGGGTGAAGGGGTGGGCACGCGTGTCCACCGGCACGCGCACCGGTAATCTCGGGCCCATGGCCTCAAGTACGTCCGGCAAGGGTTCCCAGAGCAGCGCGGGCACCGCGAAGGGCCGCACCGGCCGTACGACGGCGCCGGCGAAGAAGGCGGCTCCCGCGCGCAAGCCTCCGGCGAAGAAGGCCGCGGCCGCCAAGCGCGCCCCGGCCAAGAAGGCAGCGGCCAAGCCCGCGCCCTCCCCGACCGGGGGTGTGGTGTGGCTGGTGCGCGTCGTCTGGCTGGGCTGCGCCCACGCGGTCGGCAAGATCCTGCGCGGCGTCGGCCGGGGCGCGAAGAACCTCGACCCCGCCCACCGCAAGGACGGGGTGGCGCTGCTGCTGATCGCCCTCGCGCTGATCGTCGCCGCCGGAACCTGGTCGAACCTGAGCGGTCCGGTCGGGGATCTGGTCACGATGCTGGTCACCGGTGCCTTCGGGCGACTGGATCTGCTCGTGCCGATCCTGTTCGGAGTCATGGCGGCACGTTTCATCCGCCACCCCGAGGAGACCGACGCCAACGGCCGCATCGGCATCGGCCTCTCCGCGCTCGTCATCGGGATCCTGGGCCTGGTACACATCGCCTGCGGGGCGCCCGGCCGGGACGAGGGCACCACCGCGATGCAGAACGCGGGCGGGCTGATCGGCTGGGGAGCCTCGAAGCCGCTGATCTTCACCATGGGCGCGCCGCTGGCGGTGCCCATGCTGGTGCTGCTGACGCTCTTCGGGCTGCTGGTGGTCACCGCGACCCCGGTCAACGCGATCCCGGAGCGACTGCGCAGGCTCGGCATCCGGCTCGGGATCGTCGCCCCGAACGAGGACGCCGACGGCTACGACGTGTACGGGGACGCCGAGGGCTCCGCCGACCGGCACGACCCCGATCGGTGGCGGGCCCGCAGCGGGGCCGGGGCGGACGCGGGGGCCCCCGCGGACGCGGCCGAGGAGGCCGCCCTCGCCCGGCGCCGCCGGCCGCGCCGGGCCCCGGCCCGCCCGGCCATGGACCGGGAGATGGACGCCGTCGACGTGGCCGCGGCGGCCGCCGCCGCGCTGGACGGCGCGGTGTACGGCGGGCTGCCGCCCTCCCCCCTGGTCGCCGACCTCACCCAGGGCATCTCCGCCCCGGGGGAGGGCGTGGAGATCACCGCTCCGGTGCCGCCGGCCCGCGAGGAGCGCCCCGTACCGTCCGCCGCTCCGGGCTCTGCGGCGGCGCGGGCCGGCCAGCCGCACGCCACCACCGCGGCGGCCTCCGGGACGCTGTCGGTGCCCGATCTGACCAAGGCACCGCCCGAGACCCAGGCGCTGCCGCCGCGCGCCGAGCAGCTCCAGCTGCGCGGTGACATCACGTACGCGCTGCCCTCGCTGGACCTGCTGGAGCGCGGCGGGCCCGGCAAGACGCGCAGCGCCGCCAACGACGCGGTGGTCGCCTCGCTGACCAACGTCTTCATGGAGTTCAAGGTCGACGCGAAGGTCACCGGTTTCACCCGGGGCCCGACGGTCACCCGCTACGAGGTGGAGCTCGGCCCGGCGGTGAAGGTCGAGCGGATCACGGCGCTGGCGAAGAACATCGCCTACGCCGTGGCCTCGCCGGACGTCCGGATCATCAGCCCGATCCCGGGCAAGTCGGCGGTCGGCATCGAGATCCCGAACACCGACCGCGAGATGGTCAACCTGGGCGACGTACTGCGTCTGGCGGACGCGGCCGAGGACGACCACCCGATGCTGGTCGCGCTGGGCAAGGACGTCGAGGGCGGCTACGTCATGGCCAACCTCGCCAAGATGCCGCACGTGCTGGTCGCGGGCGCGACCGGCTCCGGCAAGTCCTCCTGCATCAACTGCCTGATCACCTCGGTCATGGTCAGGGCCACCCCGGAGGACGTCCGGATGGTGCTGGTCGACCCCAAGCGGGTGGAGCTGACGGCGTACGAGGGCATCCCGCACCTGATCACGCCGATCATCACCAACCCCAAGCGGGCCGCCGAGGCGCTCCAGTGGGTCGTGCGCGAGATGGACCTGCGCTACGACGACCTCGCGGCCTTCGGCTACCGGCACATCGACGACTTCAACCAGGCCATCCGGGACGGCAAGATCAAACTGCCGCCGGGCAGCGAGCGCGAGCTCAGCCCGTACCCGTACCTGCTGGTGATCGTCGACGAGCTCGCCGACCTGATGATGGTGGCCCCGCGCGACGTCGAGGACTCGATCGTCCGCATCACCCAGCTGGCCCGCGCCGCCGGCATCCACCTGGTGCTCGCCACCCAGCGGCCCTCGGTGGACGTGGTCACCGGCCTGATCAAGGCGAACGTGCCCTCGCGGCTGGCGTTCGCCACCTCCTCGCTCGCCGACAGCCGGGTCATCCTGGACCAGCCGGGCGCCGAGAAGCTGATCGGGAAGGGCGACGGCCTGTTCCTGCCGATGGGGGCGAACAAGCCGGTCCGGCTCCAGGGCGCCTTCGTCACGGAGGACGAGATCGCCGGGATCGTCCAGCACTGCAAGGACCAGATGGCACCGGTCTTCCGGGAGGACGTCACCGTCGGGCAGAAGCAGAAGAAGGAGATCGACGAGGACATCGGCGACGACCTGGACCTGCTGTGCCAGGCGGCGGAGCTGGTGGTCACCACCCAGTTCGGCTCCACCTCGATGCTCCAGCGCAAGCTCCGGGTGGGCTTCGCCAAGGCGGGCAGGCTCATGGACCTGATGGAGTCGCGGGGGGTCGTCGGCCCCAGCGAGGGTTCGAAGGCGCGTGACGTGCTGCTGAAGGCCGATGAGCTGGACGGGGTCCTCGCCGTGATCCGGGGCGAGGCCCAGTAGGTGACCCCGTAGGAGACCCAGTAGGAGACCGGTGGGAGGCCCGGTGGAGGTGTCCGCATTCACGAGATGTGGGGAGCAACCGTTTCCCTTGGGCTCGCGTCCAGTTGAGGGAGATGGTGGTGCGGCACCCGGTGCCGGACCGCCGCACCGGCAGGGAACGACCTTCGCCATACGGATGGCGTAGGAAGTACACCCTCCGGTTGCTCCACCCTTTCGTCACCCCCCTAGACTGGACATCCAGCAGGTGGCTACACGCTCGAAAGGCGCCCTCGTGTCCATCGGCAACGCCAACTCCCCCGAAGATGAGCGGCCTTCGACCGACGACCGGTCCGAGGACCGCCTCGTCGAACGTTCCGTCGAAGGACCGTCCATCGGGACGGCCCTCAAGAAGGCCCGGATCGCAGCCGGGCTCACTGTCGACGAGGTCAGTTCCACCACCCGCGTGCGCATCCCGATCGTGCACGCGATCGAAGAGGACGACTTCACGCGGTGCGGCGGCGACGTCTACGCCCGCGGTCACATCCGTACGCTCGCCCGCGCCGTACACCTCGATCCGGTACCCCTGGTCGAGGCCTACGACGCGGCCCACGGCGGCCGGCCGGCACCCACCCCCGCCGCGCCGATGTTCGAAGCCGAGCGGATCCGCCCCGAGAGGCAGCGGCCCAACTGGACCGCCGCCATGGTCGCCGCAATCGTCGTCGTGATCGGTTTCGTGGGCTTCACCGCCTTCGGCGGCAGCGACGAGCAGGGCAAGCGCCCGGTGGCGGAAGGTTCCGCCTCCCCGAAGCCCGCGCCCAAGCAGTCCGGCGGGAAGCCGGGCACCCTGACCCCGCCGACCCCGCAGGCGCCCACGCCGGAGCCTTCGGACAGTGCCATCGCCGCCGCGCCCAAGGACCTCGTCACGGTCGTCCTGACGGCCGACACCGGCGAGAGCTGGATCTCGGCGAAGGACCACAGCGGGCGGCTGCTCTTCGACGGCACGCTCTCCCAGGGCGAGTCCAAGACCTTCACGGACAAGGAGTCCGTCGACCTCGTGCTCGGCGACGCCGGGGCCGTGAAGCTGTTCGTGAACGGCAAGGAGATCAAGGACGACTTCCAGCCGGGTCAGGTGGAACGCCTCACATACACCAAGGAAGACCCCCTGCCGGGCGAGCCCCAGGCGGGCTGAGCAGGCCGCCCTAGGGCGGAGGGCCTGAATCCGGATCCCCGGGGGCCTGCGGCAGCTGCCGCAGGCCCCCGGGGATCTTGCTGTTGGGGGGACGGGCGGCGGGGGCCCGCGCCGGGACGAAGTAGTCTTGAGTCCATGCCCGAACGCCGTACCGTCGCCCTTGTCACTCTTGGCTGCGCCCGTAACGAGGTGGACTCGGAGGAGCTCGCAGGCCGCTTGGCGGCGGATGGCTGGGAGCTCGTCGAGGACGCCGCCGATGCGGACGTTGCCGTCGTCAACACCTGTGGCTTCGTAGAAGCCGCCAAAAAGGACTCCGTCGACGCCCTGCTCGAAGCCAACGATCTGAAGGATCACGGCAAGACGCAGGCCGTCGTCGCCGTCGGCTGTATGGCCGAGCGCTACGGCAAGGAACTCGCCGAAGCGCTCCCCGAGGCGGACGGCGTGCTCGGTTTCGACGACTACGCCGACATCTCCGACCGCCTGCAGACCATCCTGAACGGCGGCATCCACGCCTCCCACACCCCGCGCGACCGGCGCAAGCTGCTGCCGATCAGCCCGGCGGAGCGCCAGGACGCCGAGGTCGCCCTCCCGGGCCACGCGCAGGCGCCCGCCGAGGAGCCTGCCGAGGCCCCCGCCGACCTGCCGGACGGGCTCGCGCCCGCCTCCGGGCCGCGCGCGCCGCTGCGCCGCCGCCTGGACAAGAGCCCCGTCGCCTCCGTGAAGCTGGCCTCCGGCTGCGACCGGCGCTGCTCCTTCTGCGCCATCCCGTCCTTCCGCGGCTCCTTCATCTCCCGCCGCCCCAGCGACGTGCTGGGCGAGACGCGCTGGCTCGCCGAGCAGGGCGTCAAGGAGGTCATGCTGGTCTCCGAGAACAACACCTCGTACGGCAAGGACCTCGGCGACATCCGGCTGCTGGAGAGCCTGCTGCCCGAGCTGGCCGCGGTGGACGGCATCGAGCGGGTCCGCGTCAGCTACCTCCAGCCCGCCGAGATGCGGCCCGGGCTGATCGACGTGCTCACCTCGACCCCCAAGGTCGTGCCGTACTTCGACCTGTCCTTCCAGCACTCGGCCCCCGACGTGCTGCGCGCCATGCGCCGCTTCGGTGACACCGACCGCTTCCTGGAGCTGCTGGACACCATCCGCAGCAAGGCCCCGCAGGCCGGCGTGCGGTCGAACTTCATCGTCGGGTTCCCCGGCGAGAAGGAGTCCGACTTCGCCGAGCTGGAGCGTTTCCTCACCCACGCGCGGCTCGACGCCATCGGCGTCTTCGGCTACTCGGACGAGGACGGCACCGAGGCCGTCACGTACGACGGCAAGCTGGACGAGGAGACCATCGCCGAGCGGCTCGCCCACATGCAGCGGCTCGCCGAGGAGCTCACCTCGCAGCGCGCGGAGGAGCGGATCGGAGAGACGCTGGAGGTACTCGTCGAGACGGTCGTCCCGCTCGACGAGGCGGAGGACGGCGAGGGCGCCTACGGACGCGCCGCCCACCAGGCCCCCGAGACCGACGGACAGGTCGTCTTCACGGACGGCACGGGCCTGGTCCCCGGGCGGATCGTCTCGGCCAAGGTGGTCGGCACCCTCGGCGTGGACCTGGTGGCCGAGCCCCTGGGCCTGGAATTCGAGGAGGCGGCCGGATGACCGGAGTCCCGGCATCTGCGGCGGGCGGGACCGGCCGCCGGCCCGCGCCCGGCGCGAAGCTGGGGGCCGCGGCGGTCAATCAGGCCAGCCTGTGGAACATCGCCAACATCCTGACGATGATCCGGCTCCTCCTGGTGCCGGGATTCGTCTTCCTGCTGCTCGCCGAGGGCGGCTACGACCCGGCCTGGCGGGCCTGGGCGTGGGCGGCGTTCGCCGTCGCCATGATCACGGACATCTTCGACGGGCATCTGGCCCGGACGTACAACCTGGTCACGGACTTCGGCAAGATCGCCGACCCGATCGCCGACAAGGCGATCATGGGGTCGGCGCTGATCTGCCTCTCCTGGCTCGGTGACCTGCCCTGGTGGGTGACCGGGGTGATTCTCGGGCGGGAGCTCGGGATCACGCTGCTGCGCTTCTGGGTGATCCGCTACGGAGTGATTCCGGCCAGCCGGGGCGGCAAGCTGAAGACCCTGGCGCAGGGCACGGCGGTGGGCATGTACGTGCTCGCGCTGACCGGGCCGCTGGCGACCTTGCGCTTCTGGGTGATGGCGCTCGCCGTCGTGCTGACCGTCGTGACCGGTCTGGACTACATCCGCCAGGCCGTCGTCCTGCGCCGGGCGGGCCTCGCCGCGGAGCGGGCCGGGCAGTGACGGCCGGGGCGGGGGGCGCACCGGTGGCCGGTGCCGCGGCGGAAGGCGCCGCGGGGGCCGCCGGTGAGGTCCTGCGCCTGCTCGCGGAGAGTGACCAGACGCTCGCCGTCGCCGAATCGCTGACCGGAGGCATGGTCGCCGCCGAGATCACGGCGGTTCCCGGGGCCTCCCGGTCCTTCCGCGGCTCGGTCACCGCGTACGCGACGGAGCTCAAGCACCGGGTCCTCGGGGTGGACGCCGGGCTGCTGGCCGCCGAAGGCGCGGTGAACGCGCAGGTCGCGGAGGAGATGGCGGCCGGGGTGCGGCGTGTGATGGGCGCTTCGTGGGGGATCGCGACCACCGGGGTGGCCGGTCCGGACCCTCAGGACGGGCAGCCGGTGGGCACGGTTTTCATCGCCGTGGCGGGTCCGGCGGGCAGGAAAACGGTCCGGCTGAGGTTGAACGGCTCCCGGGCGGAAATTCGTAGGGAGAGTGCACACACAGTGCTCGAACTTCTCTCAAGCCAACTCCGTGAGAATGCGCGGAGGCAGGATACGGAACAACACGGGGGGATTTGATGTTTGCAGCCCTGAGTGAACACGACATCGCTCCCCGCACGGCCGCGGCGCGAGGCGGTACGGTGGGGCGTGAAGGATGCGGCTACACGGTCAGAGGAGGGAGCCACCGATGATTCTGCTCCGTCGCCTGCTGGGTGACGTGCTGCGTCGGCAGCGCCAGCGCCAGGGCCGTACTCTGCGCGAAGTCTCCTCGTCGGCCCGAGTCTCGCTCGGCTATCTCTCCGAGGTGGAGCGGGGGCAGAAGGAGGCATCCTCCGAGCTGCTCTCCGCGATCTGCGACGCGTTGGACGTACGGATGTCCGAGCTGATGCGCGAAGTCAGTGACGAACTGTCGCTGGCCGAGCTGGCACAGTCGGCCGCGGCAAGCGAACCGGTGACTGCGCCGGTCCGCCCGATGCTCAATTCGGTCTCCATGGCTTCGGTCACGGGTGGACCGGAGCGGGTGACCATCAAGGCGCCTGCGGAAGCGGTGAATGTCGTAGCCGCGTGAGTGGGTACGTGAGCGTGTGAGTGTGGCCGGAGCCCCGGCCGGTGCGGACCAGCACCGGCCGGGGCTCCGTGCTGTTGCGGGTGCCGTTCTGGGTGCGGGGCCGGGGGCGGTGCGGGAGGATGGGCGGGTCGGGTCCCGGCCCCTGGGAGGTAGCCGTGCGCCGGTTACTGCGTTTACCTGCGGCGTGGGCCCTCGCTGTGATGGTGGGGGTGCTGTGGTGGTGGGCCGTGCTGCGCCTGGTGCTGGCGCCGGGCGACTCCGGGGCGGTGGAGGGCGCGGTCGCGGTCGGCGGATGGGGTCTGGGGGTGCTGCCGGTGCACTCCGTGCCGGGCCCCGCGCGCAGGGCCCGTAGGCGGGCGGCCGGGGCTACCAGGGCATCGACACTCCCCCGTTCGGGCGAAGGATCTGACCCGTCATGAAGGACGAGGCGTCCGAGGCGAGGTAGAGCACGGCCCGGGCGATGTCCTCGGGCTCGCCGACCCGGCCCAGGGGGGACATGCGGACCATCATCGCCTCGGTGCGCTCCTGGACCTCGGCGCCGTGGCGGCCGGTCATCGGCGTGCGGATCCAGCCCGGGGCGACGGCGTTGACGCGGATGCCGTGCGGGCCGGCCTCGGTGGCCAGGGTCTTGGTCAGCTGGACGACGGCGGCCTTGGCGGCGCTGTAGCAGAGCAGGCCCGCCTGGGCGGCGTCCACGGCACCGGAGGCCATGGTGACGATGGAGCCGGGGCGGCCCGCCGCGATCATGGAACGGGCGGCCTCCTGGCAGGTGCGCAGCACCCCCTTGAAATTGACGTCCAGGACCCGGTCGAGGTCCTCGTCGGCCGTCTCCAGCACGCTGCTGATGTGCATGACCCCGGCGATGGCGGCGGTGATGTCCAGCGGGCCCGCCGCGGCGACGGCGGCCCGCAGCGCGGCCCGGTCGGTGACGTCGAGGGGGTGGACGGTGGCGGCGCCGCCCGCCTTGGTGACGAGTGCGGCGGTCTCGGCGAGGCCCAGCTCGTCGCGGTCGGCGCAGTGCACGGCTGCGCCCGCCTCGGCGAGGAGCACGGCGGTGGCGCGGCCGATGCCGCTCGCGGCGCCGGTGATGAGGGCGGTCCGGCCGGTGAGGTCGTACGGGGCGTTTGGTGTGGGCATGCCGGGACCGTACGGCTGGATCTGACGGAGCGTCAACTAGTGGTGTCCGCCGGTCCTTGGCCCGCTGGTCCTTGGCCCGTTGGTCCCTGGCCCGTCGGGCCCGGCTGGCAGCGGGGGCACCAGTACGTGGGGCGGCCGTCCTGCGGGGCCTCGCGGACCGGGGTGCCGCAGCGCAGGCACGGGCGGTGGGTGCGGCCGTAGACGAAGAGGTCCTGGCCGGGGCGGCGGCTTCCGGTGGTGTTGCGCCGGCCGCCGGCGCGGCCCGGCTCACCGATGTTCGCGGCCAGCAGGCGGTGTGCGGCGGCGGCCAGCCGGGGGAGCGTGGCCTCCGGGAGCGCACCGACCGGGGTCCAGGGGCTGACCTGGGCGAGGAAGCACAGCTCGGCCTTGTAGATGTTGCCGATCCCGGCGAGGTTGCGCTGGTCGAGCAGGGCTTCGCCGAGGGGGCGATCGGGCGCGGCGAGGAGGTTGGCGGCCGCCCGGTCGGGGTCCCAGTCCGGGCCGAGCAGATCGGGGCCGAGGTGGCCCACCGCCCGGTCCTCGTCGGCGGTGCGGAGCAGTTCCAGTACGGGGAGGCGGTAGCCGACGGCGGTGTGCTCGGCGGTGCCGAGGACGGCCCGGATCTCGTGGGCGGGGCCGCCGTGCCAGGGCGCGCCCGCGGGGAAGACGCGCCAGGCGCCGTCCATGCGGAGGTGGCTGTGGAGGGTGAGGCCGCCCTCGAAGCGGGCGAGGAGGTGCTTGCCGCGGGGGACGACCTCGAGGGTGGTCCGGCCGGTGAGGTCGGCGGTGGCGAAGCGGGGGACGCGCAGGTCGCTGCGGGTCAGCGGCCGGGCGGCGAGCGCCGCGTGCAGCCGGGCCGCCGCACGCCAGACACTGTCTCCTTCGGGCATGGCCCCATTGTCGCCCCGGGGCGGCTTCCCCGGGGTGGCCCCGTGCGCGGCGGTGGGCTTCGCCCGTGCGCGGCGGTGGCTTCGTACGGGCGGGTGGGGAGCGCAGGGGCCCCCGCGGCGGGACGGCGCCGCGGGGGCCCGTGGTGTCACATGAGGCCGGGTCGCCGGCCGCTCGTCACTTCCAGACGAGGCCCTTGTTCTTGCTCAGCACGTTGTAGGGCTCGCCCCAGTACTCGGCGGCGGTGACCTTCGTCTGGTCCGACGGGGCGAGGGCCAGGGTGCAGCTGGTCTGCGTCTGGCCGTTGGTGAACCCCTTCGGCAGCGACTCGTTCGGGCACTTCTCGAACTTGCCGATGACCGACACCTTCTGGGCTTCGCTGCCGTCCGCGAGGAGGCCCTTGATGTGGCCCACGGAGGAGTACGAGAGGTCCGTGGTGCCGGTGTTCTTGACCGAGTAGCGGATGTAGTAGGGGATCATCCCCTTCACCTTGTCGCCGAGCTTGAGGGCGTCCAGGTCGGCCGGGTTGCCCTGCTCGATCGCGGTGACGGTGAGGTCGAGCTGGCCGCCCTTGTTGCTCCCGTAGCTGAACGGGATCCGTGCGGTCTCGCCGATCTTGAAGACCTGGCCGGACTTCGCGGTGCCCCCCGCACCCGGGGCGGGCGCCTCCGCGCTGCCGCCGGCCGAGGGCTCGGCCGGGGAGCTGGGCTGGGCGGACTGCTCCGGCTGCGAGGGCTGGGCGGACGGGCTGCCCGTCGGTATCGGGCTCAGCTCCTCGTTGCCGTTCTTGCAGCCCGTCAGGGCAAGGGTTCCGGCGACGGCCAGGCCGACCGCGCCCAGGGTGGTACGGCGCATGCTGTTGGTGCTCACTTCTTCTCCCCCATGAATGTGCATCGTCAAATGTGATGCCTGTGATCATCTTGATAAGGGATGGATAAGGGCCCCGGCCAGCACGGGGATGGGTCGGCAGCCGTTCTGTGACAGGTCCAAGAGGTCTGTGACATGGCCAAGACATAAGTGGAACGGGCGCGACCGCCTCCGGCCCTCAGGAGCGCAGGCGCAGGCCCCTGGGGGTGGCGTGGAAGCCCGCCGCCTCCAGGGCGGGGCCCAGGGGGGAGGTCAGGGCCGCGGCGGTGTTGATCCGCTCCACCGTGAGCGCGGGCAGGGTGCCCGCGCGGGAAGCGGCCGCCAGGGCCGCGACGGCCGCGCCCAGGCGGGGGTCGTCGGGCGGGGGCCAGGCGAGGAGGGTCTTCCCGCCCCGCTCCAGGTACACGGTGAGCTCCCCGTCCACCAGGACCACCAGCGAGCCCGCCTTGCGGCCCGGCTTGTGGGTGGCCCCCTCCGGCGGCTCCGGCCAGGGCAGGGCCGCGCCGTACGCGTTCGCCGGATCGGCAGCGGCCAGCACCACCGCCACCAGCGGGGGCGGGGTCCGCTCGGCGGCCCGGAGCCGGTCCACGGCGCCGTCCATCGCGAACTGGGCCGCCCCCAGCCCCTCGACCACGTACCCGCGCCGGGCCTGGCCGCTGTCCTCGAAGGCGGACAGGACCCGGTAGACGGCGCTGAAGCCGCCTTCGACGCCCTCCGCCGCGACCGCGCCCCGGGTGACCACCCCGTGCCGGTCCAGCAGGGTACGGGCCAGGGCGTGGGCCCGGTGCGTCGGGTCCGGGGCCTGGGAGGGCAGCAGCGACCAGCGGCCCGAGACCGTGGGCGGGCCGGTACGGGACACGGTCGCGCTGAGGGTGCCGTACCGGCCGCGGGGGACGGTGCGCCGGGCCCGGTGGGCGGTCGACCCCGCGGTGCGGCCCGAACCGAGCAGGGAGCGCAGCGGGCCCAGGGTGTCGTTCGTCAGGCGGCCCGACCAGGCGAGGTCCCAGAGCACCGAGGACAGGTCCAGGTCGGTCGCCTCCGGATGGCCGGCGCGCACCGATTCGGTGATCTGCCGGAAGAACAGGCCGTACCCGCCCGCGAGGGAGTCCAGGACCGCCTGGTGCAGGGGGCCCAGCTCCAGGGGGTGCGGCGGGGGCAGCAGCAGGGGCGCGGCCTCCGCCAGATAGAGGGAGACCCAGCCGTCCTTGCCCGGCAGGGCCCCGGCGCCCGCCCACACCACCTCGCCGCTCGTGGTCAGCTCGTCCAGCAGGGCGGGGGAGTAGCCGCTCACGCGCGAGGGCAGGACCAGGCGCTCCAGCGCGGAGGCCGGGACCGGGGCGCCCTGGAGCTGTTCGACCGCCCGGGCCAGGCCGTCGATCCCGCGCAGGGCCCCGCCCAGGTGCTGCCACTGCGGCAGGAAGGTGGCCAAGGAGGTCGGCGGGACCGGCTCCAGCTCCTGCCGGAGCGCGGCCAGGGAGCGGCGGCGGAGCCTGCGCAGCACCTGCGCGTCGCACCACTCCTGGCCGATGCCGGCCGGATGGAACTCGCCCTGGACCACCCGCCCGGCCGCCGCGAGCCGGTGCAGGGCGCCCTCGGTGACTGCCGCGCCCAGGCCGAAGCGGGCGGCGACGGCGGCCGTGGTGAACGGTCCGTGCGTGCGGGCGTACCGGGCCAGGAGGTCGCCCAGCGGATCCTTGACCGGTTCGGTGAACGCCTCCGGGACACCGACCGGCAGGGCCGTGCCCAGTGCGTCCCGCAGCCGGCCCGCGTCCTCGATCGCCGCCCAGTGGTCCGCGCCGGCGATCCGGACCCGGACGGCCCGGCGGGCCGCGCCGAGCTCCGCCGCCCACGCCGGGTCCGCCCCGCGCCCGGTCAGCTCGGCCTCGGTCAGGGGGCCCAGCAGGCGCAGCAGGTCGGCCACCGACTCGGGGTCCTTGGCCCGCCGGTCCTCGGTGAGCCACTGCAGTTCCCGCTCCAGCTCCTCCAGCACCTGCGCGTCGAGCAGTTCGCGCAGCTCCGCCTGGCCGAGCAGCTCGGCCAGCAGCCGGGAGTCCAGCGAGAGCGCGGCCGCCCGGCGCTCGGCCAGGGGCGAGTCGCCCTCGTAGAGGAACTGGGCGACGTAGCCGAAGAGGAGGGACCGGGCGAAGGGCGAGGGCTCCGGGGTGGTGACCTCGACCAGGCGGACGCGGCGCGCCTCGATGTCACCCATCAGCTCGGTGAGGCCGGGGACGTCGAAGACGTCCTGGAGGCATTCGCGTACGGCTTCCAGCACGATCGGGAACGAACCGAACTCCGAGGCCACCTGGAGCAGTTGGGACGCCCGCTGGCGCTGCTGCCACAGCGGGGTGCGCTTGCCCGGGCTGCGGCGCGGCAGCAGCAGCGCGCGGGCCGCGCATTCGCGGAAGCGGGAGGCGAAGAGCGCGGACCCGCCGACCTGGTCGGTGACGATCTGCTGGACGTCCCCGTGGTCGAAGGTGACGTCGGCCGCGCCCAGCGGGGCCTGTTCGTCGTCGAACTCGAACGGCGCCGGGCCGGCCGGGTCGTGGTCCAGGAGGTCGAAGGAGAGCAGGTCCGCGTCCGGCAGGCGGAGCACGATGCCGTCGTCGGCGTGCATCACCTGCGCGTCCATGCCGTACTTCTCGGCGAGGCGGGCGCCCAGCGCCAGCGCCCACGGCGCGTGCACCTGCGCGCCGAAGGGGGAGTGGACGACGACCCGCCAGTCCCCGAGCTCGTCGCGGAACCGCTCCACCACGATGGTCCGGTCGTCCGGCACGTGGCCGCAGGCCTCGCGCTGCTCGGCCAGGTACGCCAGGACGTTCTCCGCGGCCCAGGCGTCCAGCCCGGCCGCCAGCAGCCGCAGCCGGGCGTCCTCGTCGGTCAGGCCGCCCAGCTCGCGCAGGAACGCGCCCACCGCGCGGCCCAGTTCGAGCGGGCGGCCCAGCTGGTCGCCCTTCCAGAACGGCAGCCGCCCCGGCACCCCGGGGGCCGGGGTGACCAGGACCTGGTCGCGGGTGATGTCCTCGATGCGCCACGAGGTGGTGCCGAGGGTGAACACGTCCCCGACGCGCGACTCGTAGACCATCTCCTCGTCCAGCTCCCCGACCCGGCCGCCGCCCTTCTTCCCCCTCTTTTCATCAGACGCAGTGGAGCCGGCCAGGAAGACGCCGAAGAGCCCGCGGTCCGGGATGGTGCCGCCGGAGGTGACCGCCAGCCGCTGCGCCCCCGGCCGGCCGGTGACCGTGCCGGCCACGCGGTCCCAGACCACCCGCGGTCTGAGCTCGGCGAACGCGTCCGACGGATAGCGGCCCGCCAGCATGTCCAGGACCGCGGTGAACGCCGATTCCGGCAGCGCCGCGAAGGGCGCGGCCCGGCGGACCAGCGCGAGGAGGTCGTCCAGCTGCCAGGTGTCCATCGCCGTCATGGCGACCAGCTGCTGCGCGAGGACGTCCAACGGGTTCGAGGGGATCCGCAGGGACTCGATCGAACCCGTCCGCATCCGCTCGGTGACCACGGCCGCCTGCACCAGGTCACCGCGGTACTTGGGGAAGACCACACCCCGGGAGACGGCGCCCACCTGGTGCCCGGCCCGGCCCACCCGCTGGAGCCCGGAGGCCACCGAGGGCGGGGACTCCACCTGCACCACCAGGTCCACCGCGCCCATGTCGATGCCCAGTTCCAGGCTGGAGGTGGCGACCACGGCGGGCAGCCGGCCCGCCTTCAGGTCCTCCTCCACGAGGGCCCGCTGCTCCTTCGACACCGAACCGTGGTGGGCGCGGGCCAGCAGCGGCGGGGCGCCCTGCGCGGCCCCCGACTGGGCCATGATCTCGGCCGGGGGCGCGCCCTCGGGCAGCTTCTCGCCCACGGCACGCTCGTACGCGATCTCGTTGAGCCGGTTGCAGAGCCGCTCGGCGAGCCGCCGGGAGTTGGCGAACACGATCGTGGAGCGGTGGGCCTGCACCAGATCGGCGATCCGCTCCTCCACATGCGGCCAGATCGACGGCTTGTCCCCGCCCTCCTTGCCCTCGCTCGCCGGAGAACCCCCCAACTCGCCCATGTCCTGCACCGGGACGACCACCGACAGGTCGAACTCCTTTGTCGACGGCGGCTGGACGATCTCCACCTTGCCGCGCGGTGCGAGGTACCGGGCCACCTCGTCCACCGGCCGGACCGTCGCCGACAGGCCGATCCGGCGCGCGGGACGCGGCAGCAGCTCGTCCAGCCGCTCCAGGGAGAGGGCCAGGTGCGCCCCGCGCTTGGTCCCCGCGACCGCGTGCACCTCGTCCAGGATCACCGTCTCGATCCCGGCCAGGGCGTCGCGGGCCGCCGAGGTCAGCATCAGGAACAGCGACTCGGGCGTCGTGATCAGGATGTCCGGCGGGCGGGTCGCCAGCGACCGGCGCTCCGCGGGCGGGGTGTCCCCGGAGCGGATCCCGACCCGGATCTCCGGCTCGGGCAGGCCGAGGCGGACCGACTCCTGCCGGATCCCGGTCAGGGGGCTGCGCAGATTGCGCTCCACGTCCACCGCGAGAGCCTTCAGCGGGGACACGTACAGCACCCGGCAGCGCTTCTTCGGATCGGCGGGCGGCGGCGTGGAGGACAGCGCGTCCAGCGCGGCGAGGAAGGCCGCGAGGGTCTTGCCGGAGCCGGTGGGCGCCACGACGAGCACGTCCGAGCCCTCCCCGATGGCCCGCCAGGCGCCCTCCTGCGCGGAGGTGGGCATACGGAAGGCCCCCGTGAACCAGGAGCGGGTCGCGGGGGAGAACGAGTCGAGCGCGGAGCCGGCCATGCCCCCATCGTGCACCCCGGCGCTGACAACGGGCCGGACCTGCGCGAACACCGCTCCCGCCGGGGGCGCAGAATGGGGGGATGGGCACGGACGGCAGGAGCCGGAGCGGGGAGTGGGCCCGGCACTGGCAGTACGCGGAACTGCCCGGCCTCGACCTGCTGCGCGCCCGCTACGTCCGCCACACCTTCCCGCGCCACGCGCACGACGGGTACGTCCTCGCGGCCGTCACCGGGGGGATCGAGGAGGTCGGCCTGCCGGACGGCACCCTGCGCGCCGGGCCGGGCAGCGTGGTCCTGATCAACCCCGAGGTGCCGCACAGCGCCCGGGCCGGGGTGCCCGAGGGCTGGGCGTACGCCACCCTCTACCCCTCCCGCGACCTGATCACCGAGGTCGCCGCCGAGATCGGCACCCTGCGCGGGACCCCCGGCTTCACCACCGACCTGGTCACCGACCCGCAGGCCTCACAGGTGATCACCGAGGTGCACCGGGCCGCCGAGGCCGGGAACGCGCTGGCCGCCGACACCCTGCTGCGCGGGGTGGTCGCGCGGATGCTCAGCCGGCACGCGGGCCCGCTGCCCGCCCGGCCGGCGGGCTCGGCGGGGGCCGCCGACGCCGCACGGGCCAAGGCGGTGCTGGAGGAGCGGATGGCGGACCCGCCGTCGCTGGAGCAGCTGGCGGCCGAGCTGGGCACGAGCCCCTTCGCCCTGCTGCGGGCCTTCCGGGACCGGTACGGGATGCCGCCGCACACCTGGCTCACCGACGCCCGGGTCCGGCGGGCGCGCCGGCTGCTGGACGCGGGGAACCCGCCCGCGGAGGCGGCCGTCGCCGTCGGCTTCACCGACCAGCCGCACCTCAACCGGCACTTCACCCGCATCGTGGGCGTCCCGCCGGGCGCGTACCGGCGGGAACGGGCCGCCGGCTAGCTCCCGGCCATGGAACCGGCTGCTCGGGGAGCCGGTGCGGGGTCGGGGCTGAGCCGTGGGCCGGCCGGGGTGCAAGAACGTACAAGACCCGGCCGTCCCTCCCTGCGTACGTTCGGGGCGTGGGAGAACAACGGACAGTGATGGAGGAGACCCCCGAGGGGGTCGCCGAGGAGCGGCCGCGCGCCGCCGTGGTGCGGGACGCGCTCGGGGTGGGGGTGGCCGTCGGGCTCTCCGGGTTCGCCTTCGGGGTGACCGCCGCCGGGGCCGGGATCAGCACCCTCCAGGCCTGCGTGCTCAGCCTGCTCGTCTTCACCGGCGCCTCGCAGTTCGCACTGGTCGGAGCGCTGGCGGCGGGCGGGAACCCGTTCACCGCCGCTGCCGGGGCCTTCTTCCTCGGCACCCGCAACGCCTTCTACGGGCTGCGGCTGTCCCAGCTCCTCGCCCTGCCCCGGGCCGTCCGGCCCTTCGCCGCGCACTGGGTGATCGACGAGACCACCGCCGTGGCGCTGGCCCAGCCCGGCCGCAAGTCGGCCCGGCTCGGGTTCGCCGTCACCGGGCTGACCCTCTACGTGCTGTGGAACCTCACCACCCTGCTGGGCGCCCTCGGCGCCGAGGCCATCGGGGACACCCGGGTGTGGGGGCTGGACGCCGCCGGGCCGGCCGTGTTCCTGGCCCTGCTCGCGCCCATGCTCAAGAGCTCCACCGAGCGGGCCGTCGCCGCCCTCGCGCTCGTCCTGGGGCTGGGACTGCTGCCCGTGCTGCCCGCCGGGGTGCCGGTGCTGATCGCCGCGCTGGCCGCGCCCGCCGTGCTGTGGATGAAGGGACGCCGCTCGTGAACGTCTGGATCGCCATCGGGCTCACCGTCGTCGGCTGCTACGCCGTCAAACTCGCCGGGCTGCTCGTCCCCGCCGGGGCCCTGGAACGGCCGGTGGTGCGCAGGCTGGCCGCCCTGCTGCCCGTCGCACTGCTCGCCGCGCTCACCGCGCAGCAGACCTTCAGCACCGGGAACGAGCTCGTGCTCGACGCCCGCGCCGCCGGACTGGCCGCCGCCGGGCTCGCGCTGCTGCTGCGCGCCCCCTTCCTGGTGGTCGTCGCCGCGGCCGTGCTGGTCACCGCGGGTGTACGGGCCCTGGCGGGCGGCTGACCGGAGCCGGCAGCCGCCCGTACGCCCGCAGGGTCAGCAGCGCCTCGACCGTGGCGATGGGCCGCCGCTCCAGGAAACTGCCGGGGGCCCAGGCGCGGCGGTGCACCGGCCAGCCGCCGTCCGGCTGCTGCTGCGCGGTGAGGAAGTCCAGCGAGCGGTCCAGCTCCGCGTCGGTGAACCAGCTGCGGGCCAGGGACTCGGGCCGGCGCGCGAAGTCGTGCGGGAACAGGTGCTCGTCCGGCGCGTGGCCGGGGTAGGGCGGATGGTCGCCCCGCCGCCCCGGATCGAGCACCACCAGCCGCTGCTCGCGCACCAGGCGCCCCAGCCGGTCCGCGGCCGCCGCCGCCCGGGCCCGGTCCGGGGCGCCGTCGAGGAAGGCCACCGCGCTCTGGATCTCGTACGGATGGGAGTGGCGCAGCGTCTCGACCCGCTCCCAGCAGAAGTCCGTGGCCCGGAACAGCCAGGCGTGCCAGATCCGGTTGCGGTGCAGCAGCCCGACGACCGGGCCCGTGGTCAGCAGCTCGCCCGGCGGGTCGTCGTGGACCGGGTGGTAGGGGGCCGAGGGGTAGCCGCGGGGGGACGGGGAGAGCACCGGGAGCGCGCCGTCCGGGGTGGAGACCCGGGTCAGGTGGCGGCAGAGCCTCTCGATGCGCTGCCCGGCGCAGCGGCCCAGGCCGTCCAGCACCCGCAGGGCGTGCGCGGTGTGCAGGGGCTGGCTGAGCGGACCGCGCAGATCCGGGTCGAGCGCGTGCCCGTAGCCCCCGTCGCCGTTGAGGTACGAGCCGAGGGCGGTGTCCACCGCGTCGGCGTCCCCGCCGAGGAAGTGGAACGCGAAGCGGCGCTGCTCCAGCACGCGGGCCGTGAGCCAGATGAACTGTTCCGCGCGGGCCAGGGGCGCGGGTGGCGCCGACGGTGCCGGCGGTGCTGACGGTGCCGGACATGCCGACGGTGCCAGCGGTGCCGGTGGGGTCCGCGGTGCCGCTGGGGCCGGCGGGGGAGCTTCGTCTCCAGGCATGCGAGAAACCGTAGGACGCCGTGGTGCGCCGCCGGAGGGCGAACGGGGCGGGTGCACTCTCCGGGGCGGGATACTGGAGGCATGCGGTTGACGATTTTCTGGGAGCGGATGGCGGAGCACTTCGGTGCGGGCTACGCGGACTCCTTCGCGCGGGACCACGTCATGACGGAGCTGGGCGGGCGCACCGTCCACCAGGCGCTGGACGCGGGCTGGGAGGCCAAGGACGTCTGGCGCGCGGTGTGTTCGGCGATGGACGTGCCGGCCTCACTGCGCTGACGCGCCGCGCCGCGCCGGTACGCGGGTGCGGTGGCGGGTTCCGTCGGAGGCCGCTTCGCCGTACGGGCGGCGGGTGAGCCAGACTTGGCCGCGTGGCAGCCACTGACGAGACGACCGACCCGCCCGAGAACGTCCCGGGGACGACGCCCTCATGGCCGGCCGACCCGGCCCGGCCCGGCGGTCCCGCTCCGGGAGGTCCGCCCGCCGGGGGCGCCCCGCCGGTGGCGGAGGCGCGGATGCCGCGCTGGCTGCCGCGCGCCGTGATCCTCGTACTGGCCCTCGTCGCCTGCTTCCAGCTCGGCAGCTGGGCCTTCCACCAGCTCATCGGACTGCTCGTCAACGTCCTGATCGCGTTCTTCCTCGCGCTCGCGATCGAACCCGCGGTGTCCCGGATGGCGGCCCGCGGCATGCGCCGCGGGCTCGCCACCTTCCTGATGTTCCTCGGGGTGTTCGTCTTCGCCGCCGGCTTCCTCACCCTGCTGGGCTCGATGCTCGCCGGGCAGATCATCGACATGGTCGAGGGCTTCCCGCGCTACCTCGACTCGGTGATCAACTCGATCAACTCGACCTTCCGCACCGAGCTGTCCCGGCTGGAGATCCAGGACAGCCTGCTGCGCTCCGACTGGCTGCGGAAGTACGTGCAGAACAGCGCGACCGGTGTGCTCGACGTGTCCGCCACCGTGCTCGGCGGACTGTTCAAGCTGCTGACGATCGGGCTGTTCTCCTTCTACTTCGCCGCCGACGGACCGCGGCTGCGGCGCGCGCTGTGCTCCGTACTGCCGCCCGCGAAGCAGGCCGAGGTGCTGCGCGCCTGGGAGATCGCCGTCGCCAAGACGGGCGGCTACCTCTACTCACGCGGGCTGATGGCGCTGATCTCCGGGGTCGCGCACTACATCCTGCTGGCGGTCCTCGGCGTGCCGTACGCGCCCGCGCTCGCGGTGTGGGTGGGACTGGTCTCCCAGTTCATCCCCACCATCGGCACCTATCTCGCGGGCGCGCTGCCGATGCTGATCGCCTTCACGGTCAGTCCCTGGTACGCGCTGTACGTGCTCGGATTCGTGGTGGTCTACCAGCAGTTCGAGAACTACGTCCTCCAGCCCAAGCTGACCTCGAAGACCGTGGACATCCATCCCGCGGTGGCCTTCGGCTCGGTCGTCGCGGGCACCGCCCTGCTGGGCGCGGTCGGGGCGCTGATCGCGATCCCGGCCGTGGCCACCCTCCAGGCGTTCCTCGGCGCGTACGTGAAGCGGTACGAGCTGACGAGGGACGCCGACGCCTCTACTTCCCGGCGGCCTCGCCGCCGAGTACGGCTGCCAGGGCTTCGGTGACGGTCGCCTCGACGGCGGCCTTGTCCACACCGAGGCCGGTCAGCAGGCCCTCGCCGTGCTCCTGCTCCAGGAGTGCGAGGAGGAGGTGCTCCGTGCCCACGTAGCCGTGGCCGAGGCGCAGGGCTTCGCGGAAGGTGAGCTCCAGGACCTTCTTCGCCGAGGCGTCGAAGGGGATCAGGTCGGGGACGTCCGCCACTGCCGGGGGCAGGGTGGCGGTCGCCGCGGCGCGTACGGTGTCGGCCGCGACCCCCTGGGCGCTCAGGGCGAGCGCCGCGAGGCCCTCGGGCTCGGCGAGCAGGCCGAGGACCAGGTGCTCGGTGCGGATCTCGGTGTTGCCGGCGGCGCGGGCCTCGTTCTGCGCGACCACGACCCCGTTGCGGGCGCGGGGGGTGAACCGGCCGAAGCCCTGGTTGGGGTCGAGGCCGGCGTCGCCCTCCTTGTCGGCCTTGGGGACGAAGCGCTTCTGGGCGGCCTGGCGGGTGACGCCCATGCTGCGGCCGATGTCGGTCCAGGAGGCGCCGGAGCGGCGGGCCTGGTCGACGAAGTGGCCGATGAGGTGGTCGGCCACGTCGCCGAGGGCCTCGGCGGCGACGACGGCGCCGCTGAGCTGCTCCAGGGTGTCGGTGTGGACCTTCTTGATGGCCTCGATGAGGTCGTCGAGGCGTACCGGATTGGTCATGCGAACGGGTTCCACCGAAGGGTTCGTCATGGGTGCAACCGTAGGTTGACAGTCGGATGACTGTCAACCTTGGGTTGTCACTCGATGTGCGCCGCTTCTACGAGGCCGCGCCGGAGGCCTTCGCGAACTTCTCCCACTGGGCCGTGACCACCTCGGTCGGCACCCCGCCGAAGTCCTTGATGTCGATGATGTCCGACTTGAAGGAGAGGGTCACCGACCCGGAGCGGATCACCGTCAGGTACTTGTACAGCGACGTGTCCTTGTCCTTCACGTCCTGCACCACGATCCGGTACGACAGGGCCTCGTCGCCGAGCGCGGGAGCCTTGACCGGCTCCACCTTGAGGACCTTCGCCTCCACGAGGGCGCGGTCCTCGGTGTAACCGCCGCCGCACTGCTTGCCCGCCTCGGCCAGGGACTTCATCGCCGCGGCCGCGCCGCCGCCCGCGTAGGAGCGCAGCAGGATCTCCGTGTCGACGGTCTGCCATTCGCCGGGCACGTCCGTCTTGACGTAGGCCTGGGCCGTGTGGCCGGCCTTGCCGAGGGTGCTGAGCGGGCCGCACGCCGCGGGCGTGGCCTCGTACATCTCGCTCATCGGCTCGTCGAGCAGCGGCTCCGCGGCCTCGTACTGCCCGGCCTTGTCGCCCGGCGCGAGCGCGAAGGTCTTGAGCTGCTCCACGGTCGGTCCCGGCGGGCCGGCCGGGCTCGGGTCGGCGGCCGGGCTCTGGCTCGTGGCCGGGCTCTGGCTCGCGCCGCCCGGGCTCTGGCTCGCGGAGGCCGCGGCCTTGCCCGCGGTGCCCGTGCCGCTGCCGCCGCATGCCGTGGTGCCCGCGACCAGCGCCGCACCGATGAGCGCGGCCGTCGCCGTGCGTCTGTTCATGTCCTGTGTCCCCCTGCATCGTGCCGTAGCCATGATTGTGCGGGCTGCCGGACGGCCGGCCGCGGGTGGGGGTGCCCCGGACCGGGCGGGATGCCGACAGGGCGAGGCGGCCGACCGCACGGCGCGGCAGGGCGGTGCGGGCGAGGGCCCGGTGGAAGGGCCGGGCCGGTGGGACGCGGAGGCGGCCGACGGACACGGGGGCGGCCGACGGACACGGGGGTGCCGACGACTGAGGGCGGGCCGCTCGCCGTCGCCCGCAGGGGTACGTGGCCCGGAGAGGCCGTCGCCCGCGGTGGTGCGGGGCCTCCGGGAGTTCGCCGGGTCGCTGCACCAGTGGACTTTCGACAGTGCCGCGGGGCGGCCGGCTTCCGTAGGGTCGCGTCCGTGAGATCAGTGATCATGAAGGCCCGGGTGCCGGGCCCGGTGCTGTCCGCGGGCCTGTTCGCCGGAGCGGTGGCCGCCGCTTGCACGGGCGTCGCCACCCTGTGGTGGGGCGTTCCGGCGGCGGTCTGCGCCTTCCTCGCGGGGAGCCGGCCGGGGCGCAACCGGAGTACGGCCGCGGCCCTGGCCGCCGTACTCGTGGCCGCCGTGGTGGCCGTGCTCCTGGTGCCAGCGTGGCTGGGGTGGGCGAGCCGGTTCGTGGGGCTGCTGCTCGTGGCGGCGATGCTGCCGTGGTTCGCGGGCCGCTTCCTGCGCCAGTACCGCGAACTGGTGCGGGCCGGCTGGGAGCGGGCCGGGCGGCTGGAGCGCGAGCAGCGGCTGGTCGCGGAACAGGCCCGGCTGCGCGAACGGACCCGGATCGCACAGGACATGCACGACCTGCTCGGCCACGACCTCAGCCTCATCGCCCTGTCGGCGGGAGCGCTGAAGCTGGCCCCCGGCCTCCCCGAGGAGCACCGGGCCGCCGCACAGGACATCCGCGCCAGGGCGGGGGCAGCCGTGGACCGGCTCGGCGAGGTGATCGGCGTGCTGCGCGAGCCCGCGGATCCCGCCGGGGGCGGGGCCGGGGCCGGATTCACCGGACTCCAGGGCATGGTGGACCGGGCGGCCGCGGCGGGGCTCGACGTCCGGCTGCGGGTGGAGGGCGTAGCGGCGGCGGGCGGTGACGCGCCGGAGCCCGCGCCGGACGTCGCGCCGAGGGCCGTCGAGCGGGCCGTGCACCGCGTCGTCCAGGAGGCGTTGACGAACCTCGCCAAGCACGCGCCGGGGCAGCGGGCGACCGTCCTCGTGCGGCACGGGCAGGAGCGGACCGAGGTCAGCGTGACCGACGAGCCGGTGCCCGGCGCCGCGTCCGCGGCCACGACTGCGGCTATGGCTGTGGCCACGACTGCGGTCACGGCTGCGGCCGGCCGGCTCCAGGCCGCGCCGCCCGTATCGCCCGCGCCCGGGGCCGGGGCGCTCGTGCCTGCCGCCCCCGGTGAGGGCCACGGCTTCGGGCTCATCGGCCTGGACGAACGCGTCCGGCTGGCCGGCGGCTCCTTCGCGGCGGGCCCCGAAGGCCGCGGCTTCGCCGTCCGGGCCACCCTCCCGCACCGCGCCGGAGCGGCCTCCCCGCAGCCCGACGGCCCCGACGGCCCCGACGGCCCGGGCGCGACACTGCCCGCCGAGCACCGCAGGGCCCGCCGCAGGCTGGGACGCACCGCCACCGCGGCCGTGCTGGTGCCGCTGTGCACCGCCGCGCTGCTCATCGGCGGGATCCGGCTGTGGGACACCGTCACGGCACGGCAGTCGGTCCTCGACCCGCGGGACTACGCCGGACTGCGCCTCGGGCAGACCCGCGCGGACGTGGCGCCGTACCTGCCCGAGCGCCAGACGACCCGCCGGCCGGCCGCGCCCACACCCGTACCGCCGGACACGGCCTGCGAGTTCTACGTACAGACCGCCGACCCGTTCGACGACCGCTCGGGCGACCTCTACCGTCTCTGCTTCCGCGCCGGCCGCCTGGTCTCGGCCGACAACTTCACCGGGAAGGACGTCCGATGATCCGGATCCTGATCGCCGACGACGAGCCCATGATCCGCGCGGGCGTCCGCGCGGTCCTCGCCACCGACCCCGGCCTCACCGTCGTCGCCGAGGCCGCCGACGGCCGCCAGGCGGTGGAGCTGGTCCAGCGCCACCGTCCGCACGTGGCCGTCCTGGACATCCGGATGCCGGGGACGGACGGCATCGAAGCCGCCGCCGAGATACGAAGGACCGTACCCGGCACGGGAGTCGTGATGCTGACGACCTTCGGCGAGGACGAGTACATCCTGCGCGCCCTCGGCGAAGGGGCCACCGGCTTCCTGATCAAATCCGGCGAGCCGGAGGAGCTGACCGCCGGGGTCCGGGCGGTGGCCGAAGGCGCTGCTTACTTGTCACCGAAGGTAGCGGCCCGCGTCGTCGCGCACCTCGCCGCCGGCGGCGCGGGAGCCCGGGCCGGCCGCCGCTCCGCCGCCCGCGCCCGCGTCGACACCCTGACCGCCCGGGAGCGGGAGGTGCTCGCGTTCCTCGGCAGCGGCCTTTCCAACGGGCAGATCGCGCGCCGCCTGAGCCTGGCGGAGGGCACGGTGAAGGCCCACGTGAGCTCCATCCTCGCCCGCCTCGGCGTCGACAACCGGGCCGCGGCGGCCGTCGTCGCGCACGAGGCCGGCGTGGTCCCGGCGGTGTCCGGCCGGCCGCCGTACGAGGAGCGCTGACGCCCCGCGCACCGCGAGCGGCAGGACGAGGAGCCGTACGGTCACCACGGCCGCGGCGGCGAGCGCCGCGCCCGCGAGGACGTCGTGCGGGTAGTGCACCCCGACCAGCACCCGCAGCAGCGCCGCGGCCCCGGCCACCGGCAGGGCCAGGGCGGCCAGCCGGGGCCGTACCAGGGTCACGCCGACCGCGAGCGCGACGGCGAGGGTGGCGTGGTTGCTGGGGAACGACCAGTCGCCCGCGGCGGGACACGGCGCCACGGGCAGCACCCCCGGCAGGGCCCGGCAGGGACGCTCCTCGTCGACGAGGAGCTTGACCGCCTCGCTGAGCCCGTACGCGAGCACGGTCCCGGCGGCGGCCACCGCCACCCCGGCCAGGCCCGGCGCGTCCCGGCGGCGCAGCGCGGTCCAGCCGGCCCAGACCAGCAGCAGGCCCAGGAGCAGCAGCGTGCCCTCGCTCGCCGCCTCCAGGACGGCCCCGGCCCACGCCGGCCCGTCCGCCACGCTCCCGGTCAGCGCGCGGTAGGCCCGTACCGACAGGCCTGCGGTGACCTGCGCCGGCTCGTTCGTCCCCAGGGTCCCGCCGGGCGCCAGCCAGACCACGGTCGCTGCCCCCGCCCCGGCTGACACCACCGCCGCCGGCAGCCGGCGGCCCCACCCGTTTCGCTCGATCGATTCCATGGCGCCGACGCTAGGAACGCCACGGCCCGGGCACCCCGGCCGAAGGGCGGCCCGCCACCCCGACGATCGTCAGGGTTGACGGACGCCGGCGCGGGGGCGCAGCACGGGCCGAGGGGGTTCTGGCGTGGCGCGCTTGACAGGGAAATCGAACATCCATTCTGATGAGTTATCCACAGCCGAACCGGTCGTGGAGGCGCATTGTCAGTGGCAGGCATTAGCGTCAATGGCGTGAAGCGATCGACTCAAGCAAACCGGGTGGAACCCATGGCAGGCACCGACCGCGAGAAGGCTCTCGACGCCGCGCTCGCACAGATTGAACGGCAATTCGGCAAGGGTGCGGTCATGCGCCTCGGCGACAAGCCGAACGACCCCATCGAGGTCATCCCCACCGGGTCGACCGCGCTGGACATCGCCCTCGGCGTCGGCGGGCTGCCCCGCGGCCGTGTCATCGAGGTGTACGGACCGGAGTCCTCCGGTAAGACGACCCTGACCCTGCACGCCGTGGCCAACGCACAGAAGGCCGGCGGCACCGTCGCCTTCGTGGACGCCGAGCACGCGCTCGACCCCGAGTACGCCAAGGCCCTCGGCGTGGACACCGACAACCTCATCCTGTCCCAGCCGGACACCGGCGAGCAGGCGCTGGAGATCGTGGACATGCTCGTCCGCTCCGGTGCCCTCGACCTGATCGTCATCGACTCCGTGGCGGCCCTGGTCCCGCGTGCGGAGATCGAGGGCGAGATGGGTGACTCGCACGTGGGTCTCCAGGCCCGTCTGATGAGCCAGGCGCTCCGGAAGATCACCGGTGCGCTCAACCAGTCCAAGACCACCGCGATCTTCATCAACCAGCTGCGCGAGAAGATCGGCGTGATGTTCGGCTCGCCCGAGACCACCACCGGTGGCCGCGCGCTGAAGTTCTACGCCTCCGTGCGTCTCGACATCCGCCGTATCGAGACCCTCAAGGACGGTACGGACGCGGTCGGCAACCGTACCCGCGTCAAGGTCGTCAAGAACAAGGTCGCGCCGCCGTTCAAGCAGGCCGAGTTCGACATCCTCTACGGCCACGGCATCAGCCGCGAGGGCGGTCTGATCGACATGGGCGTCGAGCACGGCTTCGTGCGCAAGGCCGGTGCCTGGTACACGTACGAGGGCGACCAGCTCGGCCAGGGCAAGGAGAACGCGCGGAAGTTCCTCTGCGACAACCCTGCCCTCTCCGACGAGATCGAGCGGAAGATCAAGGAGAAGCTGGGCGTGGGGGTCCGCAAGGACGCCGAGACGGCCACCACCGAGGCCGGTGCCGCAGCGCCCGACGCCACGGCCGCCGCCGTGCCCGCCCCGGCGTCGAAGGCCAAGACGACGGCCAAGGCCGCCGTGGCCAAGAGCTGACCCGTGCGGGAGCAGGAAAGGGGCGGTGGTGAGATTCCCGGTGGCCGCGAGGGCCGCCAGGAACTGCCGCCCCAGAGCCCCGAAGAGCAGGCGCGGGCGATCTGCCTGCGCCTGCTCACCGGGAGCCCGCGCACCCGGCGCCAGCTCGCGGACGCCCTGCACAAGCGGGGCATCCCCGAGGAGGTGTCGCAGCAGGTCCTCTCCCGGTACGAGGAGGTGGGCCTGATCGACGACGCCGCTTTCGCCGGGGCCTGGGTCGAGTCCCGGCACCGCGGCCGGGGCCTGGCCCGCCGGGCGCTCGCGCAGGAGCTGCGGACCAAGGGCGTGCACGCCACCCTCGTGGAGGAGGCCCTGGGGCTGCTGGATTCCGAGCAGGAGGAGCAGACCGCCCGGGAGCTCGTCGAGCGCAAGCTCCGCTCCACCCGGGGCCTGGAGCGGGACAAGCGGATCCGGCGCCTCGCCGGGATGCTCGCCCGCAAGGGGTACCCGGAAGGCATGGCCCTGCGGGTGGTCCGCCGCGCGCTGGAGGCGGAGGGCGACGAAGACGCGGCAGACGGCCTGGGGTACCCGGGGGAGTGACGGCCACCGGCCCCGGCCGGAGCCGCCGGGCCGGAGCACCCGGCCGGGCACCCAGGCCTGACGGGCCGTCGGCAGGCCGGCGGCGGGGCCGCCGATGGGGGCGTGGCTCGGCCGTCGGTGGGACCGCGGTGGGGCGCCGCGGGTGGGACCGTGGTGGGGCGATCGGCGTGGCCGGGTGGGCCGTCGGCGTGGCCGGGTGGGGCTAACCCCCGGAGCCGGACGCCGGGGCACTCCAGTGCCAGCGGGCGCGCCCGGCAGCAGAGTTGGCCGCATGATGCTGCGTTACGCCCTTCAGACCCTCCGGGACCGCAAAGCCGGTTTCCTCGGTGCCTTCATGGCGCTCCTGTGCGCCGCGGCCCTCGTCACCGCCTGCGGCACCCTCCTGGAAACGGGCCTCCGCGGAAAGATCGGCACCGAGCGGTACGCGGCCGCGCCCGTCATCGTCTCCGCCGATCAGAACGTCCACGAGACCACGGTCAAGGAGAAGAAGGGCAAGACCAAGACGAAGCACAAGGCCAAGCCCGTCGCCGAACGGGCCTGGCTCCCCGCCGCCACCGCCGACACGGTCCGCGCCGTACCCGGCGTCGAGCAGGCCGTGCCCGAACTCACCTTCCAGGCCTTGCCCCTGGTCAAGTTGCCGGGCGAGCCGAAGCCCTCGTACGGACACGCCTGGGCCTCCGCCGCCCTCACCCCCTTCGCCCTTGCCGAGGGCCGCGCGCCCCGGACCGACGACGAGATCGTGATCGACCGGGCCCTGGCCGCCCGCGCGCGACTGGAGCCCGGCTCCGAGCTCACCGTGCAGGCCACCGCCGAACCGAAGACGTACCGGGTCAGCGGGATCGCGACGGCCGCCCGCGGCGACCTCGTCCAGCAGAGCGCCCTCTTCTTCAGCGACACCGAAGCCGGGCGGCTCGCCGCCCGCGACGGCCGGATCACCGCCGTCGGGGTACTGCCCCGGCCCGGGGTCGATCCCCGTGAGCTCGCAGGACGGATCCGCCAGGCCCTCAAGGACACGACCGCGCAGGTCGCCGTCGGCGACGAACGAGGCCCCGTGGAGTTCCCGGACGCCGCCGGAGCGCGGATCAAGCTGGTCTCCATGGGCGGAGCGATGGGCGGTACCTCGCTGCTCGTCGCGATCCTCGTGGTCGTCGGCACCTTCGCCCTCTCCGTCCAGCAGCGCCACCGCGAACTCGCCCTGCTGCGCGCCGTCGCCGCCACCCCCCGCCAACTGCGGCGCATGATCGGCCGGGAGGCCCTGCTCGTCGGCCTGGCCGCCGGGGTCACCGGGGCCGCCGCCGGGCTGCCGCTCGCCTCCTGGCTCCACGGCCGGTTCGTCGGCAGCGGGGTCGTCCCCGCCACCCTGGAACGCACCGCAGGCGTCTTCCCGATGCTCGCCGCCGTCGGGACGAGCCTGCTCGGAGCCTGGGCCGCCGCGCGGATCACCGGGCGGCGGATCGCCCGGATCCGCCCGGGCGAGGCGCTCGCCGAAGCGGCCCTCGAACGGAGCCGGCCCGCCTGGGCCCGGATCGCGACCGGGTTGCTGCTGCTGGCCGCCGGGGCGGTGCTGGTCGCCGTACTGGCCTCGCTGCGCACCGAGCCCGCCTCGACCCCGGTCACCTTCCTGGCCGTCGTGGTCCTGGCCGGGGCGGTCTCGCTGCTCGGCCCGCTGCTCGTACGGGGCGCCACCGCGCTGCTCGCCGGTCCGCTCCGGCTGACGGGTACGGGCGGCCACCTGGCCACCGCGAACCTGCGCGGCAACGCCACCCGGATGGCCTCCGCCGTGACCCCGCTCGCCCTGCTGACCGGTATGACCTGCACCGTGCTCTTCGTCACCCCAACCCTCGGGGACGCGGCCCGGGCGCAGGCCCGTGACGGGGTCCGGGCCGGCTGGGTCCTGGAGGCGCAGGGCCCCGGTGTCACGGGCCAGGCCGCCGAACGCCTGCGAGGCACGCCGGGGGTGACGGCGGCCACCGAGGTCGTACGGACCTCCGTACGCGTGGGCCTGTCGAAGTACTCCGCCCAAGGGGTCACCCCCGCCGGGCTGACCCGGACCTGGGACCCCGCGGTGACGAGCGGGAGCCTGGACGGCTTCGGGGAACACAGCGCGGCGGTGAGCGAGGTCGCCGCCGACCAGCTGGGGCTGGCACCGGGGAGCCCGCTGAAACTGACGCTCGGCGACGGGACCCCGGTCACCCTCACGGTCGCGGCGGTCTACGCCCGGGGGCTGGGCTTCGGCGACCTGACGCTCCCGCACGGCCTGGTGGCCGCGCACGTGGACAACCCGCTCGCCGCGAACGTACTGGTGGCGGCGGAGCCGGGCACCGGGCGGGAGCGGCTGGCCGCGGCGCTGGAGGACTTCCCCGGCGTGACGGTGCTGTCCGCGCGGGACGCCGACCAGGTGCGGGCGAAGCGGCAGGAGGCCGGCGCGGAGATCAACCTGCTGGCCATGGGACTGGTCCTGGCCTTCACGGCCGTCGCGGTGGTGAACACGCTGGCCATGTCGACCGCCGAGCGGGTCCGGGAGTTCGCGATGCTGCGGCTGGCCGGGGCCAAGCGGCGGCAGGTGCTGCGGATGCTCCGGACGGAGGCCCTGGCGGTGGTCCTGATCGGGGTCGTCCTGGGGTCGGGGATCGCGCTGGCCGTGCTGACCGCGTTCAGCGTGGGCATGACGGGGGTGGCGGCGCCGTCGGTGCTGCCGGTCGCCTACGCGGTGGTGGTGGGGGTGGCCGGGCTGCTCGCCCTGGCGGCCACTGCCCTCCCGGGGCGGGTCGCGCTGCGGGTACCGCCGGTGGATGTGGCCACGGCCAAGGGCTGACGCGCCCGGCGGTGCCGTTGCCCTGCCGGGGTGCGGGGTGCGGTTGCCGGGGGCGCTGCCCCCGGACCCCCGCGCCTCAAACGCCGGCGGGGCTGGATGTGGACCCTGCGCCTCAAACGCCGGCGGGGC